>SLLE01000195.1 GCA_007134225.1 Tindallia sp.
AATGGGTAGGTAGCAAGGAATACAAAACTGTTGACAGTTATATGCACCTGTAGCTCAGGGGATAGAGCACTGGTTTCCTAAACCAGGTGTCGGAAGTTCGAATCTTCCCAGGTGCGCCATTTATGTACTTTTTTTCATCTCCTTTTCACAAGACTGTCACATTACCCCGCTATAATGAACTCGTAGCATCAAACAAACAAAAGTGAAAAGGAGATGTTTTAAATGAAAAAAATCTTAAAAGTAGCAGCAGTCAGTTTATTGGTGGTAGGGCTTAGTGCTTCCATGGCCTTTGCCGACACACCCGGAAGAGGCAATGCTAACGGTGCCCAGTTAAGAGACATGAGTGGTTCCGTGGAAGACCGTTTGAACTTCAAGATCCTTCGCATTGACGAACTGATAAACCTGGAGCGCTTGACAGCAGCACAAGGCGACGAATTCAAAGACATCATCACGGAGCGAATGGAAAACTGCAGCGGGGATGCCTCCGGACGCGAAGTCAACGAGCCATTGGCCGTTGGTTTTGGAAGAACCTCTGAAAGAGGACATATGCAGGGTGCTGGAAACAAGTTTGGCCGATAAATTGATAGTGAGAAAGTGTAAAGGGGCGGAGAATATCCGCCTCTTTTTACCTATTCCAGATACAAAGCAAATGATCTGATAAAAATCCAAAAGAAAACAGTGCAGAATTGCCAAAAATGATATAATGGTGAAAATAATATCTAAATAAACAACACAAATACACAAACAGGAATCTGTTTGTTTCAGGATGGACACATTGATCTCATGGTTTAATATGGACGCTTAAAGGCCATGGAGGAGTGAGGAGCGTAACCGGCCACTTTTTTGTTGGGCGGTTTTTTATCGGATGAAAATGGGCGATGAAAGAGGTATTGGGAAAATGCAGAAGGACCAGCGAATCATTCTAAAGATTGTCGGAGCTTATGTCATCATAAGCAGTTTATGGATCCTTTTTTCAGATCAGGCACTGTCTTTGTTGGCAAAGGATATGGATCGATACCGTCAGATGCAGCCCTACAAAGACTGGCTGTTTATCCTCTTGACAACCTTACTGTTGTTTGGCATCATCCGGTATCAGACAAAAAAGCTGAAAAGTTCCGGGAAGCAGCTTTTGAGCCATTATGAAGAACTGGAAGCTACCTATGAAGCAGTGGTGGCCATGGACGAAGAAATGAAAGAGCAGTACGAGGCATTGGAGCATAAGCTGGACCAACTGCAGGAAGCAAAAGAAAAATATCAACTCATTGTGGAAGGATGCACTGATAATATTTGGGATCAGGACTTTCGTACAGGACGGATGGTATTTCATCGAACCAAAGAGATGCTGGGATACAAAAACAACGAATGGGAGGATACGGAGGATTCATTCGGATCCCTGGTCCACCCGAAAGACCTGCCAAAGATAGAAAAAGCCAAAGAAGCACATCTATCCGGCCAGGAACCACATTACCAGTGTGAGTTCAGAATCAAAAACAGCGATGGTGACTATCGATGGATTCAGAGTCGAGGCAAAGCCGTTCTGGACGATCAAAGCAAACCTCTCCGGATGTCAGGTTCCCACATCGATGTGACAGAACAGAAGCACTTGATGATGGAAATACAGGGAATGGCCTATTACGACGCATTAACGGAACTGCCAAACCGAACCCTTTTTTATGATCACCTTGAGAAGAGCCTGAATGCCCATAGAAAATCCCAACGGAAGCTGGGCCTTTTGAGTATCGATTTGGATGATTTTAAACGGATTAATGATACCCGCGGTCACCAGACGGGAGATGAGATCCTCAGGCAGGGTTCAGAACGGTTAAGCCAATTGATGAAAGATGGAGAAATACTGGCTCGTTCCGGAGGAGATGAATTTTTAATTCTAAAGCCAGGGATCTCATCACGGCAGGAGATGGAGGTATTCGCTCAAAAGATTCTTAATCAGTTTATACCTCCCTTTCGAATCGGGAGCAGTGAATTTTTTATGGGCACCAGTATCGGTGCAGCCATGTATCCGGAGGATGGTGAGGATAGAGGTACATTAATACAGTATGCCGATGCTGCCATGAACGAAGCCAAGGCACAGGGAAAAAACAACTATCGTTTCTTTGATCAAGCCATCCAGGAACGCGTCAACACGTGGATGGAAACAGAAAAAAACCTACGCCATGCGCTTCAGCGAGATGAGTTTGTCCTTTATTATCAGCCTGTGATGCAAGCCGATACACAGCTCATTTTCGGAGCAGAAGCCTTGATACGGTGGGATCATCCGGAAAAAGGGATCCTGTCACCGGTTTTCTTTATGGATATTGCGGAAGAATCCGGCCAAATCATCCCCATTGGAGAATGGGTGATGCAAACGGCTCTAAGCGATTATGCTGAGTGGGCAGAAACATTTGGGTTTTCACTGACAATTTCCGTGAACCTTTCACCGGTCCAGTTTAAGCGACCTGACCTGGCGGAATGGATTGATAGAATCCTTCAACAATATGGAGTGCCGCCGGAAAACCTTCAAATCGAAATTACGGAAACCGCTGCCATGGAAAACCTGCAGCATAGCATTGAAACACTTGGAAAAGTAAAAAACCTCGGCGTGAAAGTGGCCCTGGACGATTTTGGAACAGGCTATTCTTCCCTTAATTACCTTCGGGTATTGCCGCTGGATGTTCTGAAAATTGATAAGTCCTTTATCGACCATCTTGGGAAAGACAGCAAAGAAGCCGCCATAGTCAAACAAATTATAACCCTGGCTCGCGAGCTGGAGTTGAAAGTCATTGCAGAGGGTGTTGAGTTGAAAGAACAAAAAGAGTTGCTGCAGCAATTCGGCTGCGAAGCATTTCGGGGGTATCTTTTTTACAAGCCGATGCCGGAACATGCGCTTAGAAAGTGTTTGGAGCGGGAACATAGAAAAACAGAAAGACAAAGGGACAGGAAAGCAGTCCCTGTCCCCTTGTCTTCTTGTCAAAAAAGCCTAAAATGATATAATAATGAGGATAATGTTTAGTCAACCTTCAAATGGCTATTCTTAATAACGATGAAAATAGTCTTGATGCATGAATGATGAGAGGAAGGATGAACGAGGATGAGCGAAGCAGACCGAGAGCTTCAAGCCTGGCAACAACACCTGCCGGAAGCCTACGCTTACCATAAGGTCATTACCAATGAGACAGAAGAACCCATAGACTATGTAGTTCTTCAGGTGAACCCGGCCTTTGAGGCCATGACCGGACTAAAAGCAGAGGATCTTATTGGTAAACGGGGGACAGAAGTATTGCCTGGCATCAAAACCGATGTCTTCGATCGGATCGGCACTCTTGGCCAGGAGGCTCTCACTGGAAAGAACTTCAAAATTGAACAGTACGTCAAGTCCCTGGACCGTTGGTACAGGGTTTCTGTTTTCAGCACTACCCCGGGTTTTTTTGCTACGCTCTTTATCGATATTACCGAGCAACAACTGGAGAAAGAAAAACTGAAAAGCGTCATCCAATCCAGTCAGCGCTTTCTCCAAACCACAGCTGGCATGGATGCCGAGACAATCGCAGAAGACATGCGAAGCCTTACAGGAGCCGCTTATGTTGCTTTCAACCGATTTGATGATAATGGATTGGACTTCACCACCATTGCCATTGCCGGTGCGTCCCAGAATCTGATGAAAGCAGTTGAGATACTGGGGTTTAACCCGGTTGGCAAACGATGGCCCCATGACCCGGATCGTCAGAAAATGATTCAGGATGAGACGCTCACCACCTTTGAAAGCCTGCAAGGCTTAACAGGAAAAACCCTGCCAAACCACCTGATCCGCCTGCTGGAAAAAACCTTTGGCATCGGACAGGCTGTGGTTGTGAAAGTCATGAAGCAAGAGAAATCCATGGGAGATTTCACCTTGCTCATGCCTCGCGGCAGACCATTGGAAAATCCGGAAACGGCCATCCTTTACGCAAACCAGGCCGGCCTTCTGATGGGACGGGAACAAGCGATGCTTCAACTGCAACAGGAGCGGGATCTTTTTGTTGCCGGTCCTGTGGTTACCATCGAATGGAAACCGGGTGATACGGGAAGTGTTCTGCAGGTTTCTCAAAACGTAGCCGAAATACTGGGGTACACGCCTGACGAAATGGTAATCCAAACCTTTCAATATGATTCCATCATCCATCCGGAGGATGCCAACAGGGTAGCCAACGAATCCTTAGCCTATCGAAAGCAGGGCATTCAGCAGTATAATCAGTCTTATCGGCTTCAAACAAAGTCCGGCACCTACCGCTGGTTTTATGACCAGACCCGGTGCATCACAGACCGTCAGGGGCAAATTATCCAACACCGGGGCTACCTGGTGGATCAGACACCCCTGAAAGAAATCGAAGAAGAATTGACCCGTCGGGACCAGCTGCTGACAAAACTCTCACAGCAGGTTCCTGGAGCCATCTATCAGTATCATCTCTATCCGGACGGCACCTCTTGTTTTCCTTATGCCAGCGACGGCATTTTTCATGTGTTTGAAGTGAGAGCGGATGAAGTTAAAACGGATGCTTCTCTGGCGTTTACCCGCATTCATCCAGAGGATTTAGACCGGGTTTCTGCAAGCATTCAATCCTCAGCCGACACCATGAAAATATGGCAGGAAGAATTCCGGGTGATCCTTCCGGAAAGAGGATTAAGATGGCTGCAGGGAACCGCCCGACCGGAAAACCAGGCTGACGGCAGTATTCTTTGGCATGGATATCTCGAAGACATTACCGCCCGAAAAAAAGCGGAAGAAAAACTGCAGGAATATGCAAAAATGCTGGAACAGCAAAACGTGGAACTGGATCTTGCCGCATACCAGGCAGAACAAGCCACCAGGGCCAAAAGTCAGTTTCTGGCCAATATGAGCCATGAAATCCGCACCCCGATGAACGGAATCATGGGTTTTTTACAGCTCCTGGAAGAAACAGAGATGGACCTGCAGCAGGCCAAATACATTGACTACATAATGACCTCCAGCGAAACCCTGTTAAGCCTGATCAACGATATCTTAGACCTGAGCAAAATCGAATCCGGCAAAATGGAGCTGGAAGCCATCCCCTTTGACTTGCGCTCAACGTTGGAAGATGTGGTGCTGCCCCAGAGTTATCGGGGCCACAGTAAAAATATCGAACTGCATTTACAGTTATATGCCGGCCTGCCTCATCGGGTTAAAGGTGACCCCACCCGACTGCGCCAGATCCTCACCAATTTGGTAAGTAACGCCGTGAAATTCACCGAAACCGGTACCGTCACGGTGGAATGCCGCATGAAAAGCGAAACAGAAACTATCGGTATCGTCGAAATCCAGGTTCGGGACACTGGCATCGGGATACCGAAAGAAACCCAGGAACACATTTTTGAAGCCTTTACCCAGGCAGATGCCTCCAATACCCGGGAATATGGCGGGAGCGGACTGGGACTGGCCATTACCCGGGACCTGGTGAAACTGATGGATGGAGAGATTGCTGTTGACAGCGCCCCGGGAGAAGGCAGCACCTTTACCGTAACACTGCCGCTGCCCATTGACCATACCCCGGTACAAACCCTGACAGATCATCAGGTTCTGAAAGGAAAACACATCCTCATTGTGGACGATGCAGCACAAAACCGTGAGGTACTTCGCACCTACCTGGAAGAAGCCGGTTGTCGCGTTACCGAAGCCAGTCGGGGAATCGATGCCATGGATTTTCTGATGAAAAACTCACGCCAGGGCAGAACGGTCCACGCTGTCATTATGGACCAGCAAATGCCTAACATGAGCGGAAAAGAGCTGGCCGCCGCCCTGCAGGCCATCCCGGCCACTCAAGAAATCCCCCGATTCCTTGCCACCTCCGCTGTCCAAGTCGGTGATAGTAAGCAAGCCGGCGAAGATGGTTTTCGTGCGTATCTTACCAAACCCATGCGGCGTCGGGACCTGTTGGACACCGTCGCCAACCTGGTTGGTCAAAAGAAACCAACGGGAAAGCCAGCCCTTATTACTCGGCATACCCTGCGGGAAGCCCACAATCAGGAAAAGATCAAAGTACTGGTGGTGGAAGACCAGAAAGCCAACCGGGCACTGGTGGTGCAGTTGCTTCAGAATAGAGGCCTGAGCTGTGACGTGGCCCAAAACGGAGAGGAAGCTGTGGAAGCCTGCCGGAAAGAAAGCTATGATCTGGTGCTGATGGACGTTCAGATGCCCATCATGGACGGTCTGGAAGCCACCCGAAGGATTCGGCAGCTCGATATGATCCAACAGCCCCGGATTGCCGCTATGACAGCCCATGCTATGAAAGAAGACAAAGCCAGATGCCTGGAAGCTGGGATGGATGACTATCTGACCAAACCCATCCATTTTGAGCAGGTGAATAGACTCCTCCAGGAAGGCATCGGCATGGCGCAACCATTGAAGAAGAAACCTTCCTCAGTGAATTCCCCTGAAACAGCCACAAGAGAAGCCATCAACAAAATGATCCAGGATGTTGGGCTTGACGAAGAAACGGCAAAAACACTTCTGAACCAGGGGATCGATGAATGGCAGAAGCTGATGCCTGATTTGAATGCCGCCTTTCAGCAGGGAGATTTCAAGGAAGTGAAGAGGTGTCTTCACGCCCTGAAAGGAACCTCGGCGAATCTTCGCGTCACCCAAATGGCCCAACTGGCCGAAGAAACAGAAGCCTTTGCCGCCTTGGAAGATACAGAAAAATTAACAGAAGCCTTGCCGGAAATCCAACGGATCATCGACGGCATGGCGGACAAGACAAAATCATTCAAGGAGTGTGACAAATGATACGAGCAACCGATTACTTCCAACGACAGGAATTAATTGATCTGACGAAGGACCTGCTTCGCATCCCCAGCCATGTAGGGGTGGAAACGCAGGAAAAAGAAGTGGCTGAATACGTGCTGGATTTTTTTAAAAAGCACGGAATCCATGCCCATCTTCAGCATGTGGAGAAAGAGCGCAGCAATGTAATTGCCTTTATAAAAGGAAGGAAAACGCCGGAAGGAAAAAGCCTGATGCTGAATGGGCATATCGATACAGAAAAGCCGGATGACATGAATGAAGACTTGTTTGGCGCAGAAATGAGCTCGCAGGATCTATTTAGCGGAGAGGTGAAACAGGGCTATATCTGGGGAAGAGGCGCTGTCGATATGAAAGGACCCGTGGCAGCCATGATGATGACGCTGGTGGTCCTGAAAAGAGCGGAGCAGGAACTGGATGGCGATATCGTTTTTTCCGGTGTAGTGGGGGAAGAAACTCGAAGCAAAGGAATGGAAAGCCTGGTGGCCTGTGAAGAATGTCTTGGGAGTCATGACATCTCACTGGACGGAGCCGTGGTGGGAGAACCGACAGACTTTAAATATGTTGCGAGTCACCGAGGCCTGGTTTGGCTGGATATAAAGTTCAAAGGCAAGGGAGCCCATAGCGGCAAACCGCAACAAGGCGTCAATGCCATTGAAAAAGCCGTGGAATTCCTGAACAAAGTAAGAGAAGAATTATATCCTAAGCTGAAACAGCGTAAACATGATTTCATGGGAACTTCTGTCATGAATATTGGAACCATCAAAGGCGGAACCGGTCAGTCAACGGTGGCGGAAGAAGCGCTGGTGCGGCTGGATCGTCGTTATGTGGAGGGTGAAACCCTGGAGTCGGTGATTCAGGAGTATCAGGACATTGCTGATCAAATGAAAAAAGAGGACCCCAGTTTCGAAATTGAGATCAGCCGAACACCGGAAAGCGTTTCCGTCCTGCCTCACCCGCCCTTGAATACTGGTATGGATGAATCCATCGTTTTAGCGGTGAAAGAGGCCATTCAAGAAGTGATCGGACAGGAGCCGGAGGTGCAAACCGAATATGGGTGGACGGATGGAGCGCTTATTTCAAAATACATGAAGATTCCCACCGTTGTATTTGGACCGGGAGATATTGCACTGGCCCATACAGCGGAAGAAAAAATTGAAATCAACGATTTGGTTAAAAGCGTAGAAGTATACACCCATATTGCCGATAAATTTTGTGTGTTTTAATTTTTTCAGGTCTTTATTAAAAATCGCCCGTCACCACTTCTGCCAAGTTTGTGGCATGGTCAGCCACCCGTTCCAGATTACTGATGATATCCAGGAAGATCACACCAGACTGAGGGATGCAGACTTTTTGGTTTAAGCGTTCGATATGACCTTTTCGGAGACTTCTTTCCATGCTGTCCACATCGTGATCTTTCGCAATCACCTCCCTGGCCAGGGAGGTGTCTTCTTTTTCAAAAGCCTCCATGGCTCCGGAAATCATCTGATCTACCAACTCATGCATTTGCTCCAGCTCGGTGACAGCTTCTGAAGAAAAAACCAGTCCTTCTTCCATTTTGAGTTCTGCCAGATGAATAATATTATGGGCGTGATCGCCGATACGTTCCAGATCACTGCTGAAATGCATAAGAGAAGTTACTGTCTTGGACTGGCTCTGACTAAGGGAGCTTTGAGAAACTTCCGTCAGGAAAATCGTAATATCTCTTTCAAGACTGTCAATGAGCTCTTCTTTTTGACGGGTGGCACCGATCATGCTACGATCATCATGAATGAACAGGTGAAGCGAATCCTGAAGCATTCCTTTGGCAATGGCGGCCATCCGAAGCAATTCCTGCCGGGCAGCGCCAATGGCGATAGAAGTGGTTTTTTGCACTCTTGCATTTATGTACTTCGTGCCGGTCTCCACGACAGGTTCTTCCCCGGGAATGAGTCGGAGAATCAGGTTCAGGAAAGGGGTAAGAAAAGGGAAAAACAGCAAAACGTTCAGCACATTAAAGATGGTATGAGCATTAGCCACCTGCCTTGTGACGCTGCTCCCGGTAAGCATGATCAAAGAAAGAAAGGGCTGAAAAAAAATCAGTGCCAGCATTACGCCGGTAACCTTAACTGTCACAATGGCCAGCACAGAGCGCCGAGCCGTTAAATTAGTGCCTATGCTGGCCAGCGCAGCGGTAATGCTGGTACCTATATTAGCGCCAAGGACGATGGCGATGGAGGAAGGGGTATCAATAATCCCCTGGAACGTCAAAGCGATCACAACACCGGCGGTGGCGCTGGAACTTTGTATCAGGGCGGTGAAAAGAGCTCCGGCGATAATTCCAAGAAGTGGTGTCTGACCAAAGGTAGCCAGTAATTGAACAAAGGGTGTATAGTCTCTCAGGGGATTCATGGCATCGGACATGGTATTTAAGCCAAGAAACAGCAAGCCGAAGCCCAATATGGTCTGGCCAAGGGCTTTGTGAATTCGCTTGTTGGTAAACAGATTCATATAGGCGCCAATAGCAACGGCGGGATAAATGATCACTGAAATGTCAAAGGAAATGATCTGAGCCGTCACTGTGGTGCCAATATTGGCTCCCAGCATGGTGCCAACGGTTTGGGACAGATTCATTAAACCAGCACTGGCAAAGCCAATGGCCATGACATTGGTTGTACTGCTGCTTTGAACCAGCACCGTCACAATAATTCCGGTGAGAGTAGCCATATAAGGATTGGACGTTAATATTTCAAGAATACGATGCAGCTTTTCCCCGGCGGCTTTCTGCATACCGGAAGACATTTGTTTCATTCCATATAGAAACAGTCCAAGACCTCCCAAAAGACCAAGGGTGAGAGAAAAGAACATAAGAGAGCCTCCTTCTATTTCTTACCAGCTTCATTATAACAGAAAAAAGCTCGCTGGAAATCCATTTTCAGCACATCGTTGACAAAAATTTCCACAATAGATTTTTTCTATCACAGGAAGAAAAACAAGATCACAGACGAGAGAGAAACGATATTAATTCCCTCTAAGTTGACAAAATTCTAACAAATCCGTATAATACAGGGTAACGAAATAGGGATATGGATCCCATCAGTCTCCGAGCCTGAATCCTCTAAAGCATGATAGTGGCCATGAGGAAAGGCCGGCAGGGTATTGCGGGAAACGGCAATGCCTCCCAGTGTGGAAAGGAGCGTGTCTGATAGGCTGCTGCCATCAGGGCTTTGATATTTAACGACTCCGTTCTTAATGGGACAGGAGTTTTTTGTTGGATGATTTTTCCAGGCTTCGGTTGCCTGGGCATTGGATATTGAGATAGAATGGGAAGGTGAGGAGATGAAAGCAGTGCGAATTCGGCAAGCCATTCTGACGCTGAGCCTGATGGTGTTTTTGATGACAGGATGTGGAAGCACTGATGAAGATGCACATAAGAATGAACTGGTGATGGCCACGACCACCAGCACAGAGAGTAGCGGACTCCTGGAATTCATTCTGCCGGATTTTGAAGCGCAGCACGGGATAGATGTTAAAGTGGTAGCCGTTGGTACCGGCGCTGCCCTGCAAATGGGGAAAGATGGTGAAGCGGATGTTATTCTGGCCCACGCCGCGGAACAGGAGGAAGAACTGGTAAGGGCTGGCGATACCGTCGGACGTTTTGATGTTATGTACAATGACTATATTATCATTGGTCCTGCTGCTGATCCGGCCGGTCTCATGGAAAATGCCAATTCCGAGGTGCGGACCGGATTCCGGCTAATTGCTGAGAACGAGGCCTCCTTCGTTTCAAGAGGCGACAATTCCGGAACACATATGATGGAACTGACTTTATGGGAAGACGCCGGTTTCGACGAACCTTCCGGTGACTGGTACATTGAGGCCGGTCAGGGAATGGGCGATGTCATTCAAATGGCCAATGAACTGGAAGCGTATACCATGAGTGATCGTGCAACTTATTTATCCATGCTGAACAGCATTGACCTTGTCATCCTGCTTGAAGGGGATGAAGTTCTCTTTAATCAGTATGGCGTGATGGCGGTCAATCCGGACAAAGGCGAACACATTAACTATCCGGCGGCTGAAAAATTTGTGGAGTGGATCCTTGCGCCGGAAACGCAAGATATGATTGCGGAGTTTGGGATAGACGAATTTGGAGAGCCGTTGTTCTATCCGAATGCAGATCAAAATGTTGGATTGGGACGGAGTAACTTCCGACATAAAAAGCAGCCTGTACCCTTTAGGGTGCTAAGATCTAAAAAGTAAGAAACAAACACTCTTTCAGGGTTTGATCTTTGCCTTTCCAACTGACCAACAGACCAACTGACTAACTAAAAAATCAAGGAGTCATTCGATGGAGAACTTTGTAAGCGGATTTCAGGATGCTTTTCAATTGATCATTACCATGGACCCGGAGTTTTTTGCCATTGTCCAATTATCCTTGGTCGTATCGCTGACGGCAACGTTACTGGCGTCTCTCTTTGCCATTCCTTTTGGGGTTTTGCTGGGCATCCGTGAATTTCCCGGGAAATGGCTGCTGGTACGAATCATTTATACCCTGATGAGCATGCCGCCGGTGGTGATCGGCCTGGTTTTCTTTTTGCTGTTTTTGCGAAGCGGTCCTTTGGGGCATTTTGGCCTGAATTTTACGCCGACGGCCATGATCATTGCCCAATTTGCCCTGGTAACGCCCATTATCACCGGTGTGGTCTTTAATGGCACCAAAGAACGGGGGCCGGATATTCAGGACCTGGCCAAAACCATGGGCGCCAGTCCGACACAGACCGTGTGGCTGCTGATCCGGGAATTGCGCATCAACATTCTTTCCGCCGTCGTAACGGGCTATGGGCGTGCCATGTCAGAAGTAGGCGCCGTCATGGTAGTCGGTGGCAACATTCGCGGCCATACCCGGATCATGACCACTACCATCGCCATGTTAAGAAACATGGGGGAGTATTCCCTGGCCATCGCCACGGGTATTGTGCTGCTTCTCATTTCCTTCGTCATTAATTCGTTACTATACCACTGGCAACAGGAGCGTTAAACATGAAACTGACCTTATCTTCCATCAGAAAAAAATACAAAGAAAAAACCGTCCTTCAAATCCCTGAACTGGAATTAGAAGAAGGTTATTTTTGGGGAATTATCGGGCCCAACGGCTCCGGTAAAAGTACGCTGTTAAAAATCATCGCCGGGTTGATGGAAGCCACGGAAGGAAACGTGCTCTATCATAACCATACACTGAATGAAAAAACGCGAAGAAGCATGACGCTGGTGTTTCAAAAGCCATACCTGCTCCGTACCACGGTGTATAACAATATTGCGTATCCTCTGAAAATCAGAGGTTACTCAAAACGGGATATTCACATGAGGGTGAATGCCATGCTGGAAGACTTTGGCATTGAAGGACTGCGGGATCAAAAAGCCTGGACCCTTTCCGGTGGAGAAGGGCAAAAAGTGGCCCTGGCCAGAGCGCTGGTCTTTAAGCCAAAGCTTTTGATGTTGGACGAACCAACGGCGAACATCGATCCATCCTCCATTATTTTGCTGGAGGAAAAAATTCGCGAATACTATGCGATGGAAAAACCCACCATCCTCATGGTCACCCATAACATTCAGCAGACCAGACGCCTTTGCAACCGGGGAGCCTTTATGTACGAAGGGGAAGTGCTGGACAGCGGGGATGTCAGCCATCTTTTCGGACTGGAAGCCAACCCGTTGGTGCAGTCTTTCATCCGGCAGGGACTGATATAGAAAGAGGATCATTTTCTCATCGTGGCTCGAATCATATCCGGGTTTAAAAGCATCTCCAGGGCATGATGAGTGTCGGTCACCACAATATCGGCCTGTGTCAGCAGCGGCCCATAACAACCTTCGCCACCCATAACGGCAAAAGATAATACCGCTTCCTCCAACATGTTCACATCATTGGCACCGTTTCCAAGAGCAGCCGTATGGTCAGTACCCAAATGCTGAACCAGCCGCTGCTTTTCTTTTGCTGTCTCATTTCCGGCTAATACCTCTACCTTAACAGCAGTTCCCAGCTGTTCCTGAATCATGGGCGCTGTGCCGTGGGTGTCGGCGGTAATGACATAGAGACTGGCGTGTTGGGAAAGCTTTTTCAACAGAGCCCTGCTCTTTTCTGAAATAGCCCCCTTATAGGCCAAGGTTCCATTTAAATCAAAAACAATGTGCCGGATGTCAAAAGACCGGACGCCGGGCACCGTAAATTGAATCGCCATAGACGAAAATCTCCTTTCAAAAAACCATAGCCCCTGTCAGAGAAAATTGAAACGGATCACCCGGTTCTAGCTGATGCAATACAGAAAGTGTATCCATCTTCAGCGGAGTTTCCTGATTGCACTCCACCAGGTATCGGGTGGAAGCGCCAAGAAACGATTTTTGAAGAACTTTGCCGGAAAAGATGCCTTCCGGATCCGGCACCATGGATTCCGGCCGGAAAAACAGGGTTACGTTCCCGTTTCCTGCCTCGACAGCCTGATCCGAAAAATTAAGCCAGGAAGAATGCTGCTGAAAGGTCTGGCCAAGGCAGGAAAGTGTTACGGTTTCATCCATCGCTTCTTGAAGGGTAGCGGGCACAAAGTTGCCATAACCAATAAAATCCGCTACAAAAGCACTGGCCGGTTGGTAGTAAATTTCTTCCGGGGAACCAATTTGTTCCATTAACCCCTGGTTCATGACGGCCACCCGGTCGGCAATGGCCAGGGCTTCCTCCTGATCATGGGTGACATAAACGGCTGTGATGCCAGTTTTTTGTTGGATCTGTCGGATTTCTTCCCGCATTTCCACCCGAAGCTTGGCATCAAGGCTGCTGAGTGGTTCATCAAACAGCAAAATGTCCGGATCCACCACCATGGCCCGGGCCAGGGCAACCCGCTGTTTTTGACCACCGCTGAGAGCATTGATATTTCTTTCTTTCATATCTTCAATCTGCATCATTTTCATAAATCCTTCAATTTTCTGCTGTATGGCGCCTTTATTCATTCCTCTTACTTTCAGTCCATAAGCAATATTTTGATATACATTCATATGCGGAAATAAGGCATAATCCTGAAAAACCGTCACCGTCGGCCGGTTTTCCGGAGGCCAGCGCGTCATATCCTGCTGTTGAAAAAAGATTCTTCCACCGTCCGGAGGAACAATGCCGGCCAGCATGCGCAGAATCGTCGTTTTCCCACAGCCGCTGGGTCCCACCAGCACCAGAAGTTCTCCTTCCTGAATAGTGAGATTCAGCTTTTTAACAGCTTCAACGGTTCCGTATGTCTTTGAAATTTCCTTCAAGGCAAGGGTCATGGCAAGTCATCCTTTCCCAGTGAACGAGTGCGGGCCAACATGGTTTTTATCAGGCGCGGCAAAGACCAGAGAAGCGTCAAAGCTGTAAGCCCCAAAGCGGTAAAGACAATCAACGTAAAGGCGTATGCCGCTCCTTCTCCCAGCCGGCCGGAATTAACCGCCCTAAATATTTCAAAGGTGATGGTGACATAGCGCGGTGTGATAAGAAAAATGATGGCACCAATAGTGATCATGACATGGATAAAGCCGTGAAGCATTCCGGCGCGATAAGCCGGAGACAGAATTGGAA
>SLLE01000095.1 GCA_007134225.1 Tindallia sp.
TAGAGTAGGTGTAATGCTTTCTTCTATTACACCATAAAATAGCTCTTAAACGTTGAAATATCAACAACTTACACAATTTTTTCTTATTCTGATTTGTGATTTTTGACTATTCATTTATCCGTTAAATCAGTAAAGGATAAGGGGATCGGCAGTCTGCATGTGTGTATTGTCACACAGTCTGCCGTCCCCTTTGTGCTGTGCAAATATTTATGGCGCCAGGTGGTCAACAGCATTCTGGTAGGTGATGGGTTCTCCCACCAGAAAATGGCCTGGTTCCAGATTGTGGCGGTAATAAGACATGGTGAAATGAAGGTGCGGACCGGTTGAAAAGCCGGTGGTTCCCACGGTGCCGATGGTTTCGCCCCGTTCAACAATACGATCGGCAGCAGTGCTCAGCTCATCCATATGAAAATACACACTAAAGAGCCCCTGCCCGTGGTCAATGACCACGGTATTTCCCTGTGTGATCAACTCCATGGCCAGAACAACACGGCCCCGGTTTACAGCCACGACTGGTGTGCCTGTAGCGGCAGCAATGTCAAGGCCTGAGTGACGGTAGGAGGTGGGGGCATTGTTCACATACCGGGTTTCGCCAAATTCTGTAGTAAGCCGACCGCTTACAGGTATGACAAAGTCTTCCGTGTAATAACGTTCTGGTGCACTTTTGTTTCGGGACGGGGTAAAATACCTGGCGCTCATAGCGGTGGCTTCTTCATTCCTGGTGGCAGCAGCCACACTGGGATCAATGGTCAGGTACTGTATTTGGAAGTTCCTGGGAAGCAGGGTCAGGGTACTCTCGGTGAGGGGTTCACCCTGGAGACCATACGACAGTTTGTATTCCCCGGGGGTGTTTCCATAGTGGGTGGGAAGATATGCCACATAACCATCTTCCATGGGATAGAGGGGCAAATCTCCTCCTGTCACGTTCTCTTGAAGTACTAATTCAGCGTCTTCCGGCACGTGGCGGAAGCGAAAGGTAAGCATTTCTCCTTGCAGGGCAACAGGGCCCGGTGGTTCAAAGGTGAGGGGGAAATCCATTTCAATTCCGAAATGGGTGGAGGCTGTGCCCCGGTATGGCTGGTGGCTGTCTTCCCAGTTCAGGGTCAAGTGGTATTCATGGCGGCCGTTAAAGGGAAACAGGGGTAATTCCTGCGAATCAAGCACATCATCATACCGGACAGAACCTGCCGGGTCGGTAATCTGGAGCCTGATGGTGTCGGGTACAGGGTCGATATTCAGGAACAGGCTTGTGTCCGGATTAGACAAGGGGTAATCCTGCGGTGAAAATGTTTCTGATGACGAGGGGTCATGAGTGACCCAGGTGCTATTTTGCTGTTGATATTCCCATGCTATTTCAGAATAGGACAATGCGGCAGCCTCATCAAGACCGGTGAGACTGGCTTCTGGCGGGACTGCATAGGGGTAAATTCTGGAGAAAGCAGGATGAGAATAAAAAAATTCGAGCACTTCAGCCAATCGGTAGATTTGGCTGGCTTTTTTGATGTAAAGAGACAGGTCTGTAGTGGAAGACAGTGAGTAATGTCGTTCAGCGACGCCTTTTAAGTGAAGGGTGATGTCATAAGTCGGGTCCAAATCAGGAGGCATCCGGTCCCGGGGCTCTCCTGACATGTCATGAAGCAATGAAGAGGCCTGGCGGTGATCAAGCGGGTAAAAGAGTGACTCTTCTGTTGCAGTATGGGTCACTGTCATGCCATCAACCAGAAAGGCTGGCGGGGTGGCAGCGAAATAAAAAAGGCCGGTTAAGGTCAGCAAAAGCAAAACAAAGATATAGCGTAACAAATGTTTTTTCAAGGTAACACTCCTATCTTCATCTTTCATTCTAACGAAGTTTATTGCACGGAGCATAGATGGGGACGAGGTGAGAAGTCACCCTAAGTTGTAAACAGTTCTATGCTCATATACCGCTCACCGGTATCCGGCGCCATGGCAAGCACTCTCTTACCCGCATCCAGCTCTTTAGCCAATTGAAGGGCAATATATGTGGAGGCTCCCGTTGAAACGCCACACAAGATGCCTTCCTGCCTGGCAAGGGCCCTGGTAGTTTTAAAAGCCTGATTGTCTGTCACGTGCATGATCTGATCGTATATGTTTCGGTTCAGGGTATCCGGAATAAATCCGGGTCCGGTGCCCACGATTTTATGTGGCGCTGGTTGTCCTCCGGCAATTACCGGTGAACACTTGGATTCCACCACATAAATTTTCAACTCTGGCAAACGGTTTTTCAACACTTCACCCACACCACTAATGGTACCACCAGTACCGGCAGTGGCCACAAATACATCCAGATTACCTTCCATTTGCTCCAAAATTTCCACCGCCGTGGTCATTTTATGCACCTCCGGATTGGCCATGTTTTGAAACTGATTGGGCATATAACTGTTTGGCACGGTTTCCAGCAGTTCGTTGGCTTTATCAATGCTGCCCTGCATCAGCTCATCTGCAGGGGTGAGGATCACCTGAGCGCCATAGGCTTTGAGCAGCTTGATACGCTCAGAGCTGGCGGAAGCCGGCATGAGAATGATGGTTTGGTATCCTTTGGCTGCCGCCACCATTGCCAGTCCGATGCCTGTATTACCGGAGGTGGGTTCGATGATGGTAGCCCCTGGTTTAAGCAATCCCTTTTCTTCAGCATTCTGAATCATATTTAAAGCCGTTCTGTCTTTTACGGATCCTCCAGGGTTCATGGATTCTAATTTTAGATAAACAGAAGCTCCGTTTGGATTCGGCAGTCGGTTCAGTTGAACCACCGGCGTCTTTCCAATGAGCTCTGTGATGCTTGATACCATCATTGTTTCACCTCTTCTCTTTATGGAAAAAGTCCGTCCAGGGAGGCATTGCCTTCTAAAAAGCCAAACTCCGTCAGCAAATTACTGAATTCCTGGAGAGCTACAGGATGTACTTCCTGATCGAAGACAACGCGGTTCAGAGCACTGTCAATAATAGCTTCTTCCAGCTCCTGACCTGTGATCATTTTAATGTGTGCTGCCATTTTTTCGACGGTTGATTCGTGGTTTTCCGAAATATAGACCATGGCTTTTTCGTTTGCTGTCAGAAAGGCTTCAACAGCTTCCGAATTTTGCTCCAGAAAATCTTTGCGGGCAACGATGACGGATGCTGCCAACAAAATAGATGCAAATAATATTATAACAATTAATACCCTTTTTTTCTTGCTCATCTCTCCATTTTTATCATTAGATCCAAGCTGTTAAACTCCTATGTCGGCAATCCCCACTTTCGCTGAACAATGTCTTCGATTCTCTTGAAAATTAGATTACCTTTCGTCCACTTTCGGGCGTACTTCTTCAACTCTGACAGTTGTATTTTTCAATCTAAAGGCAATGTTGTCATAAACGGTGAGCCAGGGAAAAAGGGCTGCATTCTGAAACACCATGACCCGATCCGTGTGAGCTCTTTGCACTTTTTCGCCATGGATCCACACACCGCCGGAAGTCGCTTTATCCAGTCCCGCTATGATATTGATCAACGTTGATTTTCCGCAACCTGAAGGGCCAATCAGAGAAGTGAAAGATCCTTCCTCTCATCCTTTCCTCACCGGTATTTCGAGCAGGTGATATTGCGCGGTTGCAAACCCTAGTATTCATATCGGAATTGTTGTATTTAATAGCATGCCATAAAATTTGTTTTAAGTCAACCAAACTTAACTGAATTTTTCCCCTTTGTTGAAAAACACTACTGGACTGAGATATTTCTTTTTCTAAGAAAAGTTCTGCAACAATTTTATCCGATGACTACCACCGCTAAGACTCCCTCTTCTGCAAGAGGGAGATAAGCGGTGCTACGTCCCTGGATAACGCATTCTAACCTTCTGATGGAGTAAAAACTCCACCAGAAGCTAA
>SLLE01000146.1 GCA_007134225.1 Tindallia sp.
ATTTCCAATCGTTTAATAGCTAGAGGGTATTCAGCACGAACATAGAAAACACCCTCGTTGGCGCCCATGGCATAGCCGCCGATCATCATGCCTTCGATCACTCCATGAGGATCGCCCTCCAGAATACTCCGATCCATAAAAGCGCCTGGATCGCCTTCATCCGCATTACAAACCATATATTTGGGCGTGGATTTCTGTTGGTAGGCTGCATTCCATTTAAACCAGGTCGGGAAACCTGCGCCACCACGTCCGCGCAATCCGGAAATTTTTATTTCTTCAATGACCTCAGCGGGTGTCATTTCCTTGAGACAACGTTCGATGGCTTTATAGCCTTCTTTTTCGATGTATTCATCAATATCTTCCGGGTTGATATGCCCGGCGTTTTGCAGCGCAATTTTCTTTTGTTTTTGCTGAGCGCCAATATCTTCTTCGCTGATGCGTTCGCTTTCCACAGGTGCTTTGCCATGAAGCTCCACATCAATTATTTCTCCGGCCATTTCCGGGGTTACCATGACATAGGTTTGTTTTTCGTTATTATCATTGTATACATCCACAACCGGTTCCAGATAACAGGTTCCGCAGCACCCTGTCAGTTCCAGTTCCACTGGTGCATTTCGAGATTCAATCTCTCTTTCAAAAGCATCACTTACTTTAGTGGCACCTGCTGCGATTCCACAACTGCCTTGTCCTACAACAATTCTCATATCTATGCCTCCTTACCTGCTTGTTCTTTGTCGTACTTGCGTAATTCACGCAGGATTTTTCGAGTGCTGTCCGGTGTGAGTTTAGGATGGGTTTCTCCATTAAGCATCATGACAGGAGAAAGGCTGCAACATCCGAGACAAGCAACGTTGTTCAACGTAAATAATCCGTCTTCTGTTGTTTCACCATCAACAATTTTTAGTTCATCACAAATGGCATCATATATGGGGCCCGCGCCATTAACGTGGCAGGCGGTTCCCATGCAAAGCATAATCAGATACTTTCCGATAGGTTCCAGTCTGAATTGGGTATAAAATGTGGCAACACCATAAACCTCGGGGGCTTTAACGCCTGTTTCTTTAGAGACGTGCTCCAGCACATCCATCGGCAGGTAACCGTAAATGTCCTGTGCTTTTTGTAAAATCGTGATGAGACTGCCCGGCTTTTCCTTATACTTATCCAAGACCGGACGCAACAGGGACATATCAGCGCCGGAAATCGTTTGATCCGGAGCTTGAGGGCCATTTCCTCCACAACATTGCATTCAATATCACTCCTTTTGTTTTTTTCACACAACTAATTGAATTATAACACAATTAGAGAGAAGCCGTCACACTATTAAGGCTCAGCAAGAAGGAGAAGAGAATTTTAAAAAAGCTGTCCCTGTTGAAACTATTTATTTTCAGCGATTTTGAATTTTTTTTTTTTTTTGACAGTACATGCACTAAAGCATAAAAACAGGCAACGCATTGAAAAAGCCCAATCCGAGAATGGTTTACATTGAAACATATGAATACATATAAGGAGTTGCTTATGAAGTTTGGAAAAGCACTAATAATAGGGTGAGAGAGGGAGTGGCTAATTAATTATATGATAATTGGGTATTATTATACTAAATTAGAAAAATTCTTGAAGCTTGACGAACCATAATATATCAAAGATAATTAAAGTTGAGGTGTTTTAATATGAAAAAACTGTCTATTTTACTAATTGTGATTGGCGCGCTTGTCGCGCTTTACCCGCTGGGTAATTATCTTTACGGTGGCTTTGGGCAGGCTCGGTTAATGCAGCAGATGGAAGAGAACTCAGCACAGGAACCATCCATTGAAGCAGATGAAGAGGTTGCAGAAGATTATGGGAATTTGCAGGATATATTTGACACCTACGTTGAAAGTGATGAAGAGATCGAGGAAGAAGTCGAACTAAGAACTCAGGAAGGTGAATCAGGAGAACTATTGGGAACACTCAAGATTCCTAGAATTGATGCTGAAATGCCTGTTGTTTTAGGTGCCAGCCAAGACAATTTGAGAGTGGCGGCTGCTTTAATGGAGGGAACAACACCGATAGGCGAAATTGGAAATGCGGCTATTGCTGCTCACAGAAGCCACACTTATGGAAGGTTTTTTAATCGCTTAAACGAAATGGAGCTGGGAGATGAAATTATTGTAACGACACCAGAGGATACATTTGTTTATACGGTATATGAAATAAAAGTGGTTGAGCCGGATGATCTTTCAGTGCTCAACCGTAGTCGCAGAGACCGGGTGGTGACGTTAATTACCTGCGATCCTATTTATGAAGCGACCCATCGCCTGATTATTCATGGAGTGATAAAAGACGCTTAGCATAGTTTGCTAAGCGTCTGTAAATTTGCTTGTCTTTCCGGCTGCTTCCGCTTGCATTGAGGAAATATTGGGTTTCTGCGGAGGAAGTATTTGACGTAATTCATGGCGGATGGTCGGTTTGCTGCCGTCTTGCCGTTGACTGTAAGCAAGAAGAACCCGGGACAGCACTTTCTTCATCGTCTCCTCTGTTAATCCTGGAAGTAAAACCAGCAATTGTTTTTCGTTCCAACGAGTCACCACATCTCCTTTTCGAAGCGAATGTGTCAGGTGCTTTGTGAACATTTTTAGATCACTTTCACTGGTTGCAGAATAGCTTGATTCAAGGTCTCCTACCGTAATAAGGCTGATGACTGTCTGATAACCGCTTCGTTCGCTTCTTCGTTTTTCCAAATCATAAATAGATCGAAAGATAATTGGTTCGCAATAAAAAGCCGATTCAGATGACTCATCGGATTCAAGTTCAGTATGAAGTGTATCGATAGATTGATGGACCTCTTGTGTGGCAAGGATTTTTTTATATATGGATTTAAAGGCGGAGGAAGGTTTGACGCCCATTTCGTGATAGAAAAATCCAGTCACCTGCTCGTAATGTTGTAAAGCCGTTTTTTTCTCTCCGATGCGCATTAATGTTTCCATGTACAGTAAATGAAAGTCTTCTTCATAATAGTCCAATTGAATTGCTTTTTCGCAGATAGGGAGCAGCATATTGAAATCATTGCTGGTGCCAACTAATTCACCGGCTGAAATGACGGCTTTGAGAAAAAGGCGGCGGTATAGATTACGCACAGAAAAGACCCATTGATGTTCAGTACAATCAGGAAGATACTCTCCCTGGTACAGCTCAATAGCTTCTAGATAATGACTCAGAGATCCTTTAGGGTTTGATTGCTTCAAAAGATCTGCTTGTTGAACTTTTTTCTCAAAAATTTCAGAATCTATGACAATATCTGCATCACTGTTCCAGCGATAATAGCCATTTGTGAAAATGATTAGGTTGCCACATTGATCAACAGAGCCCGACTCTTCAAGAATTTGACGTAATCGATGCATTTGGCGCCTCAAAGTTCCGCGGGGATCAGAGTAGTCCTCTGACGGCCATAAAGATTCCATCAGTGTTTCAGGTGTAAAGGAGCGGGTGCGATGAGTCAGCATAAATTTAAAAAGCTCCCATATTTTTTTTGACCCCGGATGCATTGCGGTGAGAGAAGCATTATTTTTAAAAACATCAAAACCTCCTAGGGTAGTGATGATAATCTGGCTGCATGTTTTAGACATAAAGCATCCTTCTTTCGCAATGAGTTTACTATCATGATATATATCTTACACTATCGTTACCCTATATTGATCAAAAAAATCATAAAATAATTCAAGGAACAAGGAAGAAAAGGTTTACAAAACTTGGTGTTGTGGTATAATGTTCCTACATAAGAATATTGATTGGTAAAATAACTTTTACCGATAAAGGCAAACCTGATCGAAAGACAGGGGCGCAAAGCTAAAGGGCCTGTAAGATGGCAGCCAGTTACCGAAGAGGAGTTTTTTTTATTGAAGCAATTCGGCTTTCCGCCGATAAAGGCAAACCTGATCGAAAGACAGGGACGCAAAGCTAAAGGGCCTGTACAATGGCAGCCAGCTACCGAAAGGAGAGTTTTTTGATGAAATATTTTTTTAGTACCGTATTAATAATCATTATTTTATCAGCCAATGTGTTAACTGCCAGTGCAGTTGAACTTGCGCAATTGAATTTTAGTTCGTTGGAAACCGGCGTTTTGTCTGTGGAATACCAAATGAATACAGAAAGCAATACTCGCATCATGATTGAAAACAATGGTGAGAGACATTTTTATCGATTGTCATATGATTTAAAACAAGAAAGCTTTCCGCTTAAGCAGGGAAACGGTGAATATACAGTCACGGTTCTCGCACATATTAACGGAAATCAATATCGTCCGATTATCACGGAAATGATACAAGTAAACAATGTTGATGAAAGCAGAATGTATCTTGGATCAATTCAGGAAATTAAATGGAATGAAACGATGGATTCGATCCAGAAAGCACAGGAATTGACCCAAGGGCTCCAAACGGATACAGAGAAAGTAGAAGCGATTTATCACTACATTGTTCAAAATTTCCGTTACGACTATGAGAAAGTAACTGCATTAACCAGTGATTACCTGCCGGATATTGAAATCATATTTGCGGAGCAAAAAGGAATTTGCTACGACTATGCATCTTTATTTGCTGCCATGCTCCGAAGCGTCGGCGTTCCGGCCAGAATGGCCAAAGGATATGCACCAGGTATTGTTGAATACCATGCATGGAATGAGGTGCTGGTTGATGGTGAATGGATCGTGATTGATACTACGATGGATGCAGCATATGCAGCTGGTGGCGTCGCTTATGATATGATTAAAAACGCAGAAGAATTTCAAAAACAAATTGCAATTTAACTTACTTTAATCCTTTCCGAACTTCTTTCTATAAAAAGAACCTGCCCATAATGGGCAGGTTCTTTTTATCCGATGACTACATAAGTGCAGAATATTGAACAAATTATTAAAAATTGTGATCACTGGGTATAATGATAGAGACATACATGACAAGGAGGAATCCGAATGAATGAAAAATGGAAGAGACAAAAATGGCTACCCTTACTGTTAATCCCCATTGTGTTATTCATCGTTTTCAATACTTACTATTCATTGCCAAAGCTGCAAAGCAACATGATGCAGGAAAAACAGAAACAGATACAGGACCATGCGAGTATAGGAATTTCGATTCTGTCCCATTTCCATACCCTGGAGCTGGAAGGGACACTGAACAGGAACGAAGCTCAGCAACAGGCGAAACAATTAATCGGAAGCCTCCGTTTTGGACAGCATAATATAGATTATTATTGGATCAATACCCATGAACCGATCCTCGTTGTGCATCCTTACAGACCGGATTTGGAAGGTTTGGATCTGGAAGCAGCAGGAGAAGAAGAGAAGTATCAGCTTTTTAAAACTTTTGTTGAAACGGTGGAAAGGGAAGGCGGCGGCTTTGTCGAGTATCAATGGCAATATTACGATGAAACAGATCGGGTAGAACCGAAAATATCTTATGTGACTGGTTTTGAGCCGTGGGGATGGATCGTTGGAACCGGAGTATATACAAATGATATAGAGGAATCTGTTGAAGCTCAACGCAATATTAATTTTATTTTTATCATTACGGCAATTCAATTTTTCCTTGTTGCCTGGGTTGCGCACCGCATCTTTATCAACAGACAAAAGAAAAAAAAGAACCACACTTAATGGTTATTTGCTTCGATATGATCTAAGAATGGCGATCATCAGCCAAACACCCATGATGGCCGAACCACCATATCCTATAAATCCCAAAACAGAAATGCCTCGCATACTTGGACCGGCTTCAGCATTGATGACAATGGATGAACCGACTAATAAAGCAGCAATTAAAATTGCCAAAACGAGTCTGTTGACCATATCCTGCAATGCGGAGATGCTTTTTTCGAGGTTTCGATGCTCCATTTGAACCGTTAGCCTGCCCGCCAGTGCCTGGTTCATTACTTCCATTAATTTAATCGGGATACGCGGGATATGACGGGAGATATTGGCCCAGTTCTGCAATTGATCCTGCAATTCATCTTTCCAGTCGTGTTCTGCCATTAGGTGTTTTTTTGCATAGGGAACAGCGATGTCCATCAATTGTATGTCTGGTGCGAGATCCGACAGCACTCCTTCCAGGGTCATCATACCCTTTAACATCATGGTGAACTCAGAAGGCATGGCCAATTCGTTTTTTCGGGCAGTGAAAAAAAGCTCATCCAGCAGTGTGGTCAGCTCGATATCGGAAAGCGGTTGGTCAATGTATCGATTAAAGAGCCGCTCAAGATCTGAGTGAAGAGCCAAACTATTTACTTCACCGCGACGAATACCGATGGATAAAACAGCCTGGGTCATTTGCTCCGTATTCCTGCTTGCTATGCCAAGTAGCAGGTAATTTAATTTTTTTTGCATGGCGACGGATAAGCTGCCCACCTGCCCAAAGTCCAGGTAAACGATTTGCTGTTTGCGGATCAGTAAATTGCCAGGATGAGGGTCACCATGAAAGAATCCGTCTGAAAGAATCTGTTTAAAATAATTTTCTGCCAGCTGGGTAGCCAGTTTATTTAAATCATAGTCCTGCTTGATAAGCAAGCTTTTAGAAACGGCAGGAATCCCTTCAATATATTCCATGGTTAAAACCCGGGAAGTGGTATATTCATCATACACTTTTGGAGCGCTTATATATGGGATTTCCGTGTTCTTGCTACGAAAAGTTCGAATATTTCCAGCTTCTGTTAAAAAATCCAACTCCTTTTCAGCGGCAACACGAAGCTCATCCACGACTTCCTGTGGATTGACGACCTGGCTGTGAAGTAAAGGTCGTAACAGCCTGGTCAAACGCCGAAGAAGTTGAATATCGCTCAGCATTGTTTCGCGAACGCCTTCTCGTTGGACTTTAACGACAACGGCTTCACCGCTTTTAAGTTTAGCACGATGGACGACGGCCAGTGAGGCACTTGCAAAAGGTTCCGGATCAAACTCAGTAAAAAGGTTTTCGGGTGAAGCGCCCAGTTCTTTTTGGATTAAGGACCTGGACTTTTCAGGTTTTTCAGGTTTAACGTGATCCCTCAGTTTTTGAAATTCAAGTAAAAAAGGCTCCGAAAGCAGATCGGGTCTGCTGGATAAAATCTGGCCGATCTTGATGAACGTGGGTCCTAGTTCTTCCAGAGCGATACGCCACTGCACCGGATCCTGGATTCCCTTCACACCTTCCTGAATCCCATGTTTTATCAATACGGATAGAATTTCTTTAATTCGTCTGGCATCCCCGGAACCTTTCATAAGCTTCGGCACTCCTTTACTGGTCTTCTTTCTTCTGCAATGATTCTATTTGCTTTTCCAGGACAGATACTCGCGATTCTAATGAAGCAACTTCATTTTTTAAGTGATTGGCCTCTTCTTTCGAGGCGACATGCATTTCATCTAAAACCCGGTTAATGGTATCGTCGAACCAGCTGCCACCATGCTCCCCGCCGCTTTCTTTTTTGAAAAACCGCTTTAATTCCCAGTCCAGTTCCTCTCCCTCTTTTATCGTTAATTCCCCTTTGTTAACCATTTCATCAACTAAATCTCTTCCCTTTTCATAAGAATATGATACAGTTCCGATTCCGGCTAATAGGATTCTTTTTAAAGTACCTTCAATAGATTTCATGCTTTTCCCTCCTGTTGGATTATTAAATTCCATGAATTATAATCGGTATTCCTGTTACAATAAATACCCGATGGTAGTTTTAACAAACAGAGGTGACGACTTTGGAGAGATTGAATAGATTTTTTGAATCCTGTTTATGAAATACTGAAAATGTGGTAGTCTAGATAAAGAGGTGTTGAATATGAATGAAAATACCATGCAAGAAATAAGGGAAATGATAAGAAAAACGGATAATCTTGTTTTTTTTGGAGGTGCCGGCACCTCCACGGAAAGTGAAATCCCGGATTTCCGTTCTGCTGCAAGTGGACTTTATCAGCAAAGGGATACATTTGGTTATCCACCGGAAGAGTTATTAAGCAACAGAATGATAACCCGACAACCGGAACTGTTTTTTTCTTACTACTTGAACCATTTAGTCTATCCGGAAGCGAGACCCAACAGAACCCACTATGTATTGGCTGAGTGGGAAAAAGAAGGAAAACTGAAAGCCGTTATCACGCAAAACATCGATGGCCTGCATCAAATGGCAGGTAGTCAAAATGTATTAGAATTGCATGGCTCGGTTCGACGTAATTATTGCGTTAAATGTGGCCGGGAGGAATCGCTTGAAAGACTGCTGGAAGAGAAGAATGACATTCCAAAATGTAAAATATGCGAAGACATGGTTAGGCCGGATGTGGTTCTCTACGGTGAAGCCCTAAAGGCGGAAGTGCTGGAAGCAGCTGTGGAAGCAATTTCAAAGGCGGATTTTTTAATTGTAGGTGGAAGTTCCTTAATCGTACACCCTGCTGCCGGTTTGATTAACTACTATCGAGGCAATAAGCTTCTGATTATTAACCGTGACCCAACCCCCTTCGACCATCAAGCCAGATGGGTCATTCATCGCTCCATTGGTGAAACCATGGAAGAATTGAGAGGCGAATAGACGAATGCTACAATTAATCGCGACAGTTATTGCATTTTTAGTGATCCCGGTAATGCTGCAGTATAAAATCAAATTAAGTACGACTATTGTTACGACAACAATTATTTTGGCGCTGCTTTCCAGACTCGGCTTTCAGGCTTTGGGAAGCATTGCTGCAAATGTATTTACAGATCCGTATTCTCGGGATACGGTACTGACGATTTTTATCGTGAGTATATTGGGAGGAACCATGAAGCACTATGGCCTGCTGAACGCCATTGTTGATTCCATTATGGGCATCGTGCGCAATAAAAAAATAGTGATGATGATGATCCCTTCCTTAATAGGCACGCTTATTATTCCCGGCGGAGCCATCCTATCGGCGCCCTTCATCGATGATATTGGAGAAGAGGTAGGCATGAAGCCTGCCCGGAGAGCTGTAATCAACCTGATCTTCAGGCACATTGCAATGTTGGTTTTTCCTTTCTCCATGGCACTGCTTTTTCTTCGATCGGCATTGCCGGAAATTAATATTTATAGGATTATCTTAATGAATATCGTATTTTTAGGCATTCTTCTATCAACGGCTTATATCCTCTATCTCAAGGATTTTCCAATGAACCCGGGGAAAAGTGAATCCGCTGCACAAAAAGTGGGCAGCAGCCTTAAACGGCTGGCCATTTACACTTCGCCAATATATGCCCCTGTCCTGATTAATATGGCCACCGGAGCACCATTCTACCAGGCGATGATTGTCAGCCTGCTGATTGTCTACGGGTTATCCAGCAAGGAACAATATCCGCAGGTGCTCAAGCAGTCTGCTAACTGGGATACGGTGAAAATTGTGATTGCTGTATTGATTATGAAGGATATCATACTGGAAATGGAGCAAATGATGGGCGTTTTTGACAGGATTTTCGAAAGAAGCAGTGGAAATTTTTCCATGATGCTGATTTTTATGTTCACATCCCTGTTTTTTGGATTCATTACCGGCTATCCGACATCCGCCCTCGCCGTTACCCTGCCGATGGTGTCTCGCCTGCAACTTCCAGCAGATCAGTTGCACATATTCGCCTTTTTTCTTTTGATCAGCTCATTTTTGGGATATTATTTTTCGCCTGTTCACTTGTGCCAGGCTTTCACTCTGAAAGTGATGAATGTTTCAACAAAAGATCTGTATAAAGAATACCGGGTTTATGCAATGGCAGCTGTGTTTATCCTGATGTCTTCCACGGCGGTGTTGTTGTTTGTGTATCCATAAAAATCAATACAGAGCTTCCTATGGAACAGTTCTGTCTGGAATTGCTTGAAAAAAAGAGCACGCTGACGGTTCTGGGAAGCTGTTTTGAACGTGAAGGGTATGCTCGGATTGGCTATGCATGCAATGCAGAAGTGTTGAAAGAAGGATTGAACCGAATATCTTTGTTTCTCAGATAAAAATTACAATTATTCACCAAAAACCCGGTAGCTATAAGAGCTTCCGGGTTTTTTGGTGGTAAAGGAAATAGCTTTCGAAAAAATTTGCCTGCACCCTTTGAGGTGTAGATAACATTCAATAAGTGGTTGTCACTTGTTGAAGGCCGCTATGTTTTACCTTTTGATTTTGATTATTTTGAACTTAATTCATCATTCATCATTCATCATTCTTAATTACAATAGACGCGCTGCGTCTTTATTTAGGCTTAGGAAATAGCATGCGCAAAAATCTGTGGATAAGTTGGAAATAGAGCGTTCTAACAAGACAAAGTCTAACTTGTTTTATCTTTAGAGATTGATGGTTTTGAACTTTATTTTCCTAATCCCTAACCAACTAACCCCTAACCACTAAATAGACGCCCTGCGTCTTTATTTTACGGTGATATCCAGTTCCTGTAAAGACTATTTCCGACTTGCTCGTTCGTAACAAACGGCACCTACTTTATTGTAAAGAAACCTTATACTTAAGGGAGGCAGGAATAGGCAACAGCTTACAGGAGAGGAGATTCCGAAATGAAGAAGGTAAATAAAAAATGGGGATACGGACTGCTGTTTATCGTTGCGGTGCTTATCCTTTTTTTGATTGTGCTGCCTCAATTTTTATCAAATAGGGATCAAGATGACGAATTGACGGTGACTGGTATTCCGGTGCAGAGCATGGAAGTGGAAACAGGAGTTCTCAGAGAAACTGTTCGTTATACGGGAAGTATAGAGCCGGACAGGTCAGTGACGTTATCTGCTCAGCTGGCGGCGGTGGTTAAACAGATAACCCACAGAGAAGGGGATACGGTTGAGTTGGGAAAAACGCTGGTGGCATTGAACGATGAAAGGCTTACCGCTTCCTATCGCTCTTTGGAACAGAATAAAGCCAGGCTTGAAGAAAATTCAGCGTATCTGAACAGGGAAATAGCAACCTTTGAATCAGAGCATCAACTGGTAAAAAGACTGGAAGCAGCTCAAAATCACAAAGAATACCTTTTGAATGAACTGGAAAAGATCGAGACACTTTACGAATACGGGGCTGTTTCAGAAACGGAATATGAAAAGTTGGCCCATGAAGTGAAAACAGCAGAATCGCAATATCAGGAACTACAGGCCATAGCATCCTCCACTCTCGAACAAATGATTCATGAGCAGGCTATGAATCATTATCAGGTGGAAGAAATCAGAACGAAAATGGATGACGTGCAATTACAGTTGAATGATACAAAACTGGAAGCACCTTTCAGCGGGCAGGTACGTAAAGTATTTTATGAAGAAGGGGACTTGGCAGCAATGGGTCAGCCTGTCGTCATCATAGATGACATCAGCAAGTTGTTGCTCCGGGTTACCGTCAGCGAAACGGATTTGGTACGCATCAATGAAGATACAGCTGTATCAGTAAAACTTACGGGAACAAACGAAGAAATTGATGCGAAAATAAGTAGCATTCTTCCGGATGTCCACCCGGTATCCAGAGTGGGAGAAGTGAAGATAAGTCTCTTCCCTGATTCGGAAAATCGGATCTTTATCGGAGCAGGTGCACAGGCATCCATTCATTTGTCAGAAACCCATGAAAAAGATGTGATCATTCCTTCTTCGGCCATCAGGTATATGGCAGACTACCAGGCGGTGTATGTCATTAGAGACAAGCAGGTGGAAGAGCGCAGAATCTCAGCGGGCATGTCCGTTGATGGATTCACGCAAATTGTGGAAGGCCTGGAGCCAGGGGAAGTCATTGCAACGAAAAATCTCAATAAACTTTATGATGGAGCTCACGTCACAATTTTCAGGGGTGTTCATGAGTCATGAATATAGGTGAGTTTTCTATACGTCGAAAGCATCTGATGCTTGCATTAATGATCGGAATTTTAATCTTCGGCATCTATTCCCGGTTTGCTCTTAACACCCAATTAGCTCCGGAAACCAATCCCCCTATGGTGACGGTGGTCACGCAGTATCCGGGTGCTGCAGCTCAGGATGTTGTTACTGATGTGGTCGAACCCCTGGAAGATGTGTTTGGAACCCTGGATGGCATCCAGTCTGTCCGTTCAACCAGCCAGGACAATATCGCCATTATTCAGCTGGAATTTGCCTATTCACTGAACACGGACGAAGCTGCGGTGGATGCTCAAAATGCCATCAGTCGTGTTCGGGAAAGCCTTCCGGACACCATCCATGAACCCAGCGTACTGAAATTCAGTACGGCGGATGTCCCCATTCTGGAAATAGGACTGTTCAGCGAGTCTATGACCATGCAGGATATTCGTTACCTGGCGGATGATGAAATCGCCTATCGGTTACAGCTGGTTAGTGGTGTTGCGGCGGTTGACGTATTTGGCGGGAATGAACAGGAAGTGACGGTTCAGATCAATCCTTCCCGAATGGCAGCCTATGGCCTTTCTCTGGAACAGGTGGCAGGCCAGATTCGACAGAATAATATACAATTGCCCGGTGGCCAGATTTTGCATCATGATAAAGAAATATTGATCCGGATGGATGAAGGATATACAAGTCTGGATCAGCTTAAACGGACCTTCATCAACCTTCCTGATGGAGGGACAATCTATCTGCAGGATATTGCGGATGTTAACACAACAACGGATAATAATACCAGCCGATACCATTTGGACGGGGAGGAAGCCATTGCTTTACAAATAACTAAAAGAGCCGATGATAACACGATTCAGGTAATTGATAATGTCATGCAGGAGTTGGAATTACTGGATAATGACTATCCGGTTCTGCAATTTGAGATTGCGAAGGATGATTCTGTGTTTACCAGCCAGATGGTAAATAACATGTCGGTTAGTGTCATGTTGGCCATCCTGTTTACAGTGATTGTGATCTTGCTTTTCATCGGAAATATAAGCCAGTCTCTGGTAGTATCCATCTCAATGCCTCTGGTTTTTCTAAGCACTTTGGCCTTAATGCAGGCTACAGGAATGGAACTGGACATGGTAACACTGTCCGCACTGATTTTAAGTATTGGATTTGTGGTGGATGCGGCCATTGTCGTGGTGGAAAACATCATCAGCCACCATGCAAATGGTCAAAAGGCGATTACAGAAGCGGCCATTTATGGCGTGAATGAAATTGTCGGCCCCAGCATTTCCGGAGCGACGACCACTGTTATTGTGCTGGTGCCATTGCTTTTTATTGAAGGATTTGTGGGAGAAATGTTTCGTCCATTATCCCTGACACTGCTTTTCGCCATTACCTCTTCATTGATCATCGCACTGACGATTATACCAATGCTTACAGTGCTGATGAACCGATTTCAGTTTACAGGGCTGGAGAAATTTACCGACAGGCTAAGCAATCCCTTTAACCGGTTAATGGATTGCATCATGAATTTTTATCTTGGATTAATGAAAACAGTGCTTAGAAACAAGAAAAAAGCATTCTTAATACTGGCGGTATTAATGATTGCCAGTGTGGCTTTTATGGCCGTTAACGGTTTGGAAATGCTTCCTTTGTTTGACAGTGGTGTCACGTATATCACCATCGAGATGGAGCCGGGCACACCGCTGGCTGAGACAACGGCGGCTGTGGAGTATATCGAAGCCCTGTTGAAGGAAGAACAGAACGTTGCCAGCTTTAACACGCAAATCGGCTACGAACAGGGAAGCAGTCAGATGGGTGACTTTGGCATCATGGGAACAAATCAGGCGATGACAACGGTTACTCTATCAACCCGAAAGGAAAGAAAAGAAAGCATATGGGAATTTCAGGAGAGAATTCGTTCAGAAATAGAAAAAATCCCTGACTTAAAGCGTTACGTTGTTAAAGAGCAGGGTGGAACAGCAGTTACCGGAACCTCAGCTCCCCTGGATCTGAGAATCAGTGGAAGCGATCCGGAAGTACTGGATGCCATAGCAGATGATATGCTGGCTCAAATAACTGAAGTTCCGGGAACGACGAACGTTTATAAGAGTATTGAAATGGACCAGATGGAAATAAATCTGGTGATGAATGAAGCCCGGATTTTGGAACTGGGACTGAATAAACAACAGGTTGCTTCGGGAATCTACACTACGGTGGAAGGCATCCAACAAACAAGTATGAATGTGGGGGAAATTACCAACCTTGATCTGTTAGTGGGCTACGGAACGGAAGATAACGACACCATCGATCGCTTGCTGGACCGGAGCTTGCAATCGCCGGTAGGCGTTTCGGTACCGATTCGCGAGTTGGTTCGGGTTGAGACGGGATTCCGTTCCGGGATGCTTACCCGGGAGGATGCTGAGCATACCGTGAATATTAACGGTTTTACCCATGAGAGAGCTTTCAGCCACATTGTGAGAGACATTAACCGACTGATTGACGATTACCCGATTCCGGCAGGGTACAGCATGGGCATGGCTGGTGAACAGGAAGCTCTTGGAGACTC
>SLLE01000117.1 GCA_007134225.1 Tindallia sp.
AGTTGCCTTCCCAGCCCCATTCCTCTGTATTGTCTTTTCACATAGAGTCTTTTCATTTCACATATGGTACTGGACAAAGGTCTTAGGGCTACACAGCCTGCCGGCTGATGATCAACCATTACCAGAATGATGGCACCCTCTGGTTGATCATACACGCCCGGCAACGCTGCCAGTTCTTCTTCGAACTGTTGAAAGCATAAATCTGTCTGTAATGAATCCGCATATTCTCTGAACAGCTGACGAACTTGTTCGATCTGCTCATCATTTGTAGCCAGCCGCCAGTCTACTACCTGTGATTTTTTTTGAATTGAATCTTCATGCAACAAAGTAGTTCCTCCTATCCAACAACAGATCAATTGCCTTCATTCCAGCCTCATATCTCCATCACCGATCCATCCTTTTGCGCGAATGGCTCTGTAGATCACGTATGTTACCACTGCTGGAAGAAGAAAATGAAGCAGACCAATTTTCATCAATACATCGCTGTTCATCCCCATGGCTTCAATGGTGCCAAACTGGCCCACCAGGCCGCTGGTACCCATTCCGGCACCGGTAGGGACGTTTTCCATGCGCAGAACCGTGGTGGAAAGGGGGCCAATGATGGCTGCCGCCAGGGTTGGAGGAATCCAGATAAGGGGTTTTCGAACAATATTGGGAATCTGCAGCATGGATGTGCCCAATCCCTGAGACAAAAGACCCCCCCATCCGTTATCACGATAACTGGAGACGGCAAAGCCGATCATCTGGCAGCAACAACCCACCGTGGCGGCGCCGGCGGCAATACCGCTGAGCTCCAGCATAATGCAAAGGGCTGCGCTGGAAATAGGCAGCGTGAGAGTCATGCCTACGATGACGGAAATCAGAATCCCCATCGGTAGTGGATGCATTTCTGTGATCGCCATGATTAAAACCCCAAGTTGTGTCATAAAACCGCCGATGACAGGTCCGATAAACATGCCGGTTAGTACGCCTGTGACCATGGTAGTGATTGGTGTTACCACGATATCAACCTTGGTTTCACCGGAGACTATTTTTCCAAATTCAGCTCCAATGACAGCCGCCACAAAGCATCCGGCCGGTCCGCCCATCTGATAGCCGGCCATGCCGGTAACGGTAGAGGTGAACATGACCAGAGGCGGTGCTTTCAGTCCAAAGGCCACGGCAACGCCAATGGCAGGACCGGCCATGCTCATGGCCATGCTTCCCATTTCTTCCAGAACCTCAATTCCCAGCTGTTCACCCAATACATTAAGAATCAATCCGACAATCAAAGAGGCAAACAGACCCAGGGCCATGGCACCCAAGGCTTCTATCCCATAACGTTTCAGTGAAAACTCAATATTCTTACGCTTTAAAAATGAGTTCATCTTTTGCTCCTTTCCAATCTTCTTTGAAAAACTGATATTCAATGACTATCTTAGCAGAATTGTATGAAAAAATCCGTGTTTGTTAAAATATAGTCAACCTGTTTGTCAGCACTTCTCCCATCATTGCTCATTGAGTGAACCAATTGACTTGACGTTTGTTTTTCCTCATGATATTCTAAGTAAAATATGAATGAAGAATCCCTTTAACCTGGTCCCGTGAGGCCAGAAAGGCATGCAAGCATTTGACCGGAGACGCGTCTGCCTTTTTGTTCCCAGGAGAAGGGATTCAAAGGAGGCATTTCTTTTGGAACTAAAAGGAAGACATCTAATTGATCCCCGAGATTTAAGCGTAGAAGAGTTAGGTGAATTATTGGATCTGGGCCTTAAAATGTACGAAACCCCTGATCTTTTTAACCAATGCTGTCATGGTAAAATTTTGGGCACTTTATTCTATGAACCCAGTACCCGTACCCGATTAAGTTTTGAATCAGCAATGCTGAGACTTGGGGGACGGGTGCTGGGTTTTTCTGATGCGGCCAGCAGCAGTGTTTCCAAGGGCGAAAGCTTGGCGGACACCATCCGGGTGCTGGACGATTACGCCGATTTGCTGGTGATGCGGCATCCCCGGGAGGGAGCACCCAAGCTTGCGGCGGAATATGCCACGGTGCCGGTGATTAACGGTGGTGACGGCGGGCATCAGCATCCCACGCAGACCCTAACAGACTTATTAACGTTGAAAAAGTATGTCGGCGAGATCCAGAACTTAAAAGTTGCTTTTTGCGGCGATCTACTCTTTGGACGCACGGTTCATTCCCTCATTAAAACACTGAGCCGCTTTCCTGGAATGGAATTTTTTCTGGTTTCGCCGCCAGAACTTCGCATTCCTTCTCATTTAAAGGATGAGCTATTGCTGGAGTATGACGTTACCATTACTGAAACCGAGCAGCTGGAGGATTGCATCGAGGAAATTGATTTACTTTACATGACACGAATTCAGAAAGAACGTTTTTTCAATGAGGAAGAATACATTAAGCTGAAAGACAGCTTTATTCTCTCCCGGGACAAACTGACAACAGCCAAGGAATCCCTCTTAATTCTTCATCCTTTGCCCAGGGTCAACGAGATTCAGTACGATGTGGACGAAGATCCCAGGGCTCGTTATTTTGAACAGGCAAAAATGGGCGTATATATTCGAATGGCGCTGATCTGCGCTTTATTGGGGGTGGAATTGCCATGTTAGAAGTAACTGCAATTAAGAAAGGTATTGTGATTGATCATATTCCGGCGGGAAAAGGCCTGAAGATTTTCGAGAAGCTTCGGCTGGACCGGCATCAGGCTCAGGCGGTGCTGCTAATGCATGTGAAAAGCCGCAAACGGGGTGCTAAGGATATTATCAAAATTCAGGATGATTTAACGGTGGATCTTCGAATTCTGGGGCTCATCGATCCGGGCATCACGGTTAACTACATTGAAAACGAGGAAATTATTGAGAAGCAGCTGGCCGGGCTCCCCCAGGTGGTAAAGGGTTTGTTTCAATGCAAAAATCCCCGGTGTATTACCGGGGTGGATGATTGCGCGGTGCCAGAGTTTACACTGGTTCCCAATGGCAAGATTCAGTATAAGTGTTCTTATTGTGGGACGCTGACGGAGTACAAATTATAATTACACAATAAACAGCTTCCGATGATACATCTTTTTAAATTCTTTGCCGAAGGTCATGGCGCTGGTGACTTCCAGTTCCGGTGGATCTTCGGCTTTTACCATGACCTGAACATCCTCTTCCGTTACGTAGCACACCAGATCTTCCACGCTGCCGTATTCGCTTCGGTCCAGCTTTTCTGCAATTTTCAGGAAAAGGCTGAGCTTTTCCACTTTTTCCATGTCTTCTTCTTTTACCAGCATATCAAACTGTTTCCAGTCTTCTTTCAGGCTGCTTTCCCGATGTGATCCTACCAAGAAGGCTACCATAACCCGTTCATAGTTTCTCAGACCGTTAATGCGCACGTTCAATGCCAGATAGAATCCATGTTTGTGGTGGTTGTAGTAGTCGATGCATGTACCAAGATCGTGTAGGAGAGCGGCCACAGCCAACAGTTTTCGTTCATCGTCTCCCATCTTATGAAGTTCTGTGGTCTGGTCAAAAAGGGCCAGGGCCAGTTTTTTCACGCGATGACAATGCTTGGCGTTCATGCCGAAATTTTTAATGATATTGTCTACGGAATGAAAGAGGACTTCGTCCAGTACTGGTTTCGGGTAATTAATTTCTTTCAGGTACTGCTCAAAGAAGACCCCTTCTCTTAGTCCGTTTCCGCTGATGACCAGCCTGTCCGTTTTCATGCGTTTCATGAGTGCATGCACCGGCGCCAAACCGGCGGCGATAATATCCGACCGGTCTTTATTGACTCCGGGGAGTTTTCGGATTTCCGGCACGGTTCCCTTTGTCACTTTTTCGTAGGCTTCTTCCACCTCATCAAAGGTCATTTGATAATTATGGAGGCTTTCCAGGGGGTAGCCAATTTTGTGCTTATCCATCTTGGCTAGGGTTCGAATGGTGCCACCCAGTCCAATGATTGGATAATGTTTCAGCGGTTTTAGCCATTCCAGTTTTTCCAGTTCTTTTTTTACGCAATCTTCCACTCGTTTCACTTTCTCCGGTGTGATACGTTCCCGGCCAATGAATTTTTCTGTCAGTGTGACGGCTCCAAAATCGAGGGAGACAGATTCTTTCAGCCGGTTCTTTTCGACCCAGGTAATTTCCGTACTGGCACCCCCGATGTCGATGGTGATCCCGTTTTCAACAGGAAGGGTATTGATGACGCCCAGGTATCCGTAATAGGCTTCTTCCTCTCCACTGATAACCCGAAACTGAAAACCGGTTTCTGCTTCCACTTTTTCCAGAAATGCTTTCTGATTGGCAGCGCCTCTAACGGCGGCTGTCGCTACAGGAAAAACATGGTCTGTCCGGTGCACCTGAATCAACCTTCGAAATAATTTTAGTGTGTTCATGGTTCGCTTGATGGGCAGTGGTTTCAGAATCCGTTCCTCTCCCATGCCTTCGCTGAGGCGTACCATATCCTTTACCTGATCCAGCATTTTATAGGATCCGTCTTCAAAGATCTTCATCAGCAACATTCGAATGGAGTTAGATCCTAAATCGATGATGGCAATTTTTTTATCCATGCTGATTTCCTTTCCAAATTGTCTGTTATTTTAATAGTTCTTCGCTGGACATGATGGGTTCTCCCACTTTTTGGCTGGCTTCTTTTCGCTTGGCCGCCTTGCTTTGTTCTTTTGCCTGTCCGCAAAGATATTCCTGTGCATTCAGCTTTATTTTACCACGGCAGTCAATACGTTTATAAAGACCATCCTTTCCAAGAATTCTGGTTTTCTGTGTGTCGGAAAACATGATGTCCAGAATTTCTTCCATCCGCTTTTTCAAAGCCCTTTCTTCAATTTCAAACATCAGTTCAATCCGGCGATCCAGGTTGCGGGTCATCCAGTCGGCACTGGAAAGGTAAACATTTTTCTCCCCGTCGTTATGGAAATAGTAGATTCTTGGATGTTCCAGAAACCGTCCGACAATGCTTCTTACCTCGATGTTCTCACTAACCTCCGGAATGCCTGACCGCAGGCAGCAGATGCCACGCACCAGAAGCTTTATCTCAACGCCGGCACGGGAGGCATCGTACAATTCTGTAATGATTTGCGAATCCACCAGCGAATTCATTTGAGCAATGATTTGCGCTTTCTTGCCATTGCGGGCATGTTCTGCCTCTCTTCGAATATATCGATTAAAGGTTTTTCGGAGATTCAGCGGTGCTACTGCCAGTTTATAAAGATCCGGAGGCTGGGAGTAGCCGGTCAGCATGTTAAAAAAAGCCGATGCTTCCGCTCCATAATATTCGTTGCAGGTTAATAGCCCCATGTCCGTGTACAGTTTTGCGGTGCTGTCGTTATAATTACCGGTTCCCAGATGCAGATAGCGTTTAATTCGCCCTTCTTCCTTTCGAACCACCAAAATAATCTTCGAATGGGTTTTCAGTCCCACCAGCCCGTAAATCACGTGACATCCCGCCTGTTCAAGCTTCTTGGCCCATAGGATATTGTTTTCTTCATCGAAACGGGCCATCACCTCCACCAGCACCGTTACCTGTTTGCCGGCTTCTGCCGCTTCTGCCAGGGCTTTAATAATAGGTGAATCACCGCTGACCCGGTACAGAGTTTGCTTAATGGCCAGTACCGAAGGGTCTGCCGCAGCTTCCTGCACAAACCTGACCACTGGCTCAAAACTGTCGTAGGGATGATGCAAGAGCCTGTCTTCCCTGGAAATAATGGAAAAGATGCTTTCTTCTCCCATAAAGGCTTCTGGCATGGTTGGAGTGGCCCGCTCGAACTTGAGATGGTCAAAACCTTCCAGTTTATCTGTCTTCATCAGAAAACTCAGATCCAGCGGCCCTTTGATGGGATAGACTTCCCCTTTATGTATTTCCAGTGCCTTTTGCAATAATTCCAGCAATGTGGCTTCCATACCAGCATCCACTTCCAGTCGAATGGCTGCGCCCCAGCGTCTTCGTTTGATGGATTTCTCAATTTCCATTAGCAGGTCTTTCGCTTCTTCTTCTTCAATGGATAAATCGGCGTTTCGGGTAATGCGATACGGTGAGGCGGCCAGCACCCGATGGCTGGAAAACAGTCGATGAGCAAAAAGCATCATTATTTCTTCGAGCATGATAAAACACCGGCCTTTTTCAGCAGACGGAAACTCCACCAGTCGTGGCATCATGGAGGGCACCTGTACCGTGGCAAAGGTGGGCTTTTCTTTTGGTTTTTCCCTTACCAGCATGGCAATATTAAGACTGCGGTTCAGGATAAGGGGAAAGGGCCTGCTTTGATCCACCGCCATGGGGGTGAGCACTGGATAGATTAACTTTTTGAAATAATCTTCCAAAAAAGCATGTTGCTCCGACGAGACTTGATCACGCGTCAGCAAATGGAACCCTTCTTTTTTGAGCAGTGGCATCAGGCTTTTATTAAAGGTGTTGTATTGATCTTTCACCATCTGGTGTACACGGATGGAAATCTGTTTTAACTGGCGTTTTGGTGTCAGTCCGGAAGGATCTGGTTTTTCATAACCGGCATTCACCTGATCTTTCAGCGAGGCCACCCGAATCATAAAGAACTCATCCAAATTAGAGGTAACAATGGCCAGGAACTTCAACCGCTCAAAAAGTGGGTTGTTTTTGTCCCGGCTTTCTTCCAGTACTCGATGATTGAATTCAAGCCAGCTCAGTTCCCGGTTGATAAAATGACTGCTTTCATATCGATCGGAGGGTTTTGTGTTTTCCTTTGGCAGTTTAAGTTCCATTTGACAACCTCCTTTTTATATTCAACATAGGCTTCGTACCAAATACTTCCTGGAAAAATTCCGCTTTTACTTCAAAGGTCCATTCCTCCAACAATGTATCAACCGAAGCCGTTCCGGTGATGATCATTTCTTTTTCCTTATGCTTTACTTTCACTTCCTTTATTTTTTGCTTGTGGCTTCGATCCATGGCGTCCGCCAGTCGTAAAATAGCCACCAGCTTTGCCGTGGTCACCCGGTCTTTTCCTTTCAGACGAAGATAAGATTCGTGGCTTTTCTGCGGGGTCCGACTGCTGTGGTATTTAGATACATTGGCCACAATTTCAAGTTCTTCTTCCGAAATCCCCAGGATGGGAGAAGCTTTGATCAGTGTGTAGGAATGCTCATAGTGTTTATTCAGGTTGACAAATTTTCCGATATCATGAAGCTTGCAGGCCAACTGCAGTAAAAATTTTTCCCGTTCTTTCATCCCATGGGTTTTTTTCAGTGCTTCAAAAAGAATCATGGATTTTTCTTCTACATCCGTTGCATGGTTTTCATCCGCATGGTATTTTCGCAACAAATTCAGAGCCTGATTTTGAACGTCATCATAGAATTCCTGTTGTCGACTGGTTTGAAAACGCTGGTCCACAAAATCCGAAACAATCCCATCGCTGAGGGATACCAGCGGTGCGAAAAATTGATCTGCCTGTGTCATTTGCGCCAATTTTTTCAGGATCATTAAGGATGGCAGCAGAATAGAGGCCAAATCCATGGAGATCTGATGAACTTCCGCAATGTATTCCACCGGCTTATCCAGTATCTCCTGGTACAGCCTTTCGAAGGATTCCAGAGGAATTCGGTTCATATCCTCCGAGGATGTCGTCTGATTGCAAAGCTTGCTAATGGCTCTCATTTCACTTCCCAAGGCAATAAAATGCTCGATTTCATAGGTATCCCCGATGGAATAAATGACATCCAAATGGCCTTCAATGTATTCTTCCAGCAATTGGGGAAAATCCAGGGTTCGCTTTTCCAAATCCGACAGCACTTCCCGGAGTCTCAGGTGTCCCAGTTTGATGTTATGGGTTACCTGGAGGCGCCCATGATGATAAACCGACATTTCCACACTTCCGGATCCAACTTCCACCACCATCACGCCTTCCTCCCTAACTTTGTAATGGCCCGGCAGGTTTTCACGGATTGCTTTATAGGTCAGGTAGCGCTCCAGGGCGTTGTTAACAACCTCCACTCTCAATCCGGTTTTCAGTTTAATCTGATCAATGAGATACTCCCGGTTTTCCGCTTCTCGAATGGCGCTGGTGGCGATCGCCCGGTAATGCTTGGATCCATATTCCTGCATCAACTGCTGAAAACCTGTCAGAATTTCACAGATATGTTCCACAGTTTCATAGCTTACCTTCCCCGTGGAAAAAGTATCCCGTCCAAGTGCCGCCGGTTTTGTCACCCGTTCCAGCACTCTTTTTTCACCAGCCTCATTTATCTCCACAATCCTCATTTTAAGGGAATAAGAGCCTATATCAATGGCACTCATCACCGTTGGTTTTCGTTTTTTAATCATCGGTAAGGCTCCTTTCTTTTTCTGCTTATTATATCGTTTATACCCTTTTTCTGTGTAAAGTCCATGTAAATAATTAGAAATTTAGGGGTTAGGGGTTAGGGGTTAGAAAAAGATAGGAAATTCAAGGTCAAAGGATTAGAATCAGGAGTGAGAGAACGAGTAAAGAATGTTTGTGTTATTTACTATTGCATGCAAAAGAACCAGGCAATGGTTCATCGCCTGGCCCTAATGATAGATTTTATTAATAAAGAGAGGGGGGGCTATAACGTGGAGGGTACTAAACCAAAGCACCGGTTGTAAATCCACTTGTAGGATTCTTCGTTGAGGATTCTTGGGTTTCCAACGGTTTGTGGATCTTTCATGGCTTCTTTGGCCAGTCGCGGAATCATGTCTTGAGACACGCCCATTTCTTCCAGGCTACGTACTTCCAAGTCTTCCGCTAACTGATATACTTCACGAACAGCGGCTTTAGCTGCTTCTTCTTCGGACATTCCATAAGTGTCCACACCCAACGCCTGAGCGATCCGTGCAAATTTCTTCGGTGCTGCTTTCCAGTTGTATTCCATGACTGGTCCCATCATGGTAGCAACGCATTCACCATGGGCTACCGGCACAATGCCACCCAAGGTTTGAGCCATAGCATGTCCAGCGCCTGCTGATTCACTTCCGTAGGAAAGACCGGCCAGCATAGCGCCTTGTGCCATGCCATAGCGAGCTTCGATGTCGTTTCCATTGGCATAGGCTCTTCGGAGGTAAGCTCCGGTATATTCAATAGCCAACAGTGCCACTGCGTCTGTTACCGGCTGTGCAAAGTGCATGGTATAGCACTCAACAGCGTGGGACAGTACGTCCATACCCGTCATGGCCGTTACTCTCGGTGGCATGGAAACATGCAGTTCCGGATCGATAATGGTTAAGTGAGCGGCGATCAGCGGACCGCCGGTGTTGAATTTAAATTCTCGCTCTGTATCGGTAATAACCGCCCACTGTGTTACTTCAGACCCGGTACCGGCAGTGGTGGGAATGGTGGTTAGCGGGGGAATTCTTTTTGTTAAAGGTTTTTTACCATCCGCCGCTTCATATTCCAGAACGGATTCGCCATGAGCCGCTTCCACACCAATGGCTTTGGCTGTATCCATGGAGCTTCCACCGCCAACGGCTACTAATCCGTCACAATTGTTTTCCTTGTAAATTTTGCTTCCCATTCCCACTACTTTTACGGCTGGATTTGGTTCAACTTCGTTGAAAACGACCACTTCAATACCCGCTTCCTTCAGAGAGTCTTCCACTGGTTTCGTAATGCCCGCTCCATAGATGCCGGGGTCGGTAACCAAAAGTGCTTTTGTGACGCCCAGATTCTTGATTTCTTCCCCTGCGTGTTTAATGGCACCGATTCCGTGCTTAATGACGGTAGGCACCTCAAAGCTGTGTAAATTAGTCATGTTTTCAAATCCCATGTTCATTGCCATGTTAAATTCCTCCTTAGTTAATGTTTTTATTATTCTTTGAGACCACTCTTATTAATAGGTTTGTCGTTAGGTTTTCAAGAACTTGGTTCCAGATGTTTTGATTTTAATTCTCAATTATCCATTGTCAATTATCAATTACGATAGACACTGCTTCTATCCTCCACCCAGAATCCGTAAAACCTTCACCTGATCCTGGTCTTTCAGTACCGTTTTCGAGTACTCCTTTAGAAGCAACTGCCTGCCATTGATCCAAACCGAAGACCTTGGAGAGTAACCGAGTATTTCAAGCAGCTTCTCAGCAGTGCAGTCGGATTCAACGGACATTTCTTTTTTATTTACCTGGATTGTAATCATAAAGCAGATTACCTCTTTTCCAGTAGCCATCCAAGCGATAGTTTTCTAAGTGTCTCCTCGCTCGGGTTGCCATTTTCATCCCAGTCTACAAATTGATAATAATTGTCTCTGAAGTTCATGAAGATATCTTTATCCAATTGGAAACCTTTCTGTGGACCATCAGGAAGTGGCTCATACATACGCTCCGGTAAATAGTCATCCTTTTTATCGAAGCCTTCTCTCATGTTAAAGTATCTCATCATGTTGATTCTTCTTTCGCCAATTTCCAGCAATTCTTCTATGCTGGTTTCCCAACCAACGCCTGCTTCGCAGAAATCAATCAAATCATCCGGACCATAGAGCTGCCAGGTCGGTCCCCATGCAAACTGACACAAGCCAAGGGTATCCAATGTAGAGAAGAACTGCTGTCCTGCCACTGTAAAACGAACCTTATCGTCATCCATGGAGAAGGAATCTTCGTACCCTTTACTAATGCCGATCATAGCCAGCCTTTTTCGCTCAAAAGAGTCTTCCGGCATGGTCAAGAATGGATCATGTTCACAAGACTGATGATCCGCTCCGAAACTGTTTACCGCATACAGAAGACCGATGGCTGGTTTGTAATGCGGCATATGGGCCGGCATTTCCTGTTTCTTCACACACATGCTAAGAGGCATGGCTTCCGGGCCAAGCTTTTCTGCAGCTCGATGAGTTCCTTCTGCCAGTAAATCGCCAAAGCCTTTTCGAAGGGCAATCTTTTCGATGAGCTCTGGGAAGTATTCGGACTTTCCAAAAGCCAGCTCCATCCCGTCAGTATCTTCTTTTGTCAGCAGTCCTTTTTCGTAGCATTCCATGGCGAAGGCAATGGTAGCGCCGCAGGAAATGGTATCCAGTCCGTACATATTACAGTACTGGTTGGCAATAGAGACATCTTCCAGACTATCAACGTCGCAGTAGGAACCAAAAGTGGCCGCTGTTTCGTATTCCGGGCCGCCGTATAATGGATCCACTTTCCCTTCAATTTCCACTACGCGTTTACATCGAATGGCGCAAGCAAAACAAGTGTCACTTTCCTTAAAAATGGTATTCATCAAGGTATCGCCGCCGATTTTCTCGACTTTTTCACCAAAATAACCGGAAAGGAAATTTCTGGTTGGCAGGAATCCTTCTTCGCTGGTAGGTGCAAGCTCACCGTTGGTACCACTGGCACCCAAACCTTGAATGTTTGGATTTTCCGCGATTCTTTCTTTCACGTTGCCGCTCAGTTTCTTAAATCCTTCCGCATCGTAAGGCTTTCGTGGCTTCACCTTTTTCACGGCTATCGCCTTCAAGTTTTTAGATCCCATGACGGCACCTGTTCCATTTCGACCGTTGGCTCGGTTAGCCATATTCATGATCGACGCGTATTTAACGAGGTTTTCGCCGGCAGGTCCAATTTCGGCAATTTCAAGCTGATCTTCGTCCAGTTCTTCCCGGATGATTCGTTCCGTTTCACCGGTTACTTTTCCCCACACCGCAGAAGCGTCTTTAAGAGTAACATCATTTCCGTCGATGTACAGATATACGGGTTTTTCAGATTTTCCTCTGAAAACCACCGCATCATACCCGCTGTTTCTTAAATGTGCCGGAAAAAACCCGCCGGCCTGACTGTCGCCAATGGTTTCTGTCAACGGACTTTTGGTGGTAATCATCACTCGGCTCTGACCGCTGATGGGAAGTCCAGTTAAAACCGACGTCGAGAACACCAGCATATTTTCCGGTGATAAAGGATCAATTCCCGGTTCCATTTCCTGGAGAATCAGGTAAAGCCCAAGCGCTGACCCGCCTGGATATAACCGGTATGTTTCTCCGGGAATGGTACTGGTTTCAATCTTTCCTACTGTCAAGTCCACATCAAGAATTTTTGCGTCCGGAAAATTCGTCATACGTATTCCTCCTTTTATCAATCGTCTTACTCATATTTTGTTAAATTATTTTAAAACGTTTTGAATTTATTTAACATATAAGACTCTATCACAATTCATTTTTAGCTGTCAAGGTTTTCCAAAAAAATTATTTTTTCCTGCATTGATAATATCTCTTGACTTATTGGTTTTACAGAATCCCTATACACCTTCCACCGACAATTGTTTAATGTTTAACAAAGTATTCGTTTGACAAATCTTTTAAAAATATATATGATATTCTTAATTCGTTAAGTTTGTTTAATATATACTTAACGCATTAAATATTTTAATTTCTCTATTTCTTCCGATTATTTCTGCCCAAAAGGAGGTGAATGTAGACGAATTGACTAACGGGTGTTTCCGGGATAGCCTTCCTTTCTATATAGAGCCTTTAATTGACAAAAGTATTAAAAAGAACTAAAATATTAAGTGAATTTAATATTATTTAAATTTGTTTAACTAATTTAATTTGTCAGTGATTCTTTATAGAGAAGAAATATTTCAAGGAGGCTATTTTAATTTGTCTTATCAACTCACTACACAAAAGGAACGGGAAGAAATTGAGCGTGCCAAGGACATCGTCATTAATTCCATTGCCGAAACCATGGATGTGTATGGTGCGGCACCATCTGTTGGCCGGCTTTACGCCACCATGTACTTTGAAAATGATCCAATGACTCTGGATGAAATGAAAGATATGCTGGAAATGAGCAAACCCAGCATGAGTACTGGTGTTCGTGCGTTGCAGGAAAATGGCATGGTAAACCGAATATGGGAAAAAGGCTCACGGAAGAACAAGTATGCTGCGGAAAAAGATTTCTTTAAATCTTTTATTCGTTTCTACTGCAAACGCTGGGAAAGGGAATACAAGGAAAATCTGCAGGCCATTGCAGATTCCCAGGCGATTTTAAAAACTATCATTAATAATCATAACTGCGAGGAAGCCGTGCGGAAGGAATCAGAGCAGTGTTATGAACAACTGGAGGATTCCAAAAAGTATTATCGTTGGCTGGAGCGCCTGGTGGACAGCTTTTATTCCCATGAAATTTTTGAATTAATCCCAAAAGAAAATGAAGGAAAATAACAAAGGAGGAACATTATTTATGAGTTACAAAAACAGTACTGGAAAAAAATTGTTTGCTTTAGGATTGGTGCTTATGCTTTTCGTTACGCTGGCGTTGGCCGGATGTGGCAACGAGGAGCCGGATGTCGAAGAAGCGCCGACCGATGCTGAAGAAACCGCTATTGAAGAAGAGCAGGAAATTCCGAAAGATGTAAATCTTGCCATGGTTTCCTGGACTTGCTCAACTCAGAAGGGCTACATTCACAGAGAGATCCTGGAAACTCTGGGATATGACGTCAACTTGGAAAGTTACTCCTTGCCAGTGATCCTGGAAGGGATCAGCGATGGGCAGATCGATGTATTTGCCGATGCCTGGTGGGTTACCTGGGGAACGCCGTTGCAAGAGGCGGTTGACGAAGGTCGTGTCATTCATTTAGACACTCATCTGGAAAACGTAAGCTATGCTCCGGCGGTTCCGGTATATGTATATGAAGCAGGTGTTACTTCCCTGGCAGATTTGGCGGACTATGCCGAAGAATTCAATTACACGTACTACGGTCTGGAGCCGGGTAATGACGGAAATGATATCATGCTGGCCGCTTTCGAAGACGATATCTATGGCCTGAACGGCTGGGAAATGATTGAGAGTAGTGAGGCAGGCATGATTACCGAAATCGGTCAGGCAATTGAAATGGAAGAATGGGTTGTCTTCAGTGGATGGGAACCACATTACATGAACGTTATCTTTGATATGGAATACCTGGACGATCCGGAAGGTATCTGGGGTGAGGAACCTGAGTTTGTCGCAACGATTTCCCGCCCAGGGCTGGAAGAAGAGCATCCAAACCTTGCCAAATTCTATAAGCAGTTTAAGATTGAAATCGACGACGTGAATGAATGGGTTTATGCTTTTGGATATGAAGATCGAGCTCCGGAAGAATATGCTGTGGAGTGGATCAGTGAAAACGTGGATATGGTACTGGCATGGGTTGACGGTGTAAAAACCGTTGACGGTGGAGATGCCAGCGAAGCCATCGAAGCCGCTTACAGATAGACCAAACCTTCCTGTTGAAGGTATGGTGGTTGGAAAGTTGGAAAGCAAAGTCAATACCCTTAAAAACTATTTACAGGGCAATCGTATAAGCAAAGCCGCCGAATTATCTTGTTCGGCGGCTTTTTTGTTCTAGATCATTTCATGGAGCA
>SLLE01000065.1 GCA_007134225.1 Tindallia sp.
CCTCTTAAGATAGCCGTTCCCTGAAAGAGGTGCAACAATCCTTCCAGAAGGAGCATCGGCAAACTTGTCAACAGTATGAAAGTCATCGGGAAGGTGGTGAAGGACAGATGCAAGTAACGGACGTAAGAATTCGCAAAGTGGCTGCGGAAGGAAAAATGAAAGCCATCGTTTCTGTAACCTTCGACGACGAATTCGTGGTACACGATATTAAGATCATCGAAGGGCAAAACGGGCTTTTCATTGCAATGCCCAGCCGGAAGATGGGTGAAGGCGACTTTAGAGACATCGCACACCCTATTAACTCAGAAACCAGAAACAAAATTCAGGATGCCATTTTTGTTCGGTATGAGCAAATGAATGAAGAGGAAGAAGCTAAAAAACCGATCGAAGAGCTGGAATCCGAGGATGCAGAGGATGCAACCGAAGCTCCGGAAGAAGAGCTTTAGGGTACATCCACAACAATGTTCTTAGATTCGGAAAAGACATTGCCCGTCAATAGCAGAAAGCCTGCTTTTGGCGGGTCTTTTTTTTGACAAAAGCGCCGCTGCCCATTATAATGAGGATGAAGCCGAGGGCGATCCCCTCGGCAAAAAGTGTTTTCGGCCCACCACAATCCAAAAGAGGTGAACAATCATGAAAAAACAGGCCGTTATTCTGGCCGCAGGAGAAGGAACCCGGATGAAATCCGCACTCCCCAAGGTGCTTCACCGAGTTGCCGGCATTCCACTGCTGAACCATGTAATCAATCATGCAACCCAGGTAGGCGTAGAAGATCTGCTGGTTGTCGTCGGACATGGTGCTGAATCCGTTTCCAGGGAACTTCCGGAAAAAGCAAAAACTGTGCTGCAGGCAGAGCAGAAGGGGACGGGCCACGCTGTCATATGTGCCATGGATCAACTGGATCCGGAGGCGTTGATCCTGATTCTGAGCGGAGACGCTCCGTTGATTAGCGCGGAGACATTGGAAAAATTCATCGAAACCCATGAAAAGGGAAATTACGCCGCAACCGTATTATCCGCCAGGCTGGAAGACCCAACCGGATACGGTCGAATCCTTCGCAACGAAGAAACCTGTAGCCTGATGGGAATCATAGAAGAAAAAGATGCAACTCCCTGGCAGAAAAGCATTCAGGAAATCAATTCCGGCACCTACTGCTTCAAAGGAAAAGCACTGCTGGATGTACTGCCAAAGCTAAGCCAGGACAATGTTCAACAGGAGTATTACCTGACGGATACCCTTTCTTTGCTGAAAAAAGATGATTTAGCCGTTGGCGTTTGCTGCATCGACAATGCAGAGGAAATTATGGCCGTTAATACAAGGGTTCAACTGGCCCAGGTGGAAGGCATCTTTCGAAAACGAATCAACCATCGTCATATGATGAATGGCGTCACCATGCTGAATCCCCAAAACACCTACATAGACCACGACGTGGTGATTGGAAAAGACACGGTGATCGAGCCCGGCGCAATGATTGAATGCGGAACCATTATTGGAGAAAATTGTCATATTGGTCAAAACAGCCGCATCAGCGACAGCTTTATAGAATCCGGCGTCACCATTACCAATTCCACCATTACCAGCAGCCGCGTGGGAGAAGGAACCACCATAGGACCATATGCTTACCTACGACCCGGCTCCTGCATCGGAAAACGGGTGCGGATCGGTGATTTTGTCGAAGTGAAGAATTCTATCATCGGTGACGATTCCCGTTCTGCCCATCTGGCGTACATTGGCGATGCAAAAATCGGAAAGAATGTGAACGTCGGATGTGGCGTGGTATTTGTCAATTATGATGGAAAAGAAAAGCATCAAACCACCATCGGCAACAACGTTTTCATTGGCAGCAATGCTAATTTGGTGGCACCTGTCACCATAGGCGACCATGCTTTTGTGGCTGCCGGCTCCACCATCACGGAAGACGTCCCGCCAGAAGCTCTGGCCATCGCCAGAAGCCGTCAAAGCAATAAAGAAGAATGGAATAAGGAGGAGCAATAAAAAAATGAATACCAGTGGTAATGAAATCAAGATTTTTACAGGAAACGCTAATCCCACCCTGGCGGCGGAAATTGCCCGTGAGCTGGAGGTTCCATTGGGACGTGCCCTTGTGAGTACGTTTAGTGATGGCGAAATAGCCGTCAACATCAACGAAACCGTTCGTGGCGCCGATGTTTACGTGGTACAGCCCACTTGCCCCCCGGTAAATGAAGCACTGATGGAAGTACTGATCATGATTGATGCCATGAAACGAGCATCCGCTGGACGGATCACCGCCGTACTGCCTTACTATGGCTATGCCCGACAGGACCGGAAAGCCAAAGCCAGGGATCCCATCACAGCAAAACTAGTGGCCGATTTGCTGACAACCGCCGGTGCCGACCGATTGTTGTCCATGGATTTGCATGCTCCTCAGATTCAGGGCTATTTTAACATTCCTGTGGATCATTTGCTGGGAGTACCTATTCTGGTGAAGCATTTCAAGAAAAAACAAATCGACAATCCCATCATTGTGTCACCGGACATGGGCAGCGTCACCCGGGCAAGAAACTTTGCCCATTACATGGAAGCCCCTATTGCCATCATTGACAAGCGACGTCCTAAAGAAAACGTGTCGGAAGTCATGAACATTATTGGGGATATCCATGGGAAAACAGCCATTCTTGTAGATGACATGATCGATACCGCCGGCACCATCACCAAAGCCGCCGACGCCTTAATTAATTTCGGTGCAACGGAGGTGTATGCCTGCTGTACCCACCCGGTTTTTTCCGGCTCAGCCATTGAGCGCATCAAGAATTCCAAGATTAAGGAGCTGGTCGCCTGCAATACCATTCCACTGCCCGAAAGCAAACGCATCGACAAAATCATCAGCGTTTCCGTGGCCCCGGTATTTGCAGAAGCCATCAATCGAATTTATAAAAACAAATCCGTCAGCACCCTGTTCGACTAAAGAAAGGAAGGAAACACGATCCCATGATCCTACTGGCCGGCCTGGGCAATCCCGGCGGAAAATACGATGCCACCCGGCATAACATTGGTTTTCACGTTATCGATACCTTGGCCGCGAACCATCACACGGAAGTAAACCAGAAAAAATTCAATTCGCTTTATGGAGAAATCCGAATCGGAACCGAAAAAGTGATTCTCATCAAACCACAAACCTATATGAACCGCAGCGGGGACAGCGTTGGCGCCTGGATGCGGTATTTCGACCTGCCGGAAGAAAACCTTCTGGTGATTTATGATGACATGGATTTTGCGCCTGGCGAAATCAAATTGCGGGCTAAAGGAAGTGGCGGCACCCATAATGGCATGAAATCCATTATTCAGCACCTGGGCAACAGCGACTTTCCCCGGCTGCGCATGGGCATCGGAAAACCCCTATGGCAAAGCGCCGCCCAGTACGTGCTGAGCCGCTTTACCCCGGAGGAAATTCCAGTGATGCAAAAGGCCGTGAAAGAAGGTGCTGAAGCCGCCGAAACCTTTGTCCGGGAAGGCATTCAGATTGCCATGAATCGGTATAATACCAAGAAAGAAATAAAGGAAACCAAGGAAAAAGTCCAAGAGCCAAAGCAAGAGACAGAGCAAGAGACAGTGAACGAGGGCTGAGTTGCTTCGAGGGCTGACCAGATGCTTTTGCAGACGGTTAACCAACGCCGGGATGAACCCGGCTATAAGATGGTATCGAGCTCTTCTCAGGGAAGGGAACCCCTGAACTCGCCTGCGGCTCTAACAGCAGGGGTTCCTGATCTTCCCTTCGAATCGCTCTTTTGATTGGAATCGCTCAACCATTGTCTGCCAAAGCACTGGTTCAGCTCCTCTTAGCGAGCGGCG
>SLLE01000054.1 GCA_007134225.1 Tindallia sp.
AAGAACGCTTTCTTATGGTACAATTATGCCATAAACCCGATGGCTTTGAAACCATCAAAAGGAAGGTAAAAAATGACAGAAGAAATAATTGAAACAACCGACAGTGAAGAATCGTCGGAGGCATCCTTTCAAGAGACATTGGATGAGATGATGGATGAAAAACCACTGGATGATGAAAACATCACCCGCTTGTACCTGGAAGAAAAAGAGATCATCCTGATTGGAACCGCTCACATTTCAAAGAAGAGTGCTGAACAGGTGAAAGAAGTAATTGATTATGAAAAACCAGACTCCGTTTGTGTGGAATTGGATCGACAACGCTATAAATCCATTACTGATGGAAATAAATGGAAAGAAACGGATATCTTTAAAATCATGAAAGAAAAAAAAGCGACGCTTTTGTTGATGAATCTGATGATTTCCTCTTTTCAAAAACGGATGGCCAAGCAGTTTGGTGTAAAGCCAGGACAGGAGATGATTCAGGGAATTGAATCGGCAAAAGAAAACGGTGCCAGACTGGTGCTGGCTGACCGTAATATACAGGTGACCTTTTCCAGAGTATGGAATGGACTGGGAATGAAAGGAAAGGCACACTTGATGGTGCAGATTTTTTTCAGCTTGTTCGAAGGCGCCGATATTACAGAAGAAGAGATGGAAAAGCTGAAATCCAAAGACATGCTGAATGCCATGCTGAAAGAATTTACGGAGGCGTTTCCCCGCCTGAAGGTACCTTTGATTGATGAACGGGATCAGTATCTGGCGCAAAAAATTAAAGATGCGCCGGGTGATAAAATTGTCGCAGTGCTTGGAGCCGCTCATATACCGGGCATAAAAGAGGAGATTCACCATGAACATGATCTGAAAGCGTTATCGCAAATGCCAAAAAAGAAAAAGGGATCTCAAATGATCCCATGGCTCATTCCGGCACTTATTCTTGGTATGATAGGATATACTTTCTACCTTAATTTCGATGCAGGAATTCAGCAGTCCGTCACCTGGATTTTATGGAACGGAAGTTTTTCGGCTATAGGAGCTGCTGCCGCTTTTGGTCATCCTTTGACCATTGTATCGGCATTTCTGGCGGCACCACTCAGTTCATTAAACCCGATGCTGGCGGCCGGATGGGTGGCTGGTATTGTGGAAGCACTGATCCGAAAACCGAATGTACAGGACTTTGAAGACCTAACAGAAGACTTGCTCAGTTTTAAAGGTTTCTGGCGCAATAAAGTGACTCGGGTACTGCTGGTGGTGGCGCTAACTAATGTAGGAAGCAGCATTGGTACTTTTGTCGGAGGCGCTAATGTGATCCGGTTGTTCCTGGAAACCATTGGATTATAGTGCGAATTAAAACGCTTCCGTTTTATCAAAAATACCAAAGAGACCACCCGTATGGATAAAAAGAATATCATTTAAACCATCAAAAGAGCCTTTCCGGATTTCTTCAACGAGTCCGCGGAAGGCTTTTCCTGTATAAACTGGATCCAGGAGGACACCTTCTTTTTGTGCAATGCTTTCAATAAAAGCCATTTCCTCCGGCGTATTTAAAGCGTATCCCCGTCCGGCATAGCCATCGATCAGTTGATAGGAGCCGAGGTTCGGCACTTCATTCCAGCCCACCAGCAGCGAAGCGTCATGCATAATGCTCTGAATGATTTCCTGAAAATAAGCAGCGTCATCGGCGATGGGAATCCCAATGATTCGATGTTTTCGATGATGATGCCAGTTTCCCAGCACCAAACCTCCACAGGTTCCGCCGGAACCAACAGCAGTAACAATGGCATCAAAATACTGGTCAGAGTCTTTTTCCTGTTGGCAGATCTCATCATAGGCAGCATAATAGCCAAAGGTTCCGATGCCATTAGAGGCACCAACCGGGAGCAAATATGCTGTCATTTGTTTCTGGGCATAATCATGCTTAATATCTTCCATGATGTCCATATGGCGTTCATTGAAAAGGTCAGGTTCTAAAAAGGTGATGTCAGCACCTAACATCTTATCCAGAAACAGATTTCCCGTCCATGAGTCAGCAGGCGTACCGCGCAGCACCAAGTGACATTTTAAGCCCAGACGGCGGGCAACGGCAGCGGTTGCCCGGGCGTGATTAGACTGAAGTCCGCCGCAGGTGATTAATACATCTGATTTTTGCTGCAAAGCTTCTTTGGCAGCGAATTCCAGCTTTCGGACCTTATTGCCACTAACTTCAGTGCCGGTATAATCGTCACGCTTCAGGTAAATGTTTTTCCCAAGTTCTTGGCTTAAGCGATCCAATTTGTGAATGGGAGTGGGAAGATGAGCCAGTTGAACTCTTTCTGGAATATTTTTCATTGAAATACCTCCTTTATTGGTTCGCCATTCGTTTACCTTATTCTACACCTAAAAAGAAAGGCATGCAAAAAGAACCTGTGTTTCGCACAGGTTCTTAATAGGTGTTCGGGAAAAGTATTACTGTCGGGAATTATAAGCTTCTTTTATTGCCCGCTGATGGTCGGAGCAAGTGGAATTGCTTCCGTGGGTACGACTTCCCATGAAATGAATGTCAATATGGCCATCCATTCCATTGCCGTGAATGGCATTGAGATTGGTTCCGGTTCCAAAGCCACCACTTCGGTTACGAACGGTTTGATTGGTGAGAAGACCATCAACTCCAGCGTGGGGCATAGGTGCCATGGATGCAGCAAGGCGCTGACCATGAACTTCCACAATAACCGGTCGGCGAACCCAGCTCCAGCTGCCACCGGCAGCTTTTTTTAAAATACGGGTATCTTCTTTTGTAAGCGTTTCTACGTCAGCATGATTTCGGCCATATGTACGTTGGACTTTAAAGGTTAGTCCGGTGTTCACATCGGTAACAACGGCGTTTTCGCCGCGGTTCCATAAAGGCTTTACTTCATCGAACCAGGACAGCATCTGGACTTCAGCTTGGCTGATTACCCTAGTTCGGCCGCCGCCTCTGGAAACAGCCTGATCAGTGCGACCAGAGCTTTTCAGACTCTTCATCTTACTGATGGTTGCCGGGCCGGCTAATCCATCGGCAGTTAAGCTGTGATGTCGCTGGAAGTTCCGGACAGAGGATTCTGTAATTGAACCAAAATATCCGGTGGGAGTAACGTGGAAGAAACCCAGGGACTTAAGATCCTGCTGTAGTTTCATAACGTCAGTATTCTCCATTTCCTGACGCAGAACGATTCCTTCGGAATACGCATTGGCTGGGATAGCAGTTATGGTTGTGATAAAAAGTGCTGTGAGAATACCCAGTAGAACGATTGATTTTCGGGTAAGCATGGCAAACCTCCTGATAAGTAGTTTAGTCATTTGATCATTATGACAGATCGCCCCATAGTCTACCACACTCAGATTGCAATGACAAATTTAATTGTTCGATAGGTTGCCTGTTTAAAGATAAAGCTGCATTAACCAGGGCGTCACAAAGACCTCAACAACGGCTGCAATGGCTAAGAGAAGGATGATAACCGGGAGGCTCCATAAAGCGGCCTGATAGTTTTTCTTTAATCGATGTTTTCGGGTTTCACCTCGAGGCGGTGAAAGGAGCTCTTTGGAAATCTTTAGACCGATGGCTCCACTTAAAAGAATAGCAGGAATTTCGAAGACGCCATGGGGGAGAATCCCAACGGAATAAAAGCCAAACAGGCTAAGGGTTTCTTCGTAGGTAATCAGTGTCGATACGACTCCAACAAGCCCCCCATTTACAATCAGGCCAAATAAGGGAAAGATAAGAAGGATGCCGCCCAGAAGCATCATCAAAGAGGCGCGCAGGTTGTTGGCAAAAAGAATCCCGACACCGCGCCACATAGAAGGACCAGAAAAGACATCGGATGCCAATTGCTCCAGTTCATCAAAAAAGAGGCTGAAAAACTGAAACATTTCTTCATAATAGACAAAGGTCAGCGCTTTAAAAAACAGCAAGGATCCCACAAAAATAAGCAGTGAAGCAGCAAACCATTTTTGATGTTGAGAAAAAGGGTTTTTAAGCATCTGAAAAAGCATCTTGAACACCTCCCTTACAGTTCTCTTTTATACGCCATTTGGTTCAGGAATGTTTCCAGCTCCCGATTGAAAAGTTCTGGCGCATCCATATTGGCGTTGTGCCCGGAACCAGGAATAATGACGAGGCGGCTGTCAGGTGAAGCTTCATGCCATTCTTTGGCTTCTGTCAGCAGAGTAGACGGTGAGTCATGCTCACCATGGCAGATCAGCAGCGGATGTGAGATGGGGGCGTTGATCCCTAATTCAAAGCTTTGCATCAACCCCCGCCAGACAAAGAAAAATTGAGCGCGTCCCATTTTTGTCAGGGATTTTTCGTAAAAAGTTCGCGCTGCGGGTGTCATGGCTTTGCTGACGGCAATGCGATAGAAAAATTTCTTTTCCGGAACCATCCGGAAAAACATCGGCATCAGCATGAACATAAACCGCTGAAAACCGCTTAGACGTTCTGCTTTCAGCTTGGAACCGCCAATGCTTACGATGCCTTCCACCCGGCCTGGATAAAGATCTGCTGTGTATTGGCTGACCATGCTTCCCATAGACTGGCCGACTAAAATGGCTTTGGTAGCACCAATGGCGTCCAGCATACCGATGAGATGCTTCGGCATTTCCGTAAATTTAAAATTTTCTTTTAATCGATAGGACTTTCCGTGGCCAGGAAGGTCCCACACCAGGCAACGATAACGATCCTTGAAAGCATCCACCTGATTTTGGAACATCAGATGGCTTAGTCCTGCGCCATGCGTAAAAGCTAAAACCGGAGCGTCCTCCGGACCGATTACGTCATAAAACAACTCACCGTCTCTGGTGTAATAGTTCATTTTAAAACTCCCTTCTCTATATGTTTTCTTCGTGGCTTTCGCGGTAAATATCTTTCTTAGTTCAAGATCTTTAGGTAGCTGGTTTTAAGCACTTCTTTATGCCCCTTCGTGTCCTTCGTGGTAAATATCTTTCGAATTTGAATTTCTTGAACTCAATTGTCAATGAACCTTACTCCACTATCAATGGTCTTTTCAATCTTTATGACCTTTAATTCATCATTCTTAATTCTTAATTAGACGCGAAGCAGCTTTGTTCTGATACAGGAAATAGCACGAGTGCCCTATAGGGTATGCGCACTTGTTCTGCCTGTAACCTTTAGGGTGTGTATAAGTCTTTAAGATCTTGACTTTGATTTTACTAACCCCTAATTAACTAACCCCTAACCACTAAATAGACGCGCAGCGTCTTGTTCCTGTACAGCTGTTATTATAACATACGAAAGGCGTCTGTAGAAAAAGGAGTTGACAGAAAACGTACGTTCCTGTACTCTGTAATGACAGGAGTGGATCGTATGTTCTCAATTCTTCATGTAGATGTTAACAGTGCCTATTTATCCTGGGAAGCGGTTTATCGGTTGCAGCATGGTGCCAGAGTCGATTTGCGGGAGATACCGGCAGTGGTCGGTGGTGATGAGGCCAGTCGCCATGGAATTGTGCTGGCAAAATCCATACCGGCAAAAAAGTTCGATATTCAAACCGGTGAAACCCTTTTCAGTGCCCGGCAAAAATGCCCCGGGTTGGTGGTGGTGTCACCAAACTACAAGTTATACATGCAGTGCAGCGATGCCATGAATGACATTTTAAGGGAATATTCCCCTGTGATTCAACGTTATTCCATTGACGAGTCCTTCATGCACTATCAACCAGCAATCTTACAGCCGAAAAATTTTCGGGAAAAAGTGATGGAAGTGGCACAGCAATTAAGGCGAAGGATCCGAGAAGAGCTGGGATTTACTGTGAATATAGGCATTGGTCCCAACAAACTGCTGGCAAAAATGGCATCGGAATTTAGAAAGCCTGACCAAATCCACACATTATATCGTCATGAGATCGCTGAAAAAATGTGGCCGCTGCCAGTAAGTGAACTATTTTTTGTCGGGCGGGCAACAACAAAAAAACTTTTTCGCTATAACGTCCTGACCATCGGTGACTTGGCGAAGACAAATCCGGATTTAATACACCGATGGTTAAAAAAACCAGGGCTGCTTATCTGGCAGTATGCGAACGGACTGGATGATTCTCAGGTAACAGAACAGCCGGTTCCCATTAAAAGCATAGGTAATTCCAATACCCTTGCTTTTGACGTCGCGGATCGCAAAACGGCTCATCAGATCCTTTTGGCCCTCAGCGAAACCGTGGGAAAAAGGATTCGCCATATTGAAAGAAGTGGCCGGGTGGTTTCGGTGACGCTCCGTTCAGCAGAGCTTGTTACGTATCGAAAACAAAGCTGTCTGGAAATACCTATCGATTCCACAACACTTATTTGGAAGGAAGCGTGCAGGATTTTTGATGAAACCTGGAAAAGAGAGGCTTTGAGGCATATGGGAATTCATCTTTCAGGCTTATGCAGCAATGATTATTATCAGCTCTCTCTGTTGCAGGAAAATGAAGAGCGATTTAAAAAACTGGATCAGACCATCGACAAGCTCCGTCAGCGGTTTGGCGATGCAACTCTGTTTCGCGGCTGTTTTTCGCATTCGCCGATTCAGCCGCTTATGGGAGGCGTTATCCAGGAAGAGGAAACAGAGTATCCCATGATGTCCAGTTATCTGTAAAAACAGGAGGAGCAGTATATGAAAGTTTGGATGCAGCCCATTGAAATGATCGCTTTTTTTGACGTAACAGGCAAGCCAAGACCGTTGCGATACCGGTGGAAATCACCGCTGGATCATAGTGATCATGAGCTTCGGGTCATTAAAATTGATCGGGTAATTGAATGTCGGGAAGAAAAACTGGTCGGTAATCGTATGATGGTGTATCGCTGCCAGAGCGTGATCGACGACTTGGAAAAAGTGTATGAATTAAAATATGAATTTAACACCTGTAAATGGTACCTGTATAAAATGTAAATGTTAAAAATTTATTTTAATGTGTTTGAATGATGGATAAAGGGTATATGTTCTATAGAGCTTTTCGATGGCTCTATTTATTTTTTCTATAGGAGGTGGAAGGTTTGCCAGAAGAGTTTAAACCAGGTTGCCAGCGACCGCCGGTACACAAAAAACAGGAAAGCATCGCAATGGAAACAGGAGTATCAATAGAAATGCCAAAGGAGGAGGAAGTGTCAATGATTAAAGTTGGAAAACCAGCCCCCGCTTTTACGGCGCCAGCCTATTTTCAGGGGAAATTTGTGAATGTTGATCTGGAAGAGTACAAAGGAAAGTGGGTACTGCTTTGCTTCTACCCGGGAGACTTTACCTTTGTCTGAGCGACAGAAATTTCAGCAGTTGCTGAAAAATATGATGAATTGAAAGACTTAGGGGTAGAAGTGTTATCCTGCAGCGTGGACAGCGTATTTGTTCATAAAATGTGGAACGACCATGAAATTTCCAAAATGGTTAATAAAGACGTACCTTTCCCCATGCTTTCAGATGGTGGTGGCGAAATTGGGAAATTATACGGTATTTATGACGAAGAAGGCGGCGTGGAAACCCGTGGCCGCTTTATCATTGACCCGGATGGAAATGTTCAGGGATTTGAAGTGCTGACGCCTCCGGTAGGTAGAAATATTGCCGAAACCCTTCGACAAATTCAAGCCTTCCAGTTGGTGCGAGAATCTAAAGGTACTCAAGCAACACCGGCAGGATGGAAACCAGGAAAGAAAGTATTGCATCCAGGACCTGATCTGGTTGGTAAGGTTTGGGAAGAATGGAAAGTGGAAGAAGCATTTAAATAAACAGGATTCACAAAAGCCCCATGTTGCATGGGGCTTTTCGTTTGGAAAGGTCGCATCTTGGTCAAAAATGAATTATAATGAAAGAAAATTCAATTAAAACATCACGAGGGAGATGATTGAGATGATGGGAGCCATTGCAGGCGACATGATTGGATCTGTTTACGAAAGAAATAACATCAAAACGACCCGATTTCCGCTCTGGCAAAAAAAATCCACATTCACGGACGATTCAGTGCTGACCATCGCAACGGCGGATTGCTTAATGAATCACGGTGATTTTGCCCATTACTACCGTCACTATTACAGTCGTTATCCACGTGCCGGATATGGTGGCAGTTTTATTCAGTGGGCAGAGACTTATGGGGCACCAGCGTACAATAGCTGGGGGAACGGTTCGGCCATGCGGATCAGTCCGGTAGCCTGGTGGGGACGAACGGAAGTGGAAGTGTTGGAAAACGCAAAAAAATCTGCGGAAGTTTCTCATAATCATCCGGAAGGGATTAAAGGAGCCCAGGCTATTGCTCTTGCTACCTATATGGCCAGAAAAAATGCCAGCAAAGAAGAAATTCTTAAACGAATTGCATTGGATTTCAATTACAATCTTGCAGAGAGCATTGAGGAAATCCGGGGATGGTATGCCTTTGATGTTTCCTGTCAGGGCTCTGTTCCGCAGGCTATTCGCGCATTTTATGAAAGCGACAGTTTAGAGAATGCCATCCGGCTGGCAATTTCTATCGGTGGTGACAGTGATACCATCGCCTGCATGGCGGGAGCTATCGCTGAAGCATATTATGGAAGTGTTCCACCTTCCATCTGCCATGAAATAGAAACCCGTCTTCCGGTAGAGTTGCTAAAAGTAGTGAACGCTTTTTACCGGGAGTTACAACCCTGAAGCGATTTGTTCAACAAAGGTACAATTTCAGAGATCCGACGTGCCACACGAATCCCGCAGCGTTCCATTTCAGCAATCTTGGTTTCGGCTGTTCCTCCGGAACCGGAAACGATAGCACCGGCATGGCCCATTCGTTTTCCTGGAGGAGCCGTTATGCCGCCAATGAAGCCAATGACCGGTTTTGTCATATGCTGTTGAGCCCATTGGGCTGCGCTTTCTTCTGCATCACCGCCAATTTCGCCGATCATGATGACGGCATCGGTACTGGGATCTTTTTCAAAAGCCTCCAGCACATCAATAAAGTTGCTGCCGCTGATTGGGTCGCCACCAATGCCAACTGCTGTCGACTGACCATGTCCGGAAGTGGTGAGGGCATGAACGGCTTCGTAGGTTAAGGTGCCGGATCGGGAAACCACGCCGACACGGCCAGCTTGATGAATGTGGCCGGGCATGATGCCAATTTTACAGTTATCTGGTGTGATAATGCCGGGACAGTTAGGTCCGATCAGTCGAACCGGACGGGATTTAAGATAATGGTAAACGGTAATCATATCCCGGACGGGAATATGTTCCGTAATACAAACAATCAGCTTTATGTCGGCATCGGCCGCTTCGATGATGGCATCGGCGGCAAAAGGAGCCGGCACATAAATAACGGATGTATCGGCATTTGTGACATCCACTGCTTTTTGCACAGAGCCGTAAACCGGAACGCCTTCCACTTTCTGTCCATCTTTTCCAGGCGTGACGCCGCCTACGATTTTTGTGCCGTAATCCAGCATTTGACGCGTATGCAATCTGGCGGCAGAACCGGTAATGCCCTGCACCAGCACTTTTGTTTGTTCATTAACCCAGATACTCATTAAACAGTCCCTCCTTTTCCAGACATTTCAACTATTTTGGCAGCACCCTCATCCAGGCTTGGAGCTGTGGCGATGTTCAGGCCTGAATTTTTCAGGATATCGGCACCTTCCTGAGCCCGGTTTCCTTCCAGTCGAACGACAATGGGGACATCGATCTGCTGAGCGCCGGCAGCCTGCACAATGCCGTTAGCAATTGTATCGCACTGCATGATCCCGCCAAAAATATTAATGAAAATCCCGTTAATATGATCATCCGAAAGAATAATACGAAGCGCTTCTGTCACTTTTTCCACCGTGGCGCTTCCGCCTACATCCAAGAAATTGGCTGGCTCGCCACCCTCTCCGTAAATCGCATCCATGGTGGCCATGGCCAGGCCGGCTCCATTAACAAGGCATCCGATTTTTCCATCCAACGCCACATAAGCCAGATCATGCGTTGCTGCCTGGACTTCCCGTGGATCATCTTCAGAGGTGTCTTTCAGCGCTTTGATGGCAGGTTGTCGATAAAGGGCGGTATCGTCAAAACTTAACTTTGCATCCAAAGCAACAATTTCCTGCTGTGCCGTCAAAACCAGTGGGTTGATTTCCAGCATATCACAGTCCATAGCTACAAAGGCTCTGTAAAAACTCTTTAGAGAAAAAACCATGGATTTTTGAGCTTCCTTCGGAATTTCAAGGGTCTCAATAACCTGTCGGATCTGATAGTCGCGCAGCTCTGCCAGCGGATCAATGGATATGGTCAGAATAGCTTTCGGGTTGTTTTGTGCCACCTCTTCGATTTCCATTCCACCCTCCTTGGATGCGATGAGGGAAACACAGCTGTTCCTTCGGTCTACTACCAGGCTCAGGTAATATTCTTCGGCGATCTGACATCCTTCTTCCAGATACACTTTTTTTACAGTAACACCATCTTCGCCGGTTTGGGGAGTGACCAGTTGCATGCCAAGCATTTCCTTACAAATTTCAACAGCCTCCGCATGGCTTTTTGCCAGCTTAACGCCGCCTGCCTTTCCGCGGCCGCCGGCGTATACCTGGGCTTTAACCACGATAATGCCTGTACTGATCTCCTTTGCTTTTTCGTCAGCATCGGAAGCATCTTCCACCAACACCCCACCCAGTACATTTACGCCATATGGCTTTAGTAATTCTTTGGCTTGATACTCATGTACATTCATGCGATCATCTCCTCGTCTCATTTTGTCAGAAAACTATCACTACAGCGTTCATTAGCAATAAGCGGTGCCATTTAATGATCATATTACCCTAAAAAACACAGTATCAAAACATAATGACCAAACAGGCTCCCTTTTGGTATAATAAATGAAATGAGACGTACTAATGGAACAGCAGCGGAAGGAGGGAAAACAATGCCGACGGTAAAGGTAACATTACTGAAAACGCCATCCATGATCTTGGACGGTGAAGCGGTAAGGCTTCCTTATCGAAAAGCCGAGGCCGCTTTTTATTATTTGCTGGTCAACGGCAAAGCGTCCCGTTCAGAAATGACGCATTTACTGTGGGGAGACTTTCCGGAGGATACTGCCCGTAAAAATTTACGGAATGCATTATATAAAATCCGTAAAACGGTGGGAGAAGAAACTATTTTAACGCCAAACCAAAAAGAGCTGATTCTGAACCCGGAGTGGCGATGGCATACGGACCTGGAAGCATTTTTGTCAGAGGGAAAAAATGCATGGAAGCAGTATCATCAGGCTTTTTTGAAGGGTTTTTCCGTTAAGGATGCGGAAGAGTTTGAGAATTGGATGATGGAAAAACGGCAGGAGTATGAAGAAATATATTTACGAAAACTGCATCAGGGAATAAAAAAAGCAGATGAAGAAGGGGATCTGGAGCGGATCCTTGAGCTGGGGAAAGCCCTGATTCGTCAGGATGAATTTGATGAAGAAGCCAGAAGGAAAGTGATGGAAGCCTATGCCGAAAAAGGGCAGTACCATAGGGCCATTCAGGAATACGAAGAAACGGTAAAAATTTTGAAGGAAGAACTGGGCATTCAGCCGGAGGCTAAAACAAAAGAGCTCTATAAAAAAGTATTTGGGCAGCGGCAGCCGGAAGTGTCCGCAGAGATGAAAAAAGAAAAGCAGCAGCTGTTTGGTCGAGAAAAAGAATGGCAACAACTTCAGGTTCAAATAGATCAATTCTATCAGCAAAAAACACCAAAGCTGATCATGGTTTGTGGAGAGGCAGGGATCGGAAAAACGTTACTGGTACAGTCCTTTGTAGAAAATGAACTATCAACGGACATGGAGGTGTTGGAAGCCAACTGCTATAAACAGGAAGAAAACTTTGTGTTAAAACCCTGGCAACCGGTGTTTTCTCAATTGATGACACTGATCGAAGCGCACCATATTGAGATACCGGATTCCTGGATTTACCAGATATCAAGGCAGTTTCCCATTTTTGAGTCATTGTTGACAAAAGGGGCGGATATGGACCATTCGTCGACTCTGGAAGAAAGCCAGCGGTTTAACCTGATGGAAGCCGTTGTGGGAACGCTGAAAAAAGTAACAAAGACGAAAAGACTTCTTTTTATTTTTGAAGACCTGCACTGGATGGATTCTGTAAGCCTTCAGTTAATGCGGCGAATCCTGCAGGAAAAAGCGTTGCCAATCGTATTTCTGACAACCCTTCGGGACGGATATGAAAATCGAATGGCTACTCTGACGGCATCAACAATTCAAAAAAACAATGTAACGCGAATTTCCTTGCAACGATTCAGCTGTGAAGAAACCCTTCGATGGATTAAGCGAGAGGCCGGTCATCAGCAACTGGACGAAAAAATCGGAAAAAAAATATATGAGGAGACCCTGGGGAACCCCTTTTTTGTGGCTGAATATCTGAATGCGTTGCAAACCTACGGCAGTACGGAAAAACTCTCTGCAAAAGCCCAAAACATTCTTCAAAGCCGTTTGCAGGAAATACCGGAAGAAACCAGAAAAATGCTGGAACTCATTTCTCTCTTTTTTCATCGGGTACCGGTGATCCGGGTAGCAGCCATCAGCAGTGCCGATGATGTTGAAGTGGCAGAAATGCTTCAGCAACTGGTTCAGAGAGGAATTTTGAGGGAAGTCCTTGAAGAAAACAAAACCAGCGTGGAATTTACGCATCAAAAATTTCGAGAATATGTATATGAGCAGCAATCTCAATCCAAAAAGCGTTTGTTGCATCAACGAGTTGGACTTCTACTGGAAGGTCAGCTTCGGGACAATACTGGAGATGTTCTTCGGTACACTGATTTAATTCATCACTTTAAGCAAGGCGGTGATTATCCGCGCGCCCTTAAATACATCATGAAATACCTTAACAGCTACCTTGACTACTATCATGAGTTATTCCCAAGTGCGATTCATTTGCATAATCTACCGAGGCAGTCTGTCTTTTTGAGCAGAGAAGAAACAATGGGTTACTTTGGAGAAGTGGAAGCAATCATGAAAGGGATGGATCCGGAAGAATTGCAGGAAGAGGAAGTACGGTTCTGGCATCTGTCATTCCTTCATTTAAAGGGAAGACTATTGATACGGGAAGGTGAATACCGGCAGGGTGTTCAAACGATGGAAGAAATGATTCGGCTGGCACTGGAAGCTGAAAGTTGGGACCATGCCATTAGTGGTTACCAGCAGATGGTGTATTTCGGAATACAAACACAGCAACCGGAGGTGATGATCAAAAATATCGATCAAGCCGTTAAGCTGGCAGAAGAATACCACTATCCGGAACGCATTCCACTTTTCTTGAGATTAAAGGGATTATATCTAATGATGTGTCAGCGTTTTGATGAAGCTGAATTTGTTTTAAACGAGGCGATTGAAGCAGTCAGAGAAATGAAAACAAAATATCGGCAACATGTGGTACACGTGGCGGCCTGTCATTATTACAAGGGGGAAATGCATCGAAACCGAAAGGAATTTGATCTGGCCATTGAACAGTATCAGCAAGCTGTGGATGATTGCTCCCAGAAAGATGTCCGCCATCATTCCATCGCCGTTTTCTATACAGGGATGGGATTGGCCAGCTATCAGATGGGGAAAGCCGAAAGAGCCGAAGAATACCTTCGCAAAGCACTGGATTACTTTGGTGAATACGAAATCTTTTGGCGTCGGTCTATTGCGAATCTATATATGGCGTTGATTCAATCTGAAAAAGGAAAAAGAAAAAAAGCCGGTCAATTTCTAAAAGATGCAGAATCATATGCCAATATGATTCAAAATCCATATGAATTAAGTGTATTAAAACGAGTGAAAAAAGAAATAAAAATGAAAACGTCTTCATCTCATTGACGATTTGAAGACGTTTTTTTGATACAGTGATAGACAGGAAAAACCATGATGGGACGATAGATGTTTTTAGCTGACAAGAATCAGAGGAGGTAGAGGAATGAAAGAAATCAGAATTGATGGAAACAGCCTTGTAATTGAAGAGGTTGTCAGGGTTTCCCGGAAAAATATATCGGTGGCACTGACGGAAGAATCCGCGGAAAAAATTCATCGTGCCCGCAAAATTGTTGATGATTTTGTAGACGAGGAAAAGGTGATTTATGGGATCACCACTGGATTCGGAAAGTTTAGCGATGTGATGATCTCTAAAGAGGAAGCGAAACAACTGCAGAAAAACCTGATTATGAGCCATGCTTGCGGTGTTGGAGAACCATTTTCGGAAGAAATCGTTCGAGC
>SLLE01000022.1 GCA_007134225.1 Tindallia sp.
AGCACTGGGTGCACCACCGGATCCGTTAGCCGCTGGTTAAGGTTTGACCCAACTCCAAAACCTTTCTGGAGATAGTGATAGCTTAATGTTCCTGCTTCCGGAATTTCAGACAGATAAAGATGATACAGATTGCGAAGGGTCTGCCGGGAAATGCGCCGGGTAATTCCCTGATACATGCGTTGGGTCAGATCGAAGTCGGTGGCAATGGAAACGGACTGGGAAAATAAATCAGGCTGGTGCTGTGTTTTTTGTTGGATGGTATTCTCTGGATTTCCGTCGGCCAACGCATGATACAGAGCGGTTAAGAGCCCATCAAAGGAGCCGTCATACAGGAAGGTTTTCATGGGCGGAATCCCCCCTTCCAGTCTTCCATTGTCATTTGTTGGCCTCTGTATCGGCTGGTTTCGATTTGATGCTCCCGTCTCAGCAGATGATGAATACGATCCGGCTGAAAATCGCGACCCCCTTCGTAGCGGCCCTGACAGGTCAGGAAGTAACGGGCACGTTTCAGTACCACGCCGGCACGTTTTAGATCGTCATAATGCAGGGGTCCGGACTTTCTGGCCGTTACAATCCGCCTGGCGGAGACCGGTCCGATACCGGGAACTCGCAACAGCACCTGCAAGCTGGCCCGGTTCACTTCCACCGGAAAACTGCCTGGATTTCGGAGGGCCCACATGCACTTGGGATCAATATGCAGATCCAGATCCGGGGCTTCCGGCTGAAGCAGTTCTTCTGCATGGAAGCCATAGAAACGGAGCAGCCAGTCGGCCTGGTAAAGTCGATGTTCACGCAGCTGCGGCGGTGGACTTAAGGGAAGCGGCAGCCGTGAATGGGTATTGACAGGAACGTAGGCGGAATAGTAGACTCGTTTTAATGCAAACCGGTTGTAAAGCCCTTGACTGAGGCGAAGAATTTGTCGGTCGCTTTCCGGACTGGCGCCAATCATCAATTGAGTGCTCTGGCCGGCGGGGGCAAAATCCGGAGTGGAGGGAAATTTTCGTTTTTCCTGGCGAAACTGGAGGCTTTGCTGATGAATTTGCCTCATGGGAAGAAGGATGTTTTCCTTCTTTTTTTGCGGAGCCAAGAGGCGAAGGCTTTCTTCTGAGGGTAGTTCGATGTTGACGCTGATTCGGTCCGCCAGGAGCCCGGCTTCGTGAATGAGGCGTGGGTTCGAACCAGGTATTCCCTTTATATGGATATAACCGTTAAATCGGTGATGATCCCTTAATAGCCGAAGCACTTCATTCATTTTTTCCATGGTTCGGTCTGGATGTTCCTCAATGGCTGAGCTGAGAAAAAGGCCTTCGATATAATTGCGTCGATAAAAAGCAATGGTAAGCTCTGCCAGTTCTGAAGGCGTGAAGCTGGCCCGGGGGAAATCATTGGATCGTCGGTTGTTACAATAGGCACAATCATATTGACAATCATTGCTCATCAGGATCTTCAGCAGGGAGATGCAGCGTCCGTCAGCGGACCAGGTGTGGCAAATGCCGGCTTCCGCCGCATTGCCGATACCTCCGGGTGTATTGTTGCGGCTGCTGCCGCTGGAGGAACAGGACACATCATACTTGGCGCTTTCTGCCAGTATTTTAATTTTTTCCGAAAGCTCCATCACGATCACCTCCATCTCAGTATAGCATATACGGTTTTGATTTGAAACGTATGTTCCGAATCAAAATGCGAAAAATGCAAAAAGTTTAATTAAAATAAAGCTTGCATTCTACTTTTTTCTGTGTTATTATAAGCACTGTAGTTAAAAAGTAAAAGAACAAAAAGCATTTGAAGGCCTCTTGTAAGAAGGCAACATCAAAGACTTAGTAGTTTATTTTGCTTTTAACAGAATTAAAAAGGAGGCCAACAAATGACTGGCAAAGTAAAATGGTTTAACGCGGAAAAAGGTTTTGGATTTATTGAAAGAGAAGACGGTGACGATGTATTCGTACATTTCTCAGCTATCCAGAGCGACGGTTTCAAAACTCTTGACGAAGGTCAAGAAGTAGAGTTTGAAGTAGTGGACGGTAACAGAGGTCCTCAAGCTGCAAACGTAACCAAGCTGTAGTTATAAGAAACAGACCGAAAAAAAGGCAATCCGTTCTGCGGAATTGCCTTTTTTTATGGCTGTTTGGGATATGGGGTTGGAGAAGTAATTGGGAATGATGAATTAAGATTGAAGAATGCCTGTTCTTATGGGCGCAATAGCATTCTTCGTCCTTAATTCATTATTCCGATGCCGAGGAAGGATTGAAACCTTCCCTATATTAAAAATGCCTGATGGCATAGATTGATTATTTTTTAGGAACGAAGCATTAAAAAGGAGATGAAAGCGTTAGATGAAATTATTTAAAGAGCTGGGTGTAGGAGAAAAAACGTTAAAAGCGTTGGAAAATATGGGATTTGAAGAAGCGACACCGATTCAGGAGTCCACAATCCCTCTATTATTGGAAGGAAAAGACGTCATTGGACAAGCGCAGACCGGAACTGGTAAAACTGCAGCTTTTGGCGTGCCCATGATTGAAATGATGAGCCCTTCTGAAAGCATGGTGCAGGGACTGGTGGTTGCCCCAACCAGAGAGCTGGCAGTGCAGGTGGCGGAAGAAATTAACCGAATCGGTCAGGTGAAAGGAATCCGGGCATTACCAATTTATGGCGGACAGGATATCGGCCGACAGTTACGATCCCTGAAAAATAAGCCGCATATTGTGGTGGGGACGCCGGGAAGACTAATGGATCACATGCGCCGAAAGACCATTCGACTGGATAAAATATCCATCGTCGTATTGGATGAAGCGGATGAAATGTTGAACATGGGATTTATCGAGGATATTGAAACCATTCTGAAGGAAGTACCCACGGATCGTCAGACGCTGTTGTTTTCAGCCACTATGCCAAAACCAATTCAAAAACTGGGCGAGAAATTTATGAAAGACCCTGAAATGATCCATACAAAAGCCAAGGAAATGACGGTAGAGCTGACGGAGCAAAGTTATGTTGAAGTGATGGAACGCAAAAAATTTGATGTATTGTGTAACATGCTTGATATTCAGGCACCGGAGTTAGGTATCGTTTTTGGAAGAACCAAAAAACGGGTTGATGAGGTGTATGAAGCTCTTCAAAAACGTGGTTATTCAGCGGAAGCCATTCATGGAGATTTGAATCAGTCCAAACGTGATCAGGTGATCAGTCGTTTTAAACAGGGGCTGGTGGAAATTCTTGTTGCGACAGATGTAGCAGCCCGAGGATTGGATATCAGCGGGGTCACCCATGTATATAACTTTGATATCCCGCAGGATCCGGAAAGCTATGTTCACCGGGTGGGTCGAACAGGACGTGCCGGAAAAACCGGTGCGGCCATCACCTTTGTGACTTCACGTGAGATGGATCACCTGCGTATTATTGAACAGAGTATCAAAAAGAAAATCCAGCGGAAGTCAGCGCCAACTTTGTCGGATGCACTGCAGGGACAACAGCGGGCAGCGGTGGACAACCTGCTGAAAATCATTGAAAATCAGGAATACCTGGCATATCAGGAAGTTGCGAGAGAAATGCTGGAAGAACACGATTCCACGTTGATGGTGGCGGCAGCTCTGAAAATGATCACAAAAGAGCCGGTGACGATACCAGTTAAGATCACGGAGCAGGACCCCCTGAGAAAAGGACGTAAACCCAGTGGTGGATATAAAGGGAAAAGCAGCTACAGCAGCAGCGGCAGCAAAAGTGGCTACAAGGGAAGTAAGCCTGGTGGTAAGAGCCGCTGGAATTCC
>SLLE01000157.1 GCA_007134225.1 Tindallia sp.
GATATCAAAGCCTTCATGGAGGCTTCGCTGGCTTCAGGATGGTCTACCTTCTTTTTTTCTGCTTCCTGCACATGTGAAATAATCATCTTTTTTCCTCCTGTTCCTGAGTTCTTTTAATTCGTTTGTTTTTTGGGTTTGCCTTTTCTTCGGTTCTTGTCTATTTCTGCCACATTTTTTTCAATTTGCTTCCATGTCCAAAGACCCCAAAGACTGCCTCCAGCCATGAAAATAAGCATTGTTCCTCCGCCGGCACCTGAAAAAACTTCGTTTCTCCAAGCGCTAATGGAAAGTCCATTGTTCCAGAGGCTTTGAATCGTCAAAAACAAAAACCCTGTCAAAAGTCCCCAGCTGAACACGCCATTCATTAGTATATGTGATTTTTTTCCTCTTTGATAAAACCGTAAAAATGCCTTTTGCTTTTCCGAAATTTTTCTTTTATGCCCCACCTGAATCTCCTTCCTCAGCCTATGTTTCCAAACACATACTTCATTATAGCAAAAATAAGCCTTCTTCGCCATTGTAGCGTATTTCCCCACCCACAATGGTCGTTGTTACCTTCCCGCGAAGCCCCATCGCATGATATGGTGTATTTCGACCTTTAGAAAAAAAAGCTTCCCGATCCACCGTCCAGCGGCGGTCCAAATCCACCAGCACTAGATCCGCATCCATTCCAGGCTTTAATGTTCCTTTCGTATTTAATCCCAATAGCTGAGCCGGACGGGTACTCATTCTCTCAACCAGCTCCTGCAAATTCAAGATTTTATAATCCATCAGATAAGTCACCCCGACAGCGAAAGCCGTTTCCAGCCCAACAATCCCATTGGCGGACTGAACCAAATCTTCAGTTTTATCCGATTCCAAGTGCGGTGCATGATCCGTGGCAATGACATCAATGGTTCCGTCTTTCAGACCCTGCCGCACTGACTTCACATCCATTTCCGTCCGAAGGGGAGGGCTCATCTTTGCCATGGAACCCCGGGTCAGAATTGTTTCCTCCGTAAGCGAAAAATGGTGAGGTGCTGCTTCACAGGTAACAGGGACACCTTTCGCTTTTGCTTCCCCAATTAACCTGACACTTTCCGCTGTACTGACATGCTGAATATGAAGCGGGCTGTTCAGTTTTTCCGCCAAATAGAGATCACGATGAATCATGAGTGCTTCAGCCATAACGGGCACACCCTGTAAATTCAGTTTCCGGGATATTTTACCCTGATTTATACTCCGGTCAAACATAAGGCTTTCATCTTCACAATGAAGCCCTACAATCAAATTTTCTTTTTTTGCTTTGTCCATTGCTTCCATTAGAACCCGAGCAGAGGATACCGGGCGGCCATCATCTGTAACACCAACAAATCGAGGGTGGCGATAAAGTTCGAAATTTGATTTTTCAACGCCTGCCAGCCCCTTGCTGATACTACCCATTAGAAGAACTTGGCATGGCAGGTTTTGCGTCTTCTTCAGTAAATCCTCCACTGCTTCTGCATGATCCGGAACCGGTTGTGTATTAGGCATGCACACCACCGTTGTAAATCCGCCGGCTAGGGCTGCTCTGCTTCCTGTCTCCAATGTTTCTTTCTCTTCTCCTCCCGGCTCACGAAAGTGGACGTGCATATCAATAAAACCAGGAAGCAGCCATTGCTGTTTTCCTTCTATCGCTTGAGTATCCTCCAGATGAGTCTCTTTCGTAAACCCTTCGATAGTTCCCTCCGAAAGAAGCATGTTTCCTATTTGAGGTTTTCCGGTCTCCGGGGAAAAATACCTGATATTTCGAATTAGTTTTTTCATAGGTTTTCTCCTTTATTCAAGGTTGGTGGATTACTGATTTTCTTCCAATGAAGGCTGATCCGACGTATCTGGATCTGATCCATTCGTTCCTGGTTCTATGAGCTCATCCGGTTCAGGAGGAGGAGGAGGAGGCGGAGGTGGTGCCCGGTGAATGGTACAATATCGATCCGGCTCGGTGCCCATGATAAATATCTCCTGCCGGGTTCTTCCGCAGTAACGATTTGCCAACAATCCAGAAGCGTTGCAAATGGTTTCTTCTAGAATATCTTCCGGGCGAGAGTACCCTTTAGGTTCCAGCCCTTCATGTATTTGCATCATCATTTGCTGCCACAGTTCCGCCGCCATCCCACTTCCATCGGATAATTCTTCCGGGCGATCATTGCCAATCCAAAGCCCCGCTGCATAGTATGGCGTATAGCCAACAAACCAGGCGTCTTTTTTATCGGAAGTGGTGCCGGTTTTTCCAGCTACCGGTATCAATTCGTTCCGAGGATCCAGCTTTGCACGGGAACCGGTTCCATACGTAATGCTATGAACCATCAAGTCCGTCATGACATACGCCGTTTGCGGCGTTACCACCCGTTCTCTTTTTGCATGTCTATCCACCAGAACGTTACCTTTACGATCAGTGATGTGGGTAAAGGTGTACGGCTCTGTATAAACGCCCTGATTCGCCAGCACACTATAGGCCGCAGTCATTTCCAGGGGTGAAATGCCAAGGGTCATACCGCCGAGGGCTGTTGAAAACGTCTCATCGTGATAGGAAGCACCATCCTGAGCAATATATGGCTCATTACGTCCAATCAGCGAGGTGATCCCACTCCACTCCAGATATTCAAACATGATGTCGTAAGCCCCCTGGCGACTTCCGCCAAGTTCATGTAACAGTTTTACTGTCGCCACATTGCTGGACCATTGGAGGGCATCCCGCAGCGTGATGTTTCCAAAATAACCCTGTTGATACCAGTTGCGAGGCCAGGCTCTATTGGGATTGTCCGGATTCAAGTATACTGGCGCGTCGTGTATCATCGATGCAGCAGTTTTTCCCTTATCAATGGCCGGCAGATAAACAGCCAGAGGCTTTATGGCCGATCCCGGTTGTCGCGGAACCAAAGCCCGGTTCAATATATTTCTTCCAGTTACCATCCTCCCACCTGAGATGCCTCGGATGGCTCCAGTCCTATAATCCATCACAGCAAAAGCGCTTTGGGGCTGGATATTACCATGAAGGTCCCGAAGCAAATTGCCCTGTGCATCCCTCATGGTTTCCGGAAAAGCATCTGGATCATCAAAGGTAGTTTCAATGATTTGCTGAATCTCCATATCTAATGTGCTGTAAATGTGCAATCCACCCGCATATAAAAAATGCCTGGATTCCTCAAGGCTGTAGCCCCAATCCTGCAAAACCCTCAGCACATCCTGCTTAACCAGATCTGCGAAATAAGAGGCAATTTCTTCTCCCTGCTGAAGCCTGCTGGGATTCAACAGTTCAACCAATTCTACATCCGCCGCTTCATTGTATTTCTCAGAATTAATCCATCCCAATTCATTCATTTTTTGAAGCACCAGCTGCTGTCGGCTTTTCGATTCCGGCTGCATCACCATAACATAACCATCATCAAAAGTCTTAAGGATCCTTGTTTCATCAGAAATTCGAGACTCTCTAACGGTTTTGAAAGGTGCATAACGACTTGGATTTCTGGGAATTCCGGCCAGCAAAGCCGTTTCAGCAAGGGTCAGTTCCTCAACATTTTTGGAAAAATAGACCTGGGCCGCCGCCTGAACACCATAAGCTCCCGCTCCCAAATAAATGGTATTGAGATAGGTTTCAAGTATTTCTTCCTTTTCCAGGTTCTGATTGAGCTGAATACCATAGTACATATCCTGAATTTTTCTGGTATAGGTTTGTTCATGGGTCAGAAACAGGTTTTTCGCCAACTGTTGGTTAATTGTGCTGGCGCCCTGACGACTTCCCGTTCGATAGTTAGTCCATCCAGCTCCCAAAATCCTTCGAATATCAATGCCAGGATGATCCCAAAATCGTTCATCCTCGATGGCGATAAAAGCGTTTTGGACCATCATGGGTATTTCTTCATAAGAAACAATTTCCCGGTACATAGGGGTTTCCACTTTTTCCAGCAATTCCCAATCGTTGCCATTATGGTAATAGATGAAAGAGCTTTCATCCAAAAGCCGATATAAGTTGTTCGTATTGATGGGCTCCAATTCAGACACGATACTGTGAACAATAGCAATAGTGGTGCCCGTTACCGCTCCAAAAACGATGAGCATTACCAGCACCACTGTGAGAAAAATTCGTCGAAAGAGTCGGGACAACTTTCGTTTCTTGTTAAGCTGTTTTTCTGTTCGAGGCATATTGTTGTTCATCGCTTATCCCCACTTAATCCTGATCGTTGATTCCATTGTAAAGGATTACCGGGGGCAGTGCAACGTCCAGTTCAACAGATGATTATCCATTTAATTTTTTTTCCATCATGGTTTTGGCAACCTGAGGATTAGCCTGGCCTTTGGTTGCTTTCATCACTTGTCCCATTAAAAACCCAAGAGCCTGCTTCTTTCCATTTTTGAAATCTTCCACAGAAGAAGGATTTGCCTCAAGAACAGATAAAATCGTTTGCTGCAGCTCATATTCTCCGCTGATTTGCTTGAGTCCTTTTTCTTCAATAATGCGATCCGGTGATTTGCCGGTTTCTATCATCGTGTCAAAAACATCCCTGCCTGCTGTCACACTAATGCTTCCTTTTTCGATGAATTGGATCAAACTCACCAAATGCTTAGCCTTTAGCGGTTGTTCTTCTGCTGTCATTTCTTTTTCTTTCATAACCCGAAGCAAATCTCCCAAAATCCAATTGGCAGAAGTTTTTGGATCAGCACCAGCTTCCACCACTTCTTCATAAAAATGGCTCAGTGCCATTTCATTGACCAGTATTTCTACCTCTTTGAGACTCAATCCGTAGGTTTCCAGGAATCGTTTAGACTTTTCTGCCGGCAGTTCCGGCAGTTCTTTTTCCACTCGATGAATCAGCTCTTCCTGAATAAAAATCGGTTTCAAATCCGGGTCCGGGAAGTAGCGGTAGTCATGAGCATCTTCCTTAGTTCGCATGGAAATTGTTTTGCCTTTTGCCGCATCCCATCTTCTGGTTTCCTGAACGACTTTGTCGCCTTCATTAAAACTATACAACTCCAGCTGCCGTTTTTCTTCCTTTTCCAGCGCCTTTTGCAGTTCTTTAAAAGAGTTGATGTTCTTGAGTTCTACTTTTGCGTTAAACGCGTCCTGGCCAAAAGGCCTGACCGAAATATTTCCATCACACCTAAGAGAACCCTGTTCCATCCGACAGTCTGAAACACCTGCATATTGCAAAATAGACCGGACAGACCTTAGATAAGCCACCGCTTCTTCAGGCGATCGCATATCCGCTTCCGAAACGATTTCGATCAGTGGAACTCCCACACGATTATAATCAATAAATGAAATCGGTTCTTCTTCGTCGTGCAACAACTTCCCTGCATCTTCTTCAATATGAATCCGATGCACTCTGATTTTCCTCTTTTCTCCGCCGCGATCAATTTCCACATGGCCACCGGTGCAAATCGGAAGGTCGTATTGGGAGATCTGATAGGCTTTCGGCAAATCTGGATAAAAGTAATTTTTTCGGTCCATTTTATTGGTTTTTTGGATAGAGCAGTTCAGAGCCACCCCAGCTTTCACTGCCATTTCCACGACTGCTTCATTCAATACCGGCAATGTTCCAGGAAGGCCGATACAAACCGGGCAGGTGTTTTGGTTTGGCGGCGAGCCAAAAGTGGTGGGACAGTTACAAAAGATCTTAGTCTTTGTATCCAGTTCAACGTGCACTTCTAATCCTATGATGGTTTCCCAGTTCATTTTGACGCCTCCTTTCCAATTTTGTTTCTAAGGTCAAGGTTTAAGCTTTTTTCCAACTGATAGGCCGTCCGCAGTAAGGTGCTTTCTCCAAAATGCCTTGCAATCAACTGCAGTCCGATTGGAAGACCACTTTCACTGAATCCGCAGGGAAGCGAAATGGCAGGCAATTCTGCCAGGTTTACATCAACCGTATAGACATCTGCCAGGTACATAGCCAATGGATCATCCATTTTTTCTCCCCTAACAAAGGGGAGAATCGGCGAAACAGGACCCAACACCACATCGTATTGTTGAAACAACCCTTCGAATTGTTCTCTTATTTTTTTTCGTAGTTTTTGAGCTCTCTGATAGTACGCATCATAATAACCAGAAGACAATGCGTAGGTTCCCAGCATGATCCGCCGTTTTACTTCCTGTCCGAATCCCTCCGAGCGGCTGTTCACCATCAGTTCTTCCAAGGTCTCAAATTTTTCCGGACGATACCCATAACGCACCCCGTCAAATCTGGCCAGATTCGAACTGGCTTCTGCTGATGAAATAAGGTAGTAGGCGGATAATCCAGCTGCAGAATATGGCAATGAAACCGTCTCCACCATTGCTCCCAGTGCTTTAAGCTCTTGCACCGTTCGATTCAGAGTCTGGTGTATTTCTTTGTCCAACCCTTCCTGTTGGTACTCTTCCGGCAGCGCCACTTTCAACCCTTTTAAACTTTGTTCCAGTCCATTCGCAAAAGATCCTGTGTTTTCCTCCGGAAAACTGGTAGCGTCCATGGCATCAAACCCTGCCAGCACGTCCAGAGCCAGGGCACTATCCTCCACATTTCTTGTGAGTGGGCCTATTTGGTCCAAGGAAGATGCAAAGGCCACCAATCCGGATCGCGACACTCTTCCATAGGTAGGCTTAAGGCCAACGACACCACAAAATGCTGCCGGCTGACGGATGGAACCGCCGGTATCGGATCCCAGTGCCAAAGAAACCGTTTCTGCCGCAACAGCGGCTGCAGATCCGCCGGAAGAGCCGCCGGGAACCCTTTCCAGATCCCAGGGGTTAGCCGTTACCTTAAAACCGGAGTTTTCCGTTGACGAACCCATGGCGAACTCGTCCATATTGGTTTTTCCAATGATCACACCATCTGCTTCATTTATTTTCTGGACAACCGTTGCGTCATAAGGGGGGATGAAATCTCCCAGCATTTTCGATGCACAGGTTGTTACAATTCCATCTGTGCAGATATTGTCCTTCACCGCCAAGGGAACCCCGGCAAGCAATCCGGTTTTTTCGCCTTGACTTCTTTTTTCATCCACTTTTTTCGCCTGTTTCAGGGCTTCATCCTGGCACAAGTGTAAATATGCATTTATTTTACGCTCGGTTGCACCGATTCGCCTGTAAGCGTCCTCCACCAGTTCTGTTGCAGACATTTCTTTTTTTATCCACATGTCACGCTGAGACTTTAAACTTACTATTTCCATGGTCATTGGTGACCTCCTTTTTTTTTCAATTTCTATTCCAGTATTTTGGGAACCTGAATCAATCCATTTTTCAAATCTTTCGCATTTTTGTACAATTTTTCCTGATCACCAAAAAGTACCGGCTGGTCTTTTCGAAGTGGTGCCTTTTGCCCTTCCTCCAAAACATTCACGTCAACGGATTCAACATCATAGCTGGCAATCACTGCAAAATGCTCCAGAATATCATCAAATTCACGGGTATATTGATTGATCTCCGCATCATTTAAATGGAGTTTTGCAAGTTTTGCAATGTATTTTACTTCTTCCGGTTTAATTTTCATCGTTATCCTCCTTATGGGGTGATTCGTTTCATATCTCTTGGCAGCAAGGTTGCTTCACGAATATTTTCCAGCTGACACAGTTTCATGGTCAGCCTTTCAAGCCCAATAGCCAACCCTCCATGAGGCGGCATTCCATACCGGAATGTATCCAGATAAAAGTCAAAGTCTTCCGGATTCAGGTCGAATGTTTCCATGTTCTCTTTTAACTGCTGATAATCATGAATTCGCTGTCCACCGGTGGTGATTTCCAATCCTCTGAAAAGAAGGTCAAAGCTCCTGGTCAGTTCCGGCTCTTCTTCGACCGGCATGGTGTAAACAGGTCTTTTACTTACAGGGTACCGTGTCAGAAAAACAAAATCGCTGTTATACTTCTCTTTCACATATTGCGAAAAAAGAACTTCTCCTTCAGCATCCAAATTTCCCGGAGGAGATTTTTTTTCAAAGGATTCCAACAGGATTTCCCTGGCAGTTTCCAGTTCAATTCTTGGTATTTTTTCGATAACAGGGAGGTCCACTTCAAGTATTTCCAGTTCTTTTTCACAGGCTTTTCTTAAATGCTCCAAAACATGAATGAGCAAACCCTCTTCCATATCCATAATATCGTTTTCGTCCTCAATAAAGCCCATTTCAATATCCAGGCTGACATATTCATTCAAATGACGCCAGGTATTATGCAATTCTGCCCGGTAGGCATGGCCAATTTCAAAAACTCTTTCAAAGCCTGCCCCCACCATCATCTGTTTGTAAAATTGAGGGCTTTGGGCCAAAAATGCCCTTGTATCGAAGTATTTCACCGTAAACATTTCCGATCCGCCCTCTGTTCCGGAAGAAATAATTTTCGGGGTATGAATCTCCGAAAAATGATGGTGTTTCAGATAGTCTCGGAAAGCCGTCACAATCTCTTCCTGTATGGTAAAAGGAGCTCTTATTTTGGGATTTCGCAAGCTAATGGTTCGATGGTTCAACTGCGTCTCCAGATGAACATTTTCTTCCTTATTAATTGGAAAAGGTAGTTTGTCATAATGAGCAGCACCCACCACTTTCAGCTTCTCCACCTTAATCTCCAGTCCACTCGCCGCTTTTTGGTTTTCTGAAACAACTCCCGTTACTTCCAAAGCCATTTCCAGCCTTAAACCTTCTTTTTGACTCTCTTCCAATACCAATTGCACGAGTCCGGACTTATCTCTCAAGGTAACAAACGCAATTCGTCCCAGATCATGAATTTTATGAATCCAACCTTTCACCAGTACTTTTTGATTTAATGCTCTTGGTAAGTCTTTCACGTAAAATCGTTTCATCATCAATCTCCTTTCATTTTATCCATACAAAAAACCCGTCTCTGCTCAGTAGTATTACTGAATCAGGGACGGGTATTTTTTCCGCGGTGCCACCCTCATTAGCCTAATATTTAGACTCACTTCATTTTCTCATACGGAAAGCCTCGACTTTCGATATGCACTCCCTTTATCGGGGGAGAATCGTCCAAGCCTACTGAATCAAAAAAGACCAACACTTTATTGACCGTTCAGTCGGATGCTCCCGGGTGTTTTTCCATTCATCTCGCCTGCCGGACTCACACCGTCACCGGCTCGCTTGGAGGTTCGGGTGAATATACTCTCCCATTCGTCGCATCTTCCATCTCAATTTTTATTCATTATATCATTTTAAAAAAAGTTTGCAAGCTTTTTTATCAAGGATTGACCCAGTGCGGATTGTTATCGATGAGGGTTTTAATATCACTGGCTGAGATGGCAAAATTAAGGTTCTCTGATTCATCAATTTGAAACGTCGTCAGACCTATCAATTCACCCTTCATATTCAACAAGGCCCCACCGGAACTTCCCTGTGAGATAGGCGCCGTTATTTGGATCAGTGTTTGTCCTCCACTTTCCCGAATTCCAGATACAATGCCGTCAGAAACTGAATTCATCATTCCCCCGGGACTGCCAATGGTGACAATAGCTTGTCCCGGACTAACGGAAGATGCAGTTCCAAGCGGAATAGGTTTTAACGAAATATCATTCCTGTTTTTCAGTTGCAGGACTGCCAAATCCTGCTGAATATCGTAACCAAGAAGTATTAAATCTCTTTCCAGGACAAAGCCATCAGCAGATTCAAACTGTGTTTTTGCCATATAAGGCGATGATTCGATGACATGAAAATTGGTCACAACATGACCATAAGGGCTGATTAACACACCTGAACCCTGATTGTCTCCCGCTTGAATCTTGACCACGCTTTTCTTCAGCCCCACTACCTGCTCCATGCTTCGCTCTATTGGAGAATCCAGCATCTGGTAAGCCATCACCTGGTCTGTCGCCGGCGCCTTAAGAACCGATGCTTCCCGAGTGCGATCAGGACCTTCTTCCAACGGCGGTGCGGCTTCTTCCACTTCCTGTCCAACTGCAGATTCCGTCGGAAGCGAGGTAGTTTCCGTATGCTCGTTTTGAAAGTATTGAAACAGGAGAAATCCGGCGGTTCCGTAAACAAAAAGAAGCATGAATGTAATCCCGGCGATCATTGTAATGGCCAGAGATTTGGATATTTTTTTGTTGGTTTTTTTTGCAGCTTCTTTTTTTCCCATTTTCCCAACCCTTTATCCAGTTTGCATTTTTCTTGCACATCAACAGATCTCAAACCACGCAGGCAGAATTTCCTTATGTAATCATTTCTCCAAAATCGTTTGAGAAGATCTATCTCCAGGATCTTTCAGTGTTCTGACAATCATAAGATTTCGATTGTTTAACAGATCGATTTGCATTCTCTTCATGGGTCGATTATGGTGTGTTTTTGTTAAAAAACTTCATGATGCGAAATCGAATTGCCACCTTTTTCCTTCGAACGATACAGTCCCCTGTCCGCTTTTTGGATGAGTTCCGTTACACTTTCTCCATCCTCCGGATAAACAGAAATACCGACGGAAATCGTAAAATGAGGATCTTTCGTGTTTTGTATTTTTCCAAGGAGACGTTCTGCCACCAGTTTTCCCTCCGCAAGGTTAAGTTTAGGAAGTAATATAATAAACTCGTCTTCACCATATCTTCCAAGTAAATCATGGTCCCGTATGACATTCTGTGTGACGGAGGACAGCGTCTTAAGGGCAATATCCCCTTTAACATGGCCAAATCGGTCGTTAACCTCTTTAAATTTGTCAATATCAAACATTAGTACCGTGAAGGTAGACCCATCATTTTGCCTGATCTGTTCATCAATAAAATCCATAATACTGATACGATTAAATGCGCCCGTCAAACCATCTTTTTTGGCATTCTCAAGAATGGTCTGATGGCTGCGAACAATTTCATTTTCTGGATTTTTCGCTGCATGATCAGCTGTTTTTTTAAAACGGCGCTGATAAGTTTCTGACAAATGCTGCATTTCTTTTATTTCTTTTTCCATGCTTCGCGAAAAATGAATTAGGAACAGGGTGTACCCAGCAATTTTCAGCAGCAAAGATACTTCCGGCACATAAAGGGATCCTTGAAAAAACTGAGCGGTGTAGGCCATCACAATCATTAAAAATCCGTAATGATACCGGTTAAAACCCTCTTTCTTTTGTTTCATTTTATACGCCGTCATGATGGCCGGAATCCACAGAAACCAGAGTGCAAAACGATGGTCAACTTTCGAAATGATCTCCATCGCAAATCGGTGAGTCATCCAGAATACGACGACGCTAATGATGGTTCCTGTCATCAGAAAGTACAGCAGGTTGGTTTTTTCTTTGACAATTCCCCAATAAATCAACATGACCATCAATAATAACAGCGTTTCTGCCATCCAATACACCTGATCGATCTGCAGGCCAGGGATAATCAATAAACCGCTCATCAAGTATCCTGTGAAGGGAACCGTAAAAGCAGCACCCAATATCCGTTGTCTCTGTTGCTGATAGGGGAAGTTAATCACCATCACCAGAATTGCAAAACTGACGCTTAAAGAGTATAACCATAAAAAATGATTTGCTACTTGATAGTAATCCATTGAACTCCCCCCTTTTTATATCTGAAGCATAACACCTTTCATATCGCTATCTTTATCCTTTCAAACCATAAAAGCCTATTTCCGTTGCATTTAAAGGGTTTACATATGTTTCTCCGCCAGTTGTGCCAAAGGACTCCTTTCTACCTGTCTTAGGGTGATATGCCCTGTAATTTGAAAGGGTTTCATTCGATCGACGGTATAAACCAGTCCATTGGATTTGGAATCAACCAGCACATTATCAATCTGGTTATCCGAGGGATCTCCTAAAAACAGAAATTTCGCTCCCTCCCCGGCCCTGGTTAGCATCAGCTTTGCCAAATGAGGTGTTGTCTCCTGAGCCTCGTCCACTATGACCAGCGCATTGGCCAGCGTTCTGCCCCTCATATAATTAAAGGTCTTCATTTCCAAAATTCCGGCATCCATATAGGTATTGATGAAGTGTTCCACGGAAAAATCCGGTTTTTCACCTTTCGAATATTGCTTGGTTTTTACTTCACTCTTTCCTTTTTGTTTTTGATCAAAAAGGTTATCCACTGCATCATAAAAAGCTTGCATCCACGGCTTTAATTTTTCCCGTTCCTCACCCGGCAAGTAGCCAATATCATTTCCAGCCGGAACGACAGGCCGTACAAAAATAATCTTTCGAAAAAGGTTTTTCTCCAGCACACTTTGCAGGGCATAAGCGATGCTGAGAATGCTTTTGCCGCTTCCGGCACCACCCATGATACTGGCAAAGTGAACCGTTGGATCATGCAGGAGCTCCATTGCCATTTTCTGTTCTCTGTTAATGGGTTTAATTCCCCAGGTATACTCGTTAACATATTCCAGCGGCTGTATCTTATTATGCTTGAGTTTTGCCAGAATTTCATGACCTGCCTGATCATGGCTTTTAATATGAAAAAAATGATTCGGATAAACCGGGTCTTTCAGCGTTTTGGGGACTTCCAAGCCTCCTGCAAAAATTAGATTTATTTCTTCAGATAGCATTGTCAACTCGCTGAATCCCTGGTACAAATCATCGGTGTGGACTTTATCCGTTTCATAGTCCTGAACCGTTAAACCAAGGGCATCTGCTTTCACAGTCATGCACATATCTTTCGTTACTAAAATGGTTGGTCTTTCACTGTCTTTTTCCGCTACTGCTTTTGCAATGGATATGATTCGGTTATCGTTCTTTTTCGAGTCCATACCCTCCGGGAGATTGGTGATATCAATATAATTCATTTCAATGCGAATCAATCCGCCAGACGGCAATCGGATTCCTTCCACAAAATCACCATATTGTCTGACCTTATTGAGTTCTTTCAACACCTGTCTGGCGTGATATCCAACCATGCCCGACGCCTTTTTTAATCCATCCAGCTCCTCCACCGTTACCAGTGGCAGGATTAAATTATTATCCTGAAAGTTGTAGAGAAATAATGGATCATGGATCATTACGTTTGTATCAATCACGTAGTTTTTAATCATCGCCTGACTCCTTTGCGGATTATTTTTCAATAAAAGGGACGAAAGCAAAGCCGGCATGTCTTTCTTCTCTTAAAGTTCCGTCCTCATTTTTTTCCGTCATCACCATGTTTCCCCTAAAATCACTTAGAGGAATGACCATTTTCCCGCCAGTCTTTAATTGATCAATGAGTGCCTGAGGTATCTTTTTAGCGGAAGCGCTTACCAAAATACGGTCATAAGGTGCCTCCTGCATCCATCCGTTAAAGGCATTGGCGTGGTGTATCTCCACTGCAAGGTTTTGATATTTTTGGAGGTTATTACGCCCCAGTTCCACCAACGCCTCAATTCGTTCCAAGGCAATAACTTTTCCCTGCTCTCCGACAATAAACGCCAATAATGCAGTTGTCCAGCAAGATCCGGATCCTACATCTAAAATTTTTTGTTCCGGCAGCGGGTTTAAGAGCTCAAGCATAAAGGCAACTGTAGAAGGCTGCGAGATTGTTTGCCCTTTCCCAATGGGAAGGGCACGATCTTCATAACATGAATGAATCAGGGAATCAGGAACAAAATCCTGTCGATCAACATAACGAAAAGCACTTTCAATCCGTTCAGACTTTAAAATGCCGTTTTTTTTCATTTGTTCAATGAGAAAATCCAGAGAAGCCAAAATACCCCTCCTCACTAATCATTATCATCATTTCGCTGCATTAGCTGCAACTTGCACAACATCCCAGACAGTTGCAAATGGTGGCGCATAACTAAAGTCAACCAGCGCCAGTTCTTCCGGAGTCATTTTTTGGTGAATCGCCAGCGCCAATACATCCAGTCTTTTCCCTGCTTCCACCGGGCCAGTCATCTGAGCCCCCAATAGGGTACGGTTGTCCCGATGATAAATAAGCTTAATGGTAACCCGTTCAGCGCCCGGATAGGATTTTGCGTGGCTAAGCCCTTTCACAGTAACGGTTTTGTATGGTATTTTTTCCTTTTGAGCTTCTTTCTCGGTGATCCCGGTTTTACCAAAAGCCAAATCCATTACTTTCA
>SLLE01000119.1 GCA_007134225.1 Tindallia sp.
CGGCATGTTCTGTTTTTTCTGACGGAAGAAGTTTTTTCAAAGCAGTCGGAAGATTTGCGACAGTTTTTAATGATTACCTCGATTTTAAACCGGTTTAACAGCCAGCTTTGCGATGCGCTGACAGGCCGTGAAGATGGCATCCAATTTATCGAAACCCTGCTGGAACATAATTTATTTTTGATTCCTTTGGATGATACAGGAGAATGGTACCGGTACCATCCGCTATTTAAAGATCTGTTACTGCACTATTTAAAAAAAGAACATCCTAAGCAGATAAACAGCCTGTATGATAAAGCCATGGACTGGCACTTGGAGGCAGGCGATATCGGAGAAGCGGTTCGCCTTGGTTTTAAGTCGGGAAACCTGGAGCGGACAACCAAAATCCTTGATGATAACATGCAGGAACTGATGAACAACGAGACCGTTGGTCAGGTAGTCCGCTGGATCATGGATATTCCCTTGAATGATCTGAAACGGGCACCGCAGGTAATGATCTATCATGTGATGGCCCATTTTGTTTTGAGTGGAACGCTTGAGGCTCGTCGCTGCCTGGAAGAGGCGAAAAACCTGACCTACGATGATCCGGACAGGCAAAAAGAGTTTGAAGGAATGACAGCCATTGTTCAGGCCTATGATCATATACTCAACAATGAATTTGAAAAAGCGAAAATGGAAACGGAAAAAGCATTGCTAAGTCTTAAGCCAGAGATTAACTTCTGGCGGCTCGCCGCATATATCTTCAGAGGGGATGCGAAACTATTTTCCGGTGACATCGAAAGTGCGGCTTTGGATTATCAGCGGGCTTATCAGGATGCCGTTGCAATGAATAACCATCATTTTGCCATCTCCACCGGCTTGAAAGTTGCCTATCATTATTGGTTTAAGGGAGAGCATGTTCCAGCGGCCAAACTGGCTGAAGAGTTAATTGAATTATCGGAAAAATCCGGTCTTTCCAAACTGCCTAAAGTAGGATTTGCCTGGGCACTCCAAGGGGAAGCAGAAAGAGAAAAGGGAAATCTTGAGCAGGCTGAAGCCTTGGTCCTGAAAGGATTAAAAATGAGTGAGCCGGAAAATCTCACCCATTCATGGACTTGCCTCTTTGATTTAAATCTGAAGTATTCTGGAAAAGAGTGGAACCGGGGAATGGAAATCATCGAAAAACTGGAGGCCATTCATCAGCGGGAAGGCTTGGCCGTTTTTATTGTCGCCTCCTTACAAATCTGGAAGGCGAAATTCCTGATTGCCAGTGAACAGTGGGAAGAAGCGAGCGAGGTGTTGAGGAACATTGGAGTTGCGGAAGAAAAGCGAGTGAGCAATGGATTGGAGGTTGCTTTTTTAACCTTGGTGGAAATTCTTTTGAAAAAAGGAAAGCTCAAGAAAGTGGAAGAAATTCTGGACCAGCTTCAGCAAAAGCCGGCCTATCAACAACAGCGAAAGATTCGAATCGAAACGCTGCTGCTCCGATCGAAGCTTGCGTTAGAATTAGGAAACGGATCTGAAGCTGAATCCAAAAGAAAAGAAGCGATTGAGTTTGCCCGTCAAAATGGTTTCTATCAGACCCTCCTGGATTCTGGAATTCAGGAAAAAACATCTCGATCTGAAAAAAAGGCCAGTCAAAACCAGCCGCTGATTGAGGCGTTAAGCCCACGAGAATTGGAAATACTGGAACTGATCAAAGATGGTTTATCCAACGCTGATATTTCAAAAAAGCTTCACTTATCGCCCGGGACGGTTAAGTGGCATACCAGTAATATCTATGGAAAACTGGCGGTGAAAAACAGGACCCAGGCGGTGGCCTATGCTCGTGAGCTTAATCTCATTGAAGATTGAATCAGGTTTTGAATAGAATGCGTTAAGGATATTCACACCTCTTCAACTTTAAGGATAAAATGTCTATTCCTGTATCCCGAAGCAATAGTAATACCCCATAGAAAGCAGACAGATCCGGCAGTCGTCCTTCCAGGACGGAACTGCCGTCTTTTTTGTGAGCAAGGTTAATAAAGTGATACTCTTCAATCAGCCATGATTCTATATGGGTTTTTGCATGAAGCTGGAAATGCCAGCCTTTTTGATCTTCATTGGTATACATCGGTCAACCCTCCCTTCAGGATTTCTTTGAGTTTTAGTTCACGTAATCAGGAACATAATATGGATGTTTAATTAATTCTGACAGATAATGAATCTGATATTGATTTTGATGCAGCTCAAAGGCTGCTTTTTTGATGTCTAATCTGGCCTGTGTAAGTTCCGCAGGTCTTACGAGACCAGCCTCCAGCAATAATTCCAATTCCAGCAGGCGATCCTGCAAGCCTTCTTTTTTCAATTGTAGCTGCCGGGATTGAATGACCAAATCCTCTGCTGAAGCAATTCGCTCTGCCAGTAATCTCTCCAAATTTTCAAGGACTTGGCTTCTTTTATTCCTTAGAATCTGAACATCGATTTCTTTCGCCTTGTATGGTTCTTCTCCCACATTGTAGGTGTATAGGCTGAGAGACCACTTTCCCATTTCGATGTCCTGATCCATCTGTTCTAAATACGGGTCCCGACTTCGAACGCGGCGGGCCTGCAGGGTTGGATCCGGAAAATTCCAGTTTTCCTCTTCTTCGCTTTCCCATTCAACCAGATACCGATAATCTGCCGGAAAACCCATCATTTGATTTAAAAACCGGTAATGCACGTCAATTTCCTGATCTAAACGGTTTTTTTCTTCTATCATCTGTTGTTTGGAACGTCTCATTCTTTCCAACTTACCTCTGTGGATGAGTCCGTTTTCCAGTTTGTGTTCTGCTAAAACCAGCATGTGTTCTTCGTGTTTTAGAGAAAGCTGCATTAAATCCTGCTGATCCTTCAGCAAAGTTAAATCGGCAAAGGCGGTTTTAAGCTCCCATTCTAAAAGCGCTTCTAAGTAATCTTCATGGGACCTCTGGGTTTTTCGATTACTTTCGTACTGTAAATAACGAAGAAGCTCATTCCGATGACGTTGATCCTCCTCATTGAAACCTCTTCCATAAGGCCGGGTGTAGCGTAGAGTTTCGGACGATCGATCGCGTAATACTTCAATCCTTTCGAACTGATGTTCTACTTCCTTTAAGCGGCTGCTTCTTGCCAGGACTCTTTCCAATCCTTCCTCTAATGTCAGCGTTGGAAGCCCTTTTTCTTCACTGGAAGGATTCTGTGCTGATTCGGCCAAAGTCTTTTGTCCTGATGCCTCCGCATTGACGGTAAAAAAGGATAACAAACAGAATCCCAATACCAGAAGAAGCATTTGATGAGTAACCATTCTTTTCATATGCTTTCACACCTTTCATATTTTTGATCCATCAAAAGATCATTGATTGATTTCATCATACCCTCCCGTTCTGTTGAAATGGCCTGGCAAAAGTTAGGCTTTTTAAAACAAACCATTATTTTTATTTTCCCTAACTTCCGGCAGGGCAAAGCGGGAGCGTAGGATGCTATACTGAAGCAGTATATAGGATATCTGTGCACTGAGGGTATTTAAACTTAATGATCGATCCATTGCTTTGCATCTTTGTATTAAACTATCCATTGTCAATCATCAATTATCAATTACAACAAGGAGTGAGTGAAATGGCAGTTCCATTAATAGAGGCTCAACAGCTGAAGAAACGATATCGAATGGGGGAGGTTGATGTTTATGCGCTGAGAGGCGTTGACTTAAATTTATATGACGGCGAACTGGTAGTGGTGCTGGGCGCCAGCGGCTCCGGTA
>SLLE01000087.1 GCA_007134225.1 Tindallia sp.
AAAAGTGAAAACTATGCAACATTGAACTTGCTTAACAGGGGTATACAACTGGCCAGAGGCCAAAGTGATTATCAAAGACTTTATGATGAATGGTTCGCAGGTGAAGACATTCAACAGCGGCTGGAAGTGCTATTAAGAGCATTTGCCATCCTAAGTGGAATTGCGGTGCTGGTATTTTTGGCCATTCTTTGGTGGAACCGGGTGTTGAAAAAGGAGGTTCAGAAAAAAACGGATGAGCTGAAGACGGCCAACGATGACCTGAGTCGTCAAATACAGGAAACCTTAAACATGAGCGAATTGAAGAACCAGGTTTTGCAAAACAGTCCAAGAGGACTTGTCACTGTGGATCAGGATGGCATTTTAACGTCCTTTAATCCGAGGGCCGGTGAAATAACTGGCATTGAAGAAAACATTACTGGTCATCACCATAGTGAAGTTGATTTACTCAAACTTTTGTTGACGGAACGGATTGAGAATGTATTGGAGAAAGGAACTCAGTATGTTGGTGGAGAAATGGCCTGGAACCCTCCAGATCGTAAAAAAATGTTTATTCGTTATACTATTTATCCACTAAGAAGCTATGAAAAGGTTATTGTTGGAACCATTGCCTCCTTTGAAGACATTACAGAAGAAAAGCGACTGAGGGATCAGGGGATTGAAAAAGAAAAAAACAAAGCATTAAACCAAGTAGTGGCGGGGATTGCTCACGAAATAAGAAATCCGTTAACCTCTATCAAAACATTTGTGGAATTGCTGCCGGTAAAAATGAATAATCCAAAATTTCAACAGGATATGTCCAGGTACGTTCCGAAAGAGATAGACCGGGTCAGCAAGCTGATAGAAAGCCTTATTGACTATGCAAAACCCAAAAAAAATAACCGTCAGCAAATTGACCTCAAAGGAGTGATTAATTCTGTTGCTGTTCTGTTTGCTCCCTCTTTTGAGCGTAAAGCCATGGATTTAGTTGTGGATGTTGAGGAAGCTTTATGGGTTTATGCAGACCGCGATCAACTAAAACAGGTGTTGGTTAACTTTATGCTCAATGGCATGGAGGCAATGGAAGAAAAACAAAATGAAAATCCTACGGCCAACAATCTCACCATGACAATTCTGGGAAGAAAAAAAGGGGACACGGCAGAAATCCTGATACAGGATGAAGGTATTGGCTTAACATAATGTGAAATCACAAAGATGCTGGATCCTTTTTACACCACTAAAAAAGGCGGAACAGGTCTTGGGCTGACACTTTCCAAAAGGTATATTGAAGAGAATGAAGGACAGGTTTATTTTGAAAGTGTCAAAGGACAGGGAACTATTGTCCACCTTCAGTTCGAAAGGGTGAATAGCTATGAAACGAATACTGGTATTGGATGATGAAATATCCATATGCACATCGCTGGAATTTGCGCTGGAAGACTATTATGAAGTCAAGGCAACGACAGAACCATGGCAGGCGGTTCAATGGCTTGAAGAAGAAAATTTTCAATTATGTTTGCTTGATTTGAGAATTGGGCAAGTAAATGGAATTGATGTATTGATGGAGATGAAAAGCATTCAGAATGACTTACTGGTTATCATGATGACTGCATATGGATCCATTGCTTCGTCTGTTTAGGCGATCAAAAAAGGCGCTTATTCCTACCTCACAAAACCGCTTCAAATGGAAGGCCTGCTTTCCATAATTGACCAGGCACTCGAATATCAAGAGCTCAATAAAAAAATTGAATACCTCAGCCAGGAACTAGAATCTAAATATACGTATAAAGGGATCATTGGAAAAAGTCCGCTGATGAAAAAAATATACGAGAAAATTGAAAAGCTAAAGGATCTGGACACGAACGTGTTGATTCATGGTGAAAGTGGAACGGGAAAAGAACTGGTTGCAAAAGCGCTTCATTATTCGGGAAATCGAAAAAAACAGCCTTTTGTTGCATTGAATTGTGCGGCGATTCCGGAGAACTTATTGGAAAGTGAGCTTTTTGGACACAAAAAAGGGGCATTTTCCGGAGCGGTTACCGATAAAATCGGTAAATTTCATTTCGCTGAGACGGGAACGTTGTTTTTGGATGAGATAGGTGACATGCCAATAGGTTTACAGGCAAAACTGCTTCGTGTACTGCAGGAAAAAGAAGTGACACCTTTAGGGTCTAACAAAGCGGTTCCTGTTCAGGCGAGAGTGATCGCCGCCACTAATCAAAATCTGGCTGAAGCCGTTGAAGAAGGATCATTTCGTCAGGATTTGTATTTCAGATTGAATGTTGTTCGTGTAGCCCTACCGCCGCTCAGAGAGAATAAGCAGGATTTGCCCTTGCTGATCCGTCATTTTCTTCAAAATTTGCAAACTGAAGGGCATATGGTCAACAGAATATCAGAGGATGCTATGAAATATTTGTTGGAGTATGATTTTCCCGGTAATATCAGAGAGCTGGGTAATATATTGGAATCGGCGGCTGTAATGGCTGAAAGCGATATTATGGAATTCCGTGATTTGCCGGAATATTTAAGAAAAAATAGTATGGAAAAAAAGTCCATCGATCAGAATCTGTTTTCTCAGTTAGTTGGCTGGAAACTGGAAGAGGTGGAGAAGAAAGTAATTGAAACCACATTAACGGCTTTGAACGGTCACCGAAAAAAAACTGCAGAGACGCTAGGAATTAGTGAACGTGGACTTCGCAATAAAATCAGCAGATATCATTTGGATTAATTTGTGGATAGGGAACAATAGCGGCAAAAATTGCCGTTAAGGAAAAAAGTACCTTGGGCGGAAAAAATAATCGCTGAAGGTTCGTATGACCATTATGAAGGAAAGCTGAGAGGAAGCGGCAGAAAACAAGGGGAACTTTGTGCCGCTTTTTTGATGCAAACTTTTTAATAGTTCACGTTACAAAAATGAAGAAGGAATGAAAAACGTTCAAAATAAGTACGTTGCATGCAGTAAAAAAGAATTCTTAAAACTGACGAATACTGGCATAAAGATTGCAACGATAATGGGATGCTTCATCAAATCTTGAACAAAGAAAAGGGGAGATTTACGAAATGAAAAAGTTATTGGCAGTTTTATTAGCGTTAACATTAGTGTTGGCTGCATGCGGCGGCGGTGCTGAGGAGCCTGCGGCATCTGCGGAAAATGGTGAAGAAACAACAGAAGAAACAGCTACAGCAGATCAGGATCTATTTATTACGGTAGCGACAGGAGGAACAAGCGGGGTTTATTATCCGGTAGGTGGCGCTTTCTCCAGTATCATTCAAAATGAGCTGGGATACAGGTCATCGGCACAGTCAACGGGTGCATCTGTTGAAAACATCAACTTACTGCTAAATAATCAGGCAGAGATGGCCATTACGATGGCAGATGCGGTCACACAGGCATACGAAGCTTTTGGCGCTTTTGAAGACGAAGAGCCTAAGGAAGAATTAAGAGGTTTGATGAGTTTGTATCCAAACTATGTACAACTGGTTGCGATGGAGGGTTCCGGAATCGAATCATTCAGTGACCTGGCTGGGAAGAGCGTTGGTATTGGTGCTCCCAATTCAGGTGTTGAGCTGAATGCTCGTCTTATGTTTGAAGCGCATGGAATGACCTATGATGACGTCGACGAAGATTATCTGATGTATGGAGAAGCAGTGGACCAAATGCGTAATGGCATGATTGATGCGGCATTTGTCACCAGTGGTATTCCAAATGCAACCGTGATGGATTTGGGCACCACTAATGACATCCGAATTATAC
>SLLE01000186.1 GCA_007134225.1 Tindallia sp.
GCATCTCCTCTCAAAGTTGCCGGATCTATTGTGCGATTTGCTTTCCCAAATTCCTGCATTTCTGCTCTTTCAACGCAGCTGCTTCCAATGCCCAAGGATTCCGCCAGCATAATGTATTTAATTTCTCCTGGCTCCCAACCCATGGTTTTAGCCGCCCAGGCATCCACCAGTACCGGGTCTTTCCCAAGCAATATCCGGTCCATGGGGACGGGTGATCCGCCGCCTTCATAGGTTAAATCACCATTCAGTGCATCTACCAGAATTAAGTCCGGACGGATAATGCTGTTCACCGCCGCGATGGGTTCGTGCAACCCTATCCTGTGATAGCGTCGCTTTTCAGCATCCGGAATACATCCTTTCATGTTTTTCAGTGCACAGGTAATTCCCGTCTGGCAATGCCCCTTCATCACCGGCATGTTCACAAGATAATCCACCTCCATGGGACTTCGGCAAACCTCCAGCTCTATCTTGCCTGCTTTTCGTTTGATGGTGACGTCTTTTTTTAAATCCACCAGTTTGATCTTTTTTCGGTGTGCCAATTCCTCATAACCACAAACCCGAAAGGCTTCCTCCGTATCATCCCCCACCCAAGAACTTTCCATGACAGTAATTTTTTGCACTCCTATTTCCTGCAAGAACTCAACCACTGCTTCCACCAGTTCTGGATGTGTGGTGGCTCCTGAAGATGCCGGTTTTGCTTCCACCAGATTAGGCTTTATCCCTACATGATATTCCGGCTTAATCTCAGACTGAATTCCAGATCGCTTTAGCAAGTGATCGACCATTGATTTAGCGTCTGTTCCATGGTAAATATATAGTTGATTTCGATTCATTTTTTATCAGCTCCTTGACTTACAGGATATAAAAAGCCCCCAGGCAGGAGGCTTTCGTTTTGCATTATTTAGGTGCATTCAGTTTGTCAAAGTGCAGGTTCATGATATAACGATGATGCCCCTCACCGTACTCATCTTCGTTTTCACCGACGATTTCAAAACCAACCTTATCCTTATACAGCTTGATCGCCGGCGTATTATCAATATCCACGGTAAGGCCCATTTTGGTAAAGCCCTGGGTTTCCAGATTTCGGATAATCGCTATCAGAAAATGATACCCAAGTCCTTTTCCCTGCAGCTCGTCAGATATGGCGTAGTCAAACAGGTAGCATTTTTGAGTGTCTTCCCAGTCTCTCATCAAAATTGCAATTCCAATGATTCTCTTTTTGCTTTCCTCCCGTAGGACAAAAACATTCCCGTGCCGGATTTGCGGGACCAGGCCCCACTCATCCATTCCCAAGTCTCCAAAAATATCCAGCCCGAAATTGACCATTCGTTTTAGCAGATTGACATTGTAATCCTGAACAAGATAAACTTTTAGATTCCCCATATCTCCATCAAGATTTTCAATCACTTTTTTGGGTAGTTTCGAAGCTTCTTCTAAATACAAAAAACCCACTCCTTCTGATTTTGTATATGCGTATTATATATGATAACGCATGATGATGCAAATGCTAGGGTATGTGGATGCATCCATTAGTCGAAAAACATACCAGGGTTTAGAATCATATTGGGATCAAAAACCTTTTTAATGTTTTTCATCAATTCGATTTCCCGCTCACTGAACTGCATGTTCATAAACTGTTTTCTGGTTTTGCCGGTGCCATGCTCTGCACTGACGGTACCACCATATTTCAGAGCCACGCGGTACATGGCATCCCGCAGTTCCTCAAAGTAATCCGGTAATTCTCCATCCACCATTAAGATGATGTTATGAATATTCCCATCCCCAATATGACCGACTGTAGGCGAATGAGTGCCGTATTGATCCACCACAGTCATTAATTCGTCAAGAAACGCCGGAAAATCAGCGGGCGGGACCGCCATATCGATGGCATCTGCTGCTTTTTCCTTAAAAGCGGTATAGATATTGCTCCGAACATCCAGAATAGCTCTCTGTTCTTTCACCGTTTCAGCAATCATGCTATCCACTGCATGATTCGCTTCGCATATGTCAACTATCCTTTCCGTCTTTTCAAATAAATCGTCTTCCGTTCCTTCCTCCAAAATCAACATCAGGTCAACGGTTCCTTTGGCGGCAGGCCAGGTTTGTCCCACATGATCCGCCGCTTCTTTGGAAGCAATTCGATCGATATACTCCATGGCCAGCGGAACGATGCCTTTCTTTAAAATATGTGATACGGACTTGGCTGCATCCTGTCGACTTTCAAAGGATATGAGAAGGGTTCCTTTGTAATTCAAACGCGGGTACAGCCTTAGTGTCACTTTGGTAATCACGCCAAGGGTTCCTTCGCTGCCAATCATTAGATGCATCAGGTCGTATCCCATGTTATTTTTCATCAGCTTGCCGCCCATGGTGACAATTTCACCCGTTGGCAGAACCACTTCCATTCCTTTTACATGATTCCTCATGATTCCATGCTTGACAGCACCAACACCACCAGCATTCTCCACCACCATGCCGCCTATTTGAGCTCCTTCGTCTCCTGGATGCACCGGAAAAAACAGCTCATCTTGTCGGCTGATGTGTTCATTCATTTTTTCCAGTGTGACTCCCGCCTCTACGGTAATCATCAAATTATCTTCATCCAGTTCTATTACCTGATTCAACCTTTCAAGACTCATGACAATACCGGCTTCTGTCGGTATTGCTGCTCCGCAGAGTCCCGTACCCCCTCCACGCGGGATAATGGGTGTTCCTGACTGATTCGCATACCGAAATATTTCCGATATTTCTGATGCATTTGATGGCTTTACCACAATGCAGTTTTTATCGGCACTTGGTCTTAGCAACGGCTCTGTTTCATCATATAAGTAGCTTTCCGTCTGATCAAGTTCCGTTAAAACCCAGTCATTTCCAAGTATTTTTATCATTTTAAAAATGACTTCTTCTCGATTCATCATCAAAGTCCCTCATTTCTGTTTGATCTTTTTCCGGATATCCATTATTAAGATTCCACCGGTACTTCCTTCCCTACTGTTTCCGGTTCTGAGTTCCATCCTTTCAGTCCTTTTACCAAGACTGGTATGATAATAACAACAATGCCAACATAGCCAAGGAATCCATAACCTCTGGCCACCAGAGGAATAAGACCAAACTGAGCAATAGACCAGGTGAGTGCCACATAAATCGAAGAGCTGATAATACTTCTTTTTCTCAAAGTGGACTGGTTCGCCGGTTCCTGATCCTTTCTTCCAAGCCAGGTCACAATTCGGTTCGTCATGCCGTAGATGAAATTAACACCTGTTGAAACGGCACCCAGTACTATCAACACTGAAATCATTGGTACCATCCAGGATGCTCCCACACCGTTCTGTACAATAAACAAAGCCGGAACCGCTTCTGCCAGAATACCGTCAGTATAATATATCATAATGCCCAGTGTTGCCAACATTAATAATCCATAATTCAGCAAGAACCCACCCACTGCTGCTTTCTTCACTTCTCCCTTGTTCTTCAGAGCATCGGAATGAGCCAAGTAAGCACCCAGTGCACAGGCCTGAAATGCTGCGTACAAAATCGCACTCCATAACGCGTTCCCAAAATTCCCCGGGTTTTCAAGCGCTCCACTTTGCAGAGACCCTACATTTTCCCAAATGCGGGACCAGGAGGTGGCCACATTAGGAATGTAAATCACCAGTAATCCTAAAATAATTGTATATGCCACGTATTTTGCCGCTTTTCGGACTACATGGGCTCCAAAGATCGTTAACAGGAGCATGGCGCCGGCAATGATGAACGTGTTCAGTAAATATGGAGTGCCAAGCACCGTAGAAATAGTAGCTCCTCCGGTGGCAAAAGCCACAGCTGTTGCGGTTAGCAATACCAACAGGTACATAATTTCAAATAAATTTGAAAACAGTTTTTCAGCAGGCTGGTAGAAGGAGAGCGTCCAGCTTTTATAATCGTATAGTTCTTTTTCAACGGCATATTTCCAGGCAAAATAAAATACTATTGCCTGAACTCCAACAGCTATAAAGGGCATTAGAACAGCATACCATCCGTACCCGACAAAAAAATCAACCAGTTGTCTTCCTGAAGCAAAGCCGCCGCCAAAGTGTGTTGTAAACCAAACAAAAACCAGCGTTAAAAAACCCATTTTTCCTGCTGTTTCATTCATTTTAGCACCTCTTCTTTCCCTTTATTTAGCCTTATCGGCTTATTTCACTGATAAGCTTTGGAATCACTTCATACAAGTCTCCCACAATCCCATAATCCGCTATCTGGAAAATAGGAGCCGAAGGATCCGAATTGATGGCAATAATCATTTCCGCTTCTTTCATGCCTGCTAAGTGCTGCGGTGCACCAGAAATACCACATGCTACATACAGCACTGGTTTTACCCGGTGGCCTGAATAACCCACCTGATGATCCTTGGATATAAATCCTTCTTCCACAACGGCACGACTGCCGCCAAGCATTCCTCCCAAGGCATCTGCCAGTGCTTGCAGTAATTTAAAATCTTCCGCTTTCTTCAGGCCTCTTCCACCGGAAACAACCACCGGTGCTTCGGTAATATCAACGATAAAATCGGAAATTCGTTCGGTTTTAATGGCTTGATGCCCTACTGTTTCTAATGTTTGTAGTTCTATCATTTCACTTGGCTCTTTTTCATTTCTCTCAGCTTCTGCAAATTCTTTATAGCGAACCGTCGCCATTTGTGGTTTCGTTTCCGTTTGGATATGTGCAAGGATATTTTCACTGAAAGCTGGTCGTATTTGGACCAAATGACCCTCCTCCATTTTCAGGTCGGTACAGTCTGCCGTCAAACCAGTTTCCAAAATAGCTGCTAATCTTGGAGCCAAAGACCTTCCAAAAGGCGTAGCTCCGATCAGGATCACTTCCGGTTCCAAGTCTCGTATGACATTTGACATGTTTTGCGCATAAAGCGACTCGTCTGGAGAAGCAAAACAATCATGACGGATATAAAAAATGCTGTTCGCTCCCCTGAACCGTAATTCCTGCAAATCAACTGTCGGGGAAACCAAAGCCAGTACTGCCAACGGAAGGTTCTGCTGCTTGGCCAGTTCTTTTGCTTTTCCCATGAGTTCATAAGTGATGGGATGGATACTTTGCCCGTTATGCTCTGCCACGATCAGGATTGGATTATTCTGTTGCGTCACTTCTTCACCCCTTCCGTTATGCCCCTCGCGATCAGTGCCCCTTTCACCTCTCTTAGACAAGCATCATTGATTTCTCTGAATATTTTTCCCTTCCGGTGTAGTACTGGAGGCACAACCACTTTTTTCACTTTCGTAGGAGATCCTTTAAATCCTGTATCCGTTTCATTCAGATACTCGCTTAGAAACCGAAGGTCCCAGACAGGAATTTCCATTTTCCTTGCCTTCATTTTTTCCCGAATGCCCGGAAGCCTCGGAGTGTTTGCCGCTTTTGTAAAGGTAAGCATTCCTTTTCCTGTAAGGGTTTTTCGATAGATTCCATCCCATACCGCCACCATTGCCGTTAGTCCTTCCTTATTCATTTCCAGACTTTCAACAAAGCAAATCTGAGGAATTTTTAGCATCGATGCCACTTCAGAACCCACCTGTCCAGTGTCTCCGTCTACCGTCTTCTCTCCTGCAAAAATATAGTCATAATCTCCCATCTTTTTAATGGCTGCCACCAATGTTATTGACGTGGCCCATGTATCGGATCCTCCAAAAGCCGCATCCGATAAAAGAATTCCTTCATCAGCACCTCTGGCAATTGCTTCCTTCAATGATTTTTCTGCCTGCGGTGGTCCCATGCATAGGGCAGTGACGGAAGCATCCGCTATCTCTTTCATTTGCACTGCCGCTTCCAACGCATTCAAGTCGAAGGGGTTTACTTCAGTGCCTGCTGATTTTCTATCAACGACACCTTTTTCGGAGTCAAATCGCACCTTTTCCATGTCAGGAACTTCTTTTATCAGCACGATGATACGCAATATCAACACCTCTTTATGTAAGATAATTGAAAACATTATAATCCAGTAATCCTATCAAGTCAAGTAATATAGCCATTTAACATATTTATCCGATGACTACCACCGCTAAGACTCCCTCTTCTGCAAGAGGGAGATAAGCGGTGCTACGTCCCTAGGTGAACAAACTAAGTATCTGCCACCAAATGGTCCATTTGGGCCATCTACTTATGGATAACGCATTCTAACCTTCAGATGGAGTTAAAACTCCACCTGAAGCTAAAAATCCTGTTTATTTTTGAATTGTTTTTTTCTGTCCACAGGTTAATGTAACGGTAAAGAGGTTTGTTCAAGCATAAAGTAACTGGGATGATAAATCAATCATCCCAGCTGATCAACATGATAATTTTTATTCGTTTTTACTTTCTTCCAGCTCTTCCCCTGTACCAATTCTAAGAATCCGTTGAACTGGTCGATAATAATCATTTGAAATGAGTTCTTCTTACAAAAGTGGATCTTCTATCACACTAACCAGAGGATTTATAACTTGCCGGTTTCTTGCTTCCACTTTTATTCGATTTTCATTTCATGGTACCATCCATTAATCTCAGCTCCCACCAAGACCACAATACTACTCAAATATAGCCACATCAGCAAAATAATGATGCCACCAATACTGCCATACATCACCGTATATTCTCCAAACTGATTGACATAATAGGCAAAGCCAAAGGAGAAAAGAACCCAGCAAACCGTTGTGAAAATTGCCCCCGGCAGGGTTTCTTTAAACTTCACCTTCACATTCGGGCTAAACTTGTAAAACGCGGAAAAAACTAACCCCATCACAACCAGCGTTATAACAATTCTGGAAACCTGCCATACATCCTTGAAAAACTCTGAAATACCCATCCATTCAAAAACATAAGTTCCTATAAGTTCACCAAAAACAAGTGTTAACAACGACAGAATAATCAATAGTGATAGTGCGATGGTAAACAGAATTGCCAACCCCCGCACCTTCCAAAAAGGTCTGTTTTCAGAAGACCGATACGCCTTGTTCACGCCACGCATCATCGCTGCAATTCCATTAGATGCGACAAAAAGAGTCATGATCATCCCGGTAGACATCAATGTCCCACTTCTGGCGCTAAGCATTCCCTCCACATTAGACAGGACAAGTTCAAAGACTTCTTCCGGCATAAATGGTCTCAGCTGAAAAATAACCTCCTCATCCAGTATAGGTGTGTAACTGATCACTGTTATCATAAAAATCAAAAAAGGAAAAAAAGATAAAATTAAATAATAGGTTGATTGTGCTGCCAATGCGGTCACTTCATTTTCCTTAATTCTTTTCAGGAGCATTTTTACTTGTTTTATTCTTCTTGATTGCAGTATTTCCTGAATCCAACTCATGTATATCCCCCTATCAAACAAATATTTCGCCTCCTGTAGAGAAATAATCTTTTTATTACAGAATTTTCATACCCTTCTTCTAGTTATCCTACTCGACACCTTTATGATATAATGTGTCTGAATCCTAACGATTAATTGGAGGTGCTGATTTGGAATTCAAGCAATTAGAGACGTTTGTCGCCATCGCAAAATACAAAAGCTATTCAAAGGCGGCTGAACACCTTTTTTTAACCCAGCCAACCCTTAGCAGTCACATCATTAACCTGGAAAAGGAGCTAAAAACAACCTTAATTAATCGCAGCAGTAAACAAATATCCTTAACCCCTGCCGGAAAAATTCTTTATGAATACGCGCTTCAGCTGCTCAACATAAAAGAGAGTGCTAATTTTAAGTTAGGCGAGTACCGCGGACAGTTTGTAGGACAAATCGAAATCGCCGCCAGTACAATCCCCGAACAGTACATATTGCCACGCCTCTTAACAGGTTTTAATCAACGATATCCCGACGTTGTTCTTACCTTGCGCCATATGGCTTCCGAAAAAATCATTGAGGGCATTTTAACAGAAGAACATAATATTGGCGTTGTTGGAAGCAAAGCATCCCACAGTCACCTGATCTTTCATTCGCTGACGTCGGACGAGCTGGCTTTAGTTGTACCAAACACGGATGAGTACCAACATTATGAGGGCGAAATTCCCTGGGATCATATTATCCGGAAACCCTTCATTTTCCGCGAGCAGGGCTCCGGCACAAGAAGACTTTTTGAAGCAGCCCTTAAGAAAAACAATCGCAGCATCAGGGAGCTGAAAGTGGCTGCTTATATCGAAAATACTGAAGTAATTAAAAAATGTATTATGGATGATATGGGTGTTTCCATTTTATCCAAAAGAGCCATCCAGCAAGAGTTGCTAAACGGCTCCCTAAAAGCACTTACCATCCCGGATATGATTCTGACCAGAAATTTTCATCTGGTTCATCATAAGTATCGAACCTTATCGCCACTGGAAATAAAGTTCAAGGAATACCTGATTCATCAAATTTGACGGCTTCCGGGCTTAACCGGCCTGCTATCCTTGCATAGCGGACAAGCCTCTGGAGCATAGGTTTCCACCTGAAGCTTCACAAGGGAAATGGGCGGCGCTTGCAGCGCATGGTTTCCACTACTTCGGTCCACCAATACAGCGACATCTGACACAATACCGCCTGCATCTTCGACCAGTTCAACCACTTCCTTTACGGAACCACCGGTTGTAATCACATCTTCCACTACAAGAACACGACTTTGTGGTGGTATTTCAAAACCTCGCCTTAAGGTCATTTTTCCATTTTCTCTTTCTGTAAACAGCGCCGATACTCCCAACTGACGGCCCATTTCATAGGCGACAATGACGCCCCCCATTGCCGGTCCAACCACCAGGTCATATTTACCCGTAAGTTTTTTCGCAAGCTCAGATACCAGTGTTTCTGTCGACTTCGGATTTTTCAGTACCTGAGCACACTGGATATAGCGGTTGCTATGTTTTCCGGAAGTCAGTAAGAAATGACCTTCCAGCAAGGCATCTGAATCCTGAAATATTTTGAGTATTTCTTCCATTGTCATAGCACTTCCTCCATTTCTTTCAATATTCTTTCAGCTGCTTGGGCGGGATTCTCCGCCTTTGCAATGGGTCTTCCAACCACTAAATGAGTTGCTCCATTTTTTAATGCCTGGGCCGGATCCATCACTCGCTTTTGGTCATTCACTTCACTGGATTTAGGCCTGATGCCGGGAGTGACTATCAAAAAATCTCCCCCGCACTTTTTTTTAATCATCTCCGCTTCATGTGCGGATGCTACCACACCATCAAGTCCTGCCTCTTTAACTAACTCTGCCCAACTTAAGACTTTTTCACGTATTTCACCGGAAAACCCAAGTTCTGTTTGGAAAACATGCTGATCCATACTGGTTAAAATCGTTACACCGATGATTTTTGCAGGAGGTTTGCCCGTTTTCGCTGCAGCATCCTTGTTTGCATCCATGGCTCGTTGCATCATTTCTCTGCCTCCACAGGCATGGAGATTACACATGTCAACGCCCAGCTCTGAGACACTTCGCACCGCACCTGCCACCGTATTAGGGATATCATGAAACTTTAAATCCAAAAACACTTTCTTTTGTTTCTCTTTGAGCATTTCAATTACCTTTGGACCCTCTGCATAAAACAATTCCATTCCAACTTTGTACCATGTAACACCATCTCCAATTTTTTCCGTTAGAGCTTTCGCTTCTTCCGCTGTTCCAACGTCCAAAGCAACCATTAACCGTTGGGATGCTCTTAATGTTTTCATCGCTGCCTCCTTTAAAGACTGCTTAACTCCTCTATATTCACTTTATCAATCCCGTCTGTTTCCAAAAGATGTACAGCAACAATTTCATCACGTGATGTAGGAACGTTTTTCCCTACATAATCCGCTCTGATGGGAAGTTCCCGGTGACCGCGATCCACCAGCACGGCTAACTGAATTTTTTGTGCTCTCCCCATATCCATCAAAGCCTCAATGGCTGCTCTTGCCGTTCTTCCGGTATAGAGAACATCGTCCACCAGGATGATGGTTTTACCTTCTATTGGAAAATCAAAGTAGGGAACCTTAAGAATTGGACGGTCATCTTTCTTCGTTAAATCATCGCGGTAAAAGGTAATGTCTATTTCACCCAAAGGAATCTCCACCTGCTCAAATTCAAAAATCTTATCCTTAAGCCTCCGGGCTAAAGGCACTCCACGTGTTTTTATGCCCACCAGTACCAGATCTTCTGTTCCCTTATTTTTTTCAATAATCTCATGCGTCATCCTGGTAATGGTTCTTTTGATCTTTTCATCATCCATCAGTTCATTTTTGGGTTGTCCTTTCATTACTTATCACCTCTTTCCAATACGTCTTTTCTCATTTTTTCCACAAAAAATGCTTATCGCGAGATAAGCATTTAAAACCACTCTATGTTATTCTTTCGCGGTCTCACGGTACCACATTAAAAGAAAAGGTTTCTATCCATCATACGTTATTCCTTATTCTGTGTCAAGCACACAAAACCACGGTGTGCACACAAAACCGCCGAGTAGGAAGCCCTCGAGAAATGATTACTGCGACATTTCCAGCAATGTATATTCTTGTTCAAACAAATCGATGTAGAGCATTTTATGCCTGAGAAGTTCCCCTCGATTGATCAATAGTTTGACTACTTCGCTCACTTGTACGGAGCCTACCATTGCAGGCGTAAAGGAAGGATTTCCCAGTTGTTTTTCAATACCCTGATCGTTGTCACTTTCCGGATAAATTGCATTTAACGTTCCATCTCCTGGCAAAATGGTTGTCACCTGGCCAAACCATCCTGCAATCGCTCCATGAACCATGGGAATACGGATTTCTTCTGCCAATTTTTGAAGCATCAAGCGAGTTTTAATGCGATCCGTAGCATCCACCAGGATCTGTGCACCTTCCAGCATTTTTCGTCCATTATTCTCATCAATACGTTCAGAAACAGCAATCACTTCCACATCCGGATTGACCAGATCTATCCGCTTTTTTGCCTCTTCAGCCTTCTTTTCCCCAATATTATCCCTATGAGATAGCAGTTGCCTGTTTAGGTTGCTCCGATCAAATACATCTCCATCGACAGCAATGATTTTTCCAACTCCTACTCTGGCCAGCATTTCTATAATGCCGCCACCCAGGCCGCCACAACCAATAACCGCTACGCATGATTGTTGAATGGTATGGTTTTCTTCCAGTGTCAGCATATTCATATTACGCACATATCGCTCATCCAGGCTCATATGTTTTCCCCTTTCTTTTTCAGTATTTTTCCTAACTAATATGTCGAATTGGATACCCTGTATCACGCCCGACAAACTGATTTTACCAAAGAAAAAACCCGGCTTTCGCCGGGTAGGGGGTTATCAGTAACTGTTTATTGAAGGGCTTCTTTCGCCAATTCAACAAATTTATCAGAGCTGCTGGTGGCTCCACTTACCACATCAACGGCGTCAGGATCCTGTGATTCAATCAGAGCCGCTTCTAGTGCAGCAACGCCATCTACGAATGAAGTTCCAGATACAGCTTCCATATTTTCATTGTATTCGGCGTCCTCTTTCTTATTACCGCCTTCTTCATAAATTTCGTTAAAGTCTACCGCTACAATCTGACCATTTTCACGTGTAATTTCAATAACAGCCTTATGACCACGTTCATTGAATTCAGATTCTTCCGCTGTCAATACCTCTACGTCGCCTGCCGGCTCTTCCACCGCTTCTTCTGTTGCTCCTGTACCGCCACAACCTGTTGCCACTAAGGCCATAATCAAAACAAACATCAATACCAATAAACTCTTTTTCATCAATTTTTCCTCCCCATTAAGGCTTCAACTTTGTTATTTCTTTCGCAAAGTCGTGCATATTTTTTATTAACATATTTCCTGTGATATTTACAATTATACATCTTTAAATGTGAATGTAAACACAGGGGGGACATAATGCATAATTTGAGGAACTTTGTCCCTCGTCGTCCCTTTCCTGAAATTACAGTATAAGGACTGCAGTAAAGGGTTAAAGGTCCACCTGAAGGTTAGAATCCTGTTTATGTTGAATTGTTTGTTATTGCAAAATAATTATGGTTGCGTCCAAAAGGCAGCATCGTTATAATAATGTATGGAATGAATGAAAGTTGGATATTGATTGGAAGGAGGTCGTTCATTGAAAATAAAAGAAATTAAAAAGCTACGACTGTATGATTTTAACAATTTAACCAAATCCTTAAGCTTTAATATATATGATATCGCTTATGCCGAAAGCTTCGAGCATCGGAAAGAGTATATCCGCTATATTGATTCTCAGTACAACGCCGAGCGATTAACAGAAATACTGACCAACGTTACCCACATGATTGGTGCCAACGTACTGAATATTGCCCAACAGGATTATGAACCACAAGGTGCCAGCGTAACCATGCTCATCGCAGAAGGGCCGGTGGATAACCTGGGCAAAGAGTCTGATCATCTGCAAAAAGAATCCGTCGTTGCCCATTTGGACAAAAGCCATGTCACGGTTCATACGTATCCGGAAAGTCATCCGGATCAAGGTGTCAGTACGTTCCGTGCTGATATAGACGTCTCGACCTGTGGTGAAATCTCACCTTTGAAAGCGTTGAATTATTTAATTAAAAGCTTTGATTCAGATATCATCACTATCGATTACAGAGTTCGCGGCTTCACTCGGGATGTTGATGGAAAAAAACACTTTATTGATCACAAAATCAACTCCATCCAAAACTATATTCCCGCCAAAACAAGAAGCCAGTATCAGATGATTGATGTCAACATGTATCAAGAAAGCATTTTTCACACCAAGATGATCTTGCGAGAATTTGATTTGGATGATTATCTGTTCGACACACCCAAAGATGCTTTCACGCCTGCCGAACGCAAGAAAATAAAGAAGAAGATACAAAAAGAAATGACGGAAATCTTTTATGGTAGAAACATCATTTCCGTTAAGTGACAAATGCCCGCCAAGTCTGAACTGATCCTTGTCAAGTAGACAGGTAATTAAATCAGTCTTCTGGCGGGCATTTTCCTTATTTCTTGTTAGAGCGATCTGAGATGATTCCATCCACTACTACCGGTTCCGGGTAGGTTTCCTTGATTTCTTTGTAGACATTATTAAATTCCAGTCGATAATTAAATTCCACAGAGTGTTTTTCTTCGTAGTTAGCAATGTCCAGGTTGTGGATCACCAGTAGTTCTTCCCGCATATTGGATCCTTGCAGCAAAGGCAAGCCAGAGGGTGCCCAGACGCCACTGCCTCCCCAGAAAAGGCTGCCATTAACTTCATGGCTTCCTACACAGTTCACGCCGAGGCTCCACACCTGGTTGTAGGCAGCTTTGGATGAATTCATCAGATTCCAGATATACCCATAATAGTTGTCTGTTCGTATATTCATCATGGCGTACTCTCTTACGGCCTGAGACCTCCATGCTGCCACAGTGATGATGGCATCCACCTCATCCACCATGGCATATTTTCTTGGAAGCTCCATAAAACAAAGATCATAGCAGGTCAAAAATCCAAACTTACCCCATTGGGTATCCAGAATCAATCTTCGATCCGTACCTCTCCGGAAGTAAGGCACTTCAATGGGCGTTAAAAAAATTTTGTCGTAAATGCGTTCCTGATCGTTGCAGTCTCCCACCGGATGCAAGAAATAAGTGGAGTTGTAGAAGTCTCCATTTAGAGGCCGGGCATTGTTGAAAATCACATATTCCAGCCCGTTTCCACTATCATCCAGGCTGTCCCGGATACTGTCCAACCATGGCTGGATTTCCTGATTGGCACAATGCCGCAGATGATCTCTGATGATCTGTGGATTTTCCGTTTCCCACAGATATCCGGAAATCGTCAATTCCGGCAGGATCAGAATGTTTACTCCTTTTTCGTGAGCAATTTGAA
>SLLE01000173.1 GCA_007134225.1 Tindallia sp.
AAGATGCCAAATCGATCCTCCAGCACTGTCTCTTCAATTACTTTTTCCATCGTTGCTGTCATTTCGCCACACTCCTTAATCTATCCATTAATTCTCTTATTTTTTCCTCGGATTTTATGCCCTTCACCTCAACACCACTGCTGATATCCACTATGTCTGGGTTCACCGTTTCTATGGCTTCTATGATATTGCCGGCATTTATTCCACCGGCCAATACCAGTTTTCCTTCCACGGAAATATTTCGTGCCAACTCCCAGGGGAATGTCACGCCGTTACCTCCCCGGAGAGGACCTGCCGCATCCAGTAGGTATCCATCCGCCAGATAATCTCTCATTTGATTTAGATCGTCCGGTTTCCCGATGGTAAAGCTTTTCCAGATCCGATAGCCTTCTCCTTTGACTCGTTGACAATAAGCCGGGCTTTCATCTCCATGCAGCTGAATGACATCCAGGGACACCTGATGTGCCATTTTTAGCAATTCAGTCTCTTCCAGATTAACAAAGACTCCAACGCGTTGAATGGATGCATCCAGTTCTTTTGTAAGATGAAGTGCCTGCTCCGGTGTCACCTGTCTTTTACTGGGAGCAAAGACAAAACCCACGTAATCCGGCTTTCCTTTCCGGATGCCTGCCAATTCTTCCTGCCTACTGATACCACATATTTTCACCTGAGTCATAACATTTCTCCTCTCAATGTCCGCAGAACATCTCCTGGAAAGCGGTGGGTCACGAGGCTTTCTCCCACTAATACTCCGGTGGCACCATAGCTTTTGACTTGAAGACAGTCCTGATTGTTTCTGATACCACTTTCACTAATCATGTGAATGTTCCGGGGAAGATGATGGCTTAGTTTTTCGGTGGTTTGAATGTCCACCTGCATGGTTTTTAAATCCCGGTTGTTGATCCCGATAAAATCTTTTTCCGGAATCAGATCTAATGCCTTTACCCGCTCCAATTCTTCTCTGTCGTGAACCTCCAGCAAGCACTGTAAATGGAGTTGATGAGCTGTTTGATGAAAAGCTTTCAATTCCTCATCGGTTAAGGCAGCTGCTATCAGTAAAATGATATCCGCCTTCATTTTTTTGCTCTGATACAGCTGATAGAGGCTAATGATAAAGTCTTTTCTCAGAACCGGCAAAGAAACCGTGTTTTTAACTTCGTTGAAATCCTGAAAGGCACCTTCAAAATAACTGGGTTCCGTCAGCACAGAAATGGCCGCTGCGCCGGCTTCTTGGTAAGTCTTTGCCAGATCGCCGGGGTTATCGATAACGCACAGCCTTCCTTTTGATGGAGATGCTCTTTTTATTTCCGCAATGACCGCCGGTGCTTCTTTTTCCTTTGTCTTCTCCAGCAATTGAGGAAGCAACGGAACCGGTGGACTTTTTACCATTTCATACTTTTCAATCTCTTCCAGCAATAAGTTCATAGGAACAAGATCTTGCTGATTTAGTAGATTTTGTTGGGTTCTTTCGAGGATTTTTTTCAGCATGCCATTTCCCCATCCTTTTTATTGTCCGTGCGAACCAGTTCATAAAAGGCTAATGCGCTGCCATCGTCGATGATTTCTGCTGCTTTGAGAACACCTTCCTGAAGATTTCTGGCAATGCCGGCTACATAAAGGACTGCTCCTGCATTGAGAAGAACGATAGAACGACTTCCGTCCCGTTTTCCTTCCAGCACCAGTCGAATCTTTTCTGCATTTTCTTCCGGCCCATCTCCTTCCAGTTCTTTCAGATCGACCAATTCCAATCCAAGTTCCTCTGGCTTGATGACATATTCCAAAATTTCTCCATGTTTGACTTCACAAACATAGGAGTCTCCGGTAACTGTCAATTCATCCATTCCGTCAGAACCATGAACCACCATCGCACGTTTAACCCCCAATTTCATTAATGCTTCTGCCATAGGCCTTGTCAAAGATGCATCGTAAACTCCCATTACCTGCTGCTCAACGCTCCCAGGATTGACCAAAGGGCCCAGCATATTAAAGACACTTCTAAAACCAAGCATTTTTCGCACACCGGCAGCATGCTTCATGCTGGCATGATAATCGGGTGCGAATAGGAATGCCATCCCATAACGATGGAGTTTTCCCATGGCTTCCGCTGGCTCCTGATGAATTGAGATACCCATAGCTTCCAGCACATCGGCACTCCCCGACTTACTGGAAACACTCCGATTTCCGTGCTTTAACACTTTTGCTCCACCAGCTGCCGCCACCAATGCCGCCGCCGTGGAAACATTAAATGTTTTTCCTCCGTCTCCACCGGTTCCACAGGTGTCCACCGCATCAGGACAGGAGTAAGGCAGTGCCTTCGCCCGGCTACGCATTACTTTCGCCGCCGCCACCAGTTCTTCCACCGTCTCCCCTTTATGACGAAGAGCGGTAAGGAATGCAGCCAGCTGTATTTCGTGGACTTCTCCGTCCATAATGGCATTCATGCTTTCTGTCATTTCTTCCGGCTGTAAGGAGTGGTTCTTCATTAGTTTTTCAATCACTGCCGTTAAACTCTTCATGCGACGATCTCCTCTCTCAGAAAGTTTTTCAGGATTTCCTTTCCATATTCCGTTGCCAGGGATTCCGGATGAAACTGCAATCCATAGATGGGATAACGTTCGTGCTCCATGGCCATTATTTCCATTTGATCTGTCAAGGCAGTTACCTTGAGCTCTGACGGCAATGCTTCCGGGCTAACCACCAGTGAATGGTACCGTGTCGCAACAAAGCCTTCAGGGATTCCTTGTAAAATCCCGCTATTCTTATGATATATTTTATCCGTCTTTCCGTGTACTCGTCGGCTTGCATGAACCACTTTCCCACCAAAGGCCTCCCCCATGGCCTGATGTCCCAGGCATATGCCAAGAGTTGGAATTCGGGGTCCTAACTCGCGGATCGCTTCAATGGAAATACCGGCATCGATGGGAAAACCCGGTCCAGGAGAAATCACTAAATGAGAAGGCGCCATTTTCTTCAATTCTTCAACGGTAACCGCATTATTTCGAATCACTTTTACTTCTGGATTGATTTCGCCGATGTACTGAAACAAATTGTAGGTAAAGGAATCATAATTATCTAAAATAATAATCATTGTGCTTTCTCCTCTCTTTCCTTCTCATCTATGAGTACCTGCAACATACCCTGGGCTTTTCGATAGCTTTCCTGATATTCTGCTTCCGGCTGAGAATCTTCAACAATTCCGGCGCCTGCCTGAACGTAGGCTTTATCATTCTGGAACAAAACACTTCGAATGGTGATGCAGGTATCCATATGTCCGTTATAACTGAAATATCCTACTGCTCCCCCATAGGGACCTCTCTTCACCGGCTCCAATTCATCGATAATTTCCATGGCTCGTATTTTGGGAGCTCCGGATAAGGTTCCTGCCGGCAGACAGGAAGCCAAGGCGTCAAAGGCGTTGGTATCGTTTCTGAGTTTCCCCTGAACTTCTGTCACCAGATGCATCACATGAGAAAACTTTTTGACTACCATAAAGGGATCCACTGTTACGCTTCCGAACTCAGATACTTTCCCTACGTCATTTCTGGCTAAATCCACCAGCATTAAATGTTCTGCCTTTTCTTTTTCATCAGAAGCCATTTCTTTAGCCAATGCCTCATCTTCCTCCGGCGTTTTTCCGCGTGGCCTTGTTCCCGCAATGGGACAGGTCTCGATGGATCCCTTGATGCATTTCACCAGCATTTCCGGAGAAGCTCCCATCAGCTGATAATCGTCAAAATCAAAGTAAAATAAGTAGGGTGACGGGTTTAAGGTTCTCAGTTTGCGATAGGTTTCAAAGGGGGGCGGCGACGGCTGAACGCAGTAGCGTTGCGATAACACTACCTGAAATATATCGCCATTTCGAATATATTCTTTCGCTTTTAGTACTTTTTCCGTAAAGCTGTCTTCAGTCTCCGTACTGCTAATCTTACCGGAATTTTTTTGATTATGGTTGTCTTCCACTTTCTCCGCCACTGGTTGTCGAATCTTTTCAGCCAATTGCTTTAACTTTTGCACGGCTTCTCCATAATTTCGAAAAAGGGATCCTTCTGTTTCTGTTACCACCATTAGCAAAATAGCCTGTCGAGCATGATCAAAAGCAACCAGCTGGTTCATGATAAAAAAATCAGCGTCCGGCAATTGTCGATCATCCGTACCTGTTTCTCCTAAATCTTCATACTGGCGAATCAAGTCATATCCCATGGTGCCAACAGCGCCGCCGATAAAGTCCGGGCCTTCTTCCATGGGGGAGGGAATTGCTTCTCCCAACATTTCCTTAAGATGATCCAGAATTTTCCCTTCTCCCTCTTCGACATGACCATCCCTATACTGAACCTTCCATTTTAATCCATATGATGTTAATCGTTTTTCCGGATTGTTTCCGATAAATGAATACCTTCCACGCCTGACACCATCAGCAACACTTTCCAGTAAAAATGTGCCACCTGGCTGCTGCAGTTTTTGGTATAACGTAATGGGCGTTTCAGTATCTCCCGGTAATTCTGCCGTCACACAAACACGCTGATTTTTATGGGCTTTTTTTTCATAAACTTCATAAGGCATGATCTTCATAAGGCATCCTCCTCTATTTTAAATACAAAAAAACACATCTATCCCATAATAGGGACGATGTGTTTTTATACACTCGCGGTACCACCCAGTTTAGACAATAATTGTCGTAACATCCAAGGCAATCACTTTAGAATAAAAAACGCACCCCATCCTAAAGTTAGGACGAAATGCGTTGATCCCGTGTTGCCACCTATGTTAGACGATTAAACCGTCTCACTCTTTACAGGTACGGAAGAAAATTTCCTCGATACCCTGTCCTGTTAACGGTGGACTTCCGGCCAACACTACTCCTCTTCGTTTGGTGCGGCTTCTCCTGGAACCATTCAGCAACCTGACTGTCACCGGGCTTCCACCCATCCCGGCTCGCTTTGGACTTGCAGATGTTGCTTACTTTTTCCATTCACTGAATTTCTATTGTTATTTTTATCTATATTACACCCATTATTTTAATTTGTCAAGTTAATTCCAATACTTTTGTTGTGTTTTATTAGGATGCTTTATTTTGATTGATCGCTTTCCTTGGTAGGTCCGGGAAAAAAAGCGTTGGTTCGTCTTGCATAGGCTTCAAATTCCGGATTTCCCTGATATTTTTTCTCCAGCATCGGCACCCCGGAGACAAACAGCAAAAGCCATGTAATGACCAGAGGACTTATCATACCGGTCCATCCCCACTCAACGGGTATAGCCATAATCCACAAGCCCCACCACATGGTGGCTTCTCCAAAATAATTAGGATGACGGGTGTACCGCCACAAGCCATGTTGAATGAGTTTCCCTTTATTTTTCGGATCTTTCTTAAATTCTCTGAGCTGTCGATCTCCCACAGATTCAAAATAAAATCCAGTGATCCAGACAGCCAGCCCCAGCATCTCAATAAGTCCAAATCCGGTTCGGGTTGACGCCTGTATCAACAACACCGGATACGCCACGATTATCATAAAAAGTCCTTGTAACATAAAGACCTGGAAAAAGGCCCTGGGCACCACCCATTTACCCCATTCTTTCCGCCAGTTGGCATAGCGAAAGTCCTCCGGCTTGCCAATATTACGTCGAATAATATGATAGGCCAAACGGCAGCCCCAAATAGCCACCAAAAACATGGCCACGGTTCCTCTAGCAGTGATGGTATCAGAGGTCAGCCAAGCGTAAAAGGTTACGACCACAAAACCCGGTCCCCAGCCCATATCAACAATAGAGTTATTTTTAATGACCTGCGCCACCACAAAAAAGAGCATAAAGTAAGCAAAAACCACTATTGCCGAAGAGAGCAGTATTGATTCCATGGATTACGCCTCCTCCTAATCCTGCACCAAAGATACGGCGACGGCTTCCTTTCCGGAACTTAAGGCGACAATCGGTGATATTCCGGTGATGTACATCGGTTCTTTCCCGATAATTTTCACCAGCTTTTCCCGGTATTCTTCTGCCTGATCCGACGCATCTCCGTGGACAATGCAATAGTCTTGGACAGGCTTTTCACGGTGAAGACCGCTGACAATTTCCAGTATTTTTCGTGTATTGGCTTTACGGCTGAAAGCTTTGGCAAATGCAATTCCTTTCCCTTTTTCATCCAAAGAAACAATTGGCTTTAAATTAAGCCATTTAGCCAGCTTTCCCTTCATGGGACTGACCCTTCCGCCTCGAACCATATATTCAAATGTTGCCACACTGACAAATATATGCGTTTGAGGAATCAGGTTCTTGACCAGGGTTTTCACTTCTTCAAAGGATTTTCCTTTTTGGATGGCTTCGGCAGCTTTTAACACCAACAAACCCTGAGCTCCAGAATTTTTCAATGTATCAATGACAGCAACCTTTTCCCCTTTCTCATTATATTTTTCGGCTTCACGCTGAATCGCCTGATAGGTTCCACTAATGCTTCCGGAAACCGTTAAGACCAGAACCTTTTCATAATGGCTGACCAAAAAATCCAACGTTTCACGAATCCTATTTACCGTTGGCTGGGAAGAAGTGGGATACTCTTTCACCTGTTCCAGGAAGGCAAAGATTTGCTCCGGCATCATCGTTACCCGATCCAGAAATGGAGTTTCGCCCACCAACAGCTGTAACGGAAGCAAGTGAATGTGGTAATGATCCATCAGTGATTTTGGAATGTCAGCAATGGAGTCTGTTACAAGAGCTATGGGAGGTTTTTCATCGATCATTGCCTCCTGTTGTCGCTTCATGTCGTCCACTTTTTGCTGCTTGACTGCACCATACTGGCTCATATGAACAAATACTCTCTCTGGATAATCCGTATGAAAATGGAACCGAACACGTTGCGGATTACCGGCCACAATCACCGAATCTCCTCGTTCCATTAAATATTTTTTTATTGTTTCCAGCGGTATTTGATCACCGTCCAGATACCCTTCCGTACAATACCGATAGCCAATTTCCGATTCTAAATGGCCTTCTACCGGAAAATCAATCACTTCCGTTGGACGCTTTTCCCTTACAAGTGCTCTGATTTTTTCCGGGCTCAGTGCTTCAGCTATTCCTTCCAGAAAATGCACAAAACCTTGTGCTCCTGAATCCACTACAGAGGCCTTTTTCAATACTTCCAGTTGTTCCGGAGTGTTCCTCAGTGATTCGCGGGCCCGATCCAGTGATTTTGTCAGGACATCCCCAAAATCGTTGCTGTTTTTACCCAGTTCATAAAAAGCTTCCGCCCATTCTTTCAGAACTGTCAGCATCGTTCCTTCCACCGGATTAGCCATGGATTGGTAAGCGTAGGGAACAGAACGAATCAAGGACTCGCCAAAAACACCGGTGGAAATCTCTTCATGCGGTTTCATCTCTTCCGCCAAACCATTTAAAAACTGCGCCAAGATAACGCCTGAGTTTCCTCTTGCACCGGTTAGTGACGCAGCAGCAATGGACTCAAAGGTTTGGTTCACAGCTGCCTGCGGTTCCACTTCTTCAAGAATATGATTTAAAGTCTGCGAAAGGTTGTTGCCTGTATCCCCATCCGCCACCGGGAATACATTAATCTGATTTAAATGATGACGCTGATGTGTAACCTTTCGCGCTCCTGCCATCAGGGCGTAGTAAACTCGTTTACCATTCAGGTAATGAACTTTCATAGGGTTCCCTCCTTGATTGAAAAGGATTCTTAATTAGAATTTATTTACCCACAATATCGTTTACTTACGCATCATTAAAAAATTAAATTAAGGAAGAATCATGTAATCCTTATAACAAAAAGATGGAAATAATCATAAACACCACTATACTGATCATCGTGTGAATAACCGTAAAATCGCTGGCCTGTTCCCCCACTTCACGACTTCCGTAGGCACTGGCCAAAATGGGAAACATCATGGAAGGCGGCATCAGTAGAAAAGTAAAAAAAGCGTAGTTAAATATAGGGTCAGGCGCAATAATCCGGTTAATCAAAAAGATCTTAAAAAGATATCCGACGCCAAAAACAACCGAGATTCTCAGCATCAACAGTTTCATATTTCCTTTCATATAAGTCGCGCTGAAGGTTATGCTGTACCCGATCATCATCATAATCAACGGTGTTGTAATTCCCGCCATATATTCAATGGCAAGGTAAAGCCCTTCTAAGACCGCATGACGATGAATGGTTTCTAAAAAACCAGTCTGATTAAACAGTATTCCCAAAAACATACTGATAATGGTGGGGGTTTTGAAAAGATTCAATAATTGTCTGCGATCAGAAGCTTCTCCTCCCAAACCAATTTTCATTTGTGCAAACAGAACCATCCAAAGAAAGAGCTCTTGCCCCACTCCCAGCATGGTATACCGACCCAGATTTTCAATTCCATATACGGCGTTAAATATTGGTATGCCGATAAATGCATAGGAGTTACCAGAGGTGACATAGGGCGTCAGCGGATGTCGCAGCATGGGAATACGGTTCAACCATCTCCCGATGAGTAAAAAAGTAGTTGACATGACAAACACGGTTCCAAAAAGCATAAAATAGCCTGGCTGCATCTCCATGTTGACAAAAGACATGAAGATCATTGCCGGCAAGGCATAGGTCATCATAAACTGTTTTAATTCATTCATGCCTTCTTCGGTAAAAACCCGATACCGCCGAAAAAGCCATCCCATCGCAAGAAATATAACCATGGGAATCATCCGTGTCATTACTTGTGCCATTGTCTCAGCTGCCCTTTCTCCGATGACTGCCACCAAATAATACATTTGGTTCATCTACTTATGGATAACGGTTTCTAACCTTCAGATGGAGTTAAAACTACACCTGAAGCTAAGAATCCTGTTTATTGATTTTATTGAATTTTTGTTCTACTCCTATTGTATGCCTGCAAACCTTTTTTTGCAACGGATAAAACAGTCTTTCATCACAATAAGGATCTTACAGATTCATCGTCCGATGGCTTTCTGTTCTTTCTTTTTTGGGTAATGTGCGGTATGCTAAAGATTGATTTTTTATTTGAACACTATTTTGAAAGGAGTTTATCGATGAGTCCTGAACTGTTACGAAAATATGCTGAAACGGTTATTAAAATCGGTGTCAATCTACAACCCGGCCAAAAACTAGTGATTAAGTCACCGATTGAAACATCTGAATTTGCCAGAACCTTATCTTCCATTGCCTTCGACGCAGGAGCCGAAGATGTCATTATTGACTGGAAAGATGAACTGCATTCAAAAATCAGGTATCTGAAGGCACAGGAAAAAGTCTTTGAAACCTTTCCTGCCTGGCAGAAAGATTTTCATATGCAACTGGCGCAGGAAGGCGCTGCTTTCATCAGCATTGCCGCCAATGATCCTGAATTAATGAAAGATGTCAATCCGGAAGTCTTAATGAAGCATCAAAAGACCATTAACACGGCTCTGCAAGAGTACCGGAACCGATTGATGGGAAATCAGAATGCATGGAATGTCATTGCATATCCTACCAAGTCCTGGGCAAAAAAGGTTTTTCCTGAACTTTCGCAAGAATATGCCGTTGAAAAACTGGGAGAAGCAATTATTACTTCCGTAAGAGCTGATCTGCTGGATCCTGTTGCTGCCTGGGAAATTCATAAAAAGAGCTTGAAAGAACGGATGAATTTTTTGAACCATCACCAGTTCGAAAAACTTCATTTTCAAAGCAGCTTAGGAACCGATTTGACCATTCAACTTCCAGCGGGGCATTTGTGGACAGCCGGTGCCGAGGTGACACAAGAAGGAATTGACTTTATTGCCAACATGCCAACGGAAGAAGTGTTTACACTTCCTCATAAAGACGGAGCCAATGGAAAGGTTGTCAGCTCTAAACCCCTTCCCTATAATGGCAATCTGATAGAAGACTTCTCTCTCACCTTCCAAAACGGGAAAGTCATCGATTGCACCGCAGCCAAAGGCTACGAAACGTTGAAAGGACTTATCGAAACAGACGAAGGTTCGCATCGATTGGGTGAAGTGGCGCTGGTTCCCTACGATTCCCCGATTTCCAACTCCGGTATTCTCTTTTTCAATACGCTGTTCGATGAAAACGCTTCCTGCCACCTAGCTCTTGGTAAAGCCTATCCGGTTTGCCTGAAAGATGGACATAAAATGACACCGGAGGAGTTATCCGCCGCCGGTGTCAATGAATCACTGGTTCATGAAGATTTTATGATCGGAACATCCGATATGAGCATTATTGGCATCACAAAAGATGGGAAAGAAATTCCGGTCTTTAAAAATGGAAACTTTGTCGATTGATCTCCAATTTCATATGAAAAGCATCCGCCACAATTTATTGCTGGCGGATGCTTTTCATTTCACGGGTTTCCAAGATACACAGCTCGAACAGGAGAACCATCGCTGCCATCGATTTTAAGCGGAAGGAAGGAGAACATTCCCCGGGCTTCCTGTATTTGATCAAGGTTGCAAAGATTTTCGACAATGAGCACTTCCTGCGGCATCAGAATAGAGTGTGCTTTAAAGGCTCCTTCTGTTGTCGGATCAATGCTTAAGGCATCAATACCCACCAGCGATACGCCTAGTTCAAGGATAGTGGCAGCCAATTCCTCCGAAAGATACGGATGATGTAAGTAGGCTTCCTTTCCAAAGTACTTATCCCATCCGGTTTGGAAAATAAGGAATTCGCCTGGCCTGATCAGGGTAAATGCAGGCTCTATATCTTTCTTCTCAATGCGCTCTCCGGCTTGTTTATTCTGAACCTTCACAATGTTGCCATGGCCAATAAATCGATCCAGTGGCAGTTCATCAATGCGACTGCCGTAACGACTAAAATGCCAGGGCGCATCAATATGCGTCCCGGAATGACTTCCAAAGTGGAGTCTATCCACCTGACACCCGCCGTCATCGTGGGTATCCCAGGCTTCTATCCAAACATCCGGATCTCCAGGATAAGTTTGCATGCGGTTTGTTAGTTTATGACTCAGATCAATGAGTTTCATCTTTCATTCTCCATTCCAGATCGATCAGTTAGACAATACCAAAAACCGGTTAAACCTGTGATCCGTTAAATAACCCTATTTAATGTCACCATGTTTTTCAGCGTCTGCCACTTCCACCGGTTTGTTTTTTTCATCCACAAAAACGACTTTCGGCTTAAAGACGCGTGCCTCTTCTTCCGACAACCAGCAGTAGGCAATAATAATGCAGGTGTCTCCTGGTAGTACCAGTCTGGCAGCTGCTCCGTTGAGGCAAATGACACCACTGTTTTGTTCTCCTTCAATCACGTAGGTCTCCATTCGATTTCCGTTGTTATTGTTGACAATTTGCACCTTCTCACCCGGAAGAATTCCTGCCTGAACCATCAGCTCTTTATCAATTGTAATGCTTCCAACGTAATTCAGATTTGCTTCTGTAATAGTCGCTCTATGGATTTTTCCTTTTAACATATTTATCATCAAAGCCATTCACCAACCTATATAAAATGATAAGTTCATCATACAATACACAGCAGTAAAATGCACGATATTTTTCATAATTCGACTTATTAGACAAAATACGATGGCTTAACTTGCATTTATTTAATTGCCATTGCCGCTGCAAATCCGGACGAAAAAGCAAATTGAAGGTTATAACCACCCGTCATTCCGTCCACATCCAATACTTCACCGACAAAGTAAAGGCATGGAACCAGCCTGGATTCCATGGTGCTGCCATTTACTTCTTCCGTTGCAACTCCCCCAGCGGTTGCCATGGCAGCTTTGAAATCCATTACACACTCTATTTTCATAGGAAATCCTGTCAACAACTCTGCAAGCTGTTTTCGCTGTATTTTTGACAGCGTAGCACAAGTCTGATCTCCCTTTATATCTGCCAATTGGAGAACTCGATCTATTACTCTTTTTGGTATATGTTCCTTGTACAAAACACTCTTCACCTGCTTTTTTCCAGCTTCCCGAGTCATCCGTAACAGTTCCGCCGCATACATATCTTCTTTAAAAGGTGCCGCTATATTTAATGTGAGTAGATCACCATCCATAAAAAACCTTGAATAATTAAGAATGACCGGACCACTGAGCCCTTCATGCGTAATCAACAGATCCCCCGTATATTTGCCTTTCTTATTGCCGTTCCTCCAATGTTCCAGATGTGCTTCTTTTAAAACAATTCCCGCCAACGCTTCCAGTGAATGGCCATTTATGGTTACGGCTGCCAATGCTGGACGCGGTTCAATCACCCGATGTCCCAGGGCTGTTGCCATTTGATAACCATCTCCGGAGGTTCCAAGAGAAGGATAAGACATACCTCCCGTGGCAATGATCAGGTTTTTCCCTTCATAAACATTCGAGTTTGTATCGACCACAAACAATCCTTCCAATTTTTCTACATGATTGACAGCTTCGCTCAGTTTAATTCCAATCTGATGACTTTTCATTTCGGATATCAATGCTTCCAGCAAGCATACAGCTTTTCCGTGAGCAGGAAACACTTTTCCATCCTCCCTTGTTGTCATAGGAACATCAATTTCCGAAAACCATTTAATCAGAAAATCCGGAGGGTACTTTTGGATGCTTTTCCCTGCAAACTTTTCTTTTTCATGGTAATGCTTTAAAAATATACTGATTGGCTGCCTATTGGTGATATTGCATTGACCGCCACCAGATGCCAGAAGCTTTTTACCGGGACGGTCATTTTTTTCCAGTAACAGGGTGTGAAATCCTCTCCTTGCAGCTTCGATGGCAGCAACAATGCCTCCAAGTCCCGCACCCACGATGATGACATCATACAATTTACTTTTCTTTTTCATCAATACGTCTCTCCTGCCTCTGTGTAATGAATGTATTGTCTTTTCTATCTGCAAAGTATGACGGATATGTCGTTGACATTAGTTCCAGTGGCGCCGGTCATAATTAAATCACCACTGGCTTTCAAAGCATGGTACGAGTCATTGCGTTCCAAATGTACTTCCGGCAGGACGCCTGCTGCTTTCATCCGATAGACGGTTCCGCCATCCACCATGCCGCCGGCAGCATCTGTGGGTCCATCCGTGCCATCCGATCCCACAGAAAAAATGACGACATCTTCCAGTCCATCGATCCCTAAGGATGCTGATAAAGCCAATTCCTGGTTTCGTCCACCTTTTCCTCTTCCAATTATTCGCACAACAGTTTCCCCACCTGCTATGACCGCACAGGGAGCTTGAATAGAATAATTGGTGTTTGTACCTTTCTTGACTTCATGGGCAATAGAAGCCATCATTTTACCCACTTCTCTTGCCTGGCAATCCATGGTGGTTGTCAAAATAACCGGTTGATACCCCAACTGTTGCGCTTTTCGTGCCGCCGCTTCACATAAGGCTGTGACATTACCGGCAATGACAGTTTCGCAGTTTGTGATCTCTTTAGGAGTTTCGACCTTCAACACTTCTTTTATGTGCTCATCGACCTGCAGCTTATACTTCTCCAGTATTTCCAACGCCTGTTCACTGGTGGACGTGTCCGGATGAGCAGGTCCGGAGGCAATGGCGTCCAGTCGGTCGCCGATCACATCTGACAGTACGATGGAATAGAGCTGGGCCTCCCCGCACTTTTGGGCAAACCGACCGCCCTTAACAGAAGAAAGACGTTTTCGAAGGGTGTTTATTTCCACTATATCCGCTCCACTACCAAGCAATTGATCGGTCATTTCCTTTATGTTATCCAAGGTTATTCCTTCCATTGGTTTCTCAAACAAGGCCGA
>SLLE01000178.1 GCA_007134225.1 Tindallia sp.
CCAGCGAAAAATTATGCCCCCGGTTATGAAGAGCAATGCCTGTTTCCGGCACAACCACTCCCGATCCAAATCCCATGTAGTTGCTCTGAATCATGGAAACCATATTGCCTTCGCCGTCTGCTGTTGCCATATATACTGTCCCACCCCTTGGCGGAAGGCCCGGTTCAGGTATTATGGCAGCTTCGCCGATTAATTTCCTTCTGGATTGGATGTATTCTTCTGAAAGCATATCTCCTACGGATCGTTCCATGTGGTCCGGATCCGCGATATGTGCTTTTCCATCAACAAAAGCCAGCTTTAGTGCTTCTATGATTTGATGTACTGTCTCTTCGTTTTCCACAGGCTTCAGTTCCATTCCCTGAATAATTGCAAGGGCCTGCAACGCAATCATGCCCTGACCGTTTGGTGGAATTTCCCAAACGTCATATCCACGATAAGAGACTGAAACCGGTGTTTCCCATCGTACTTTATATTGTTCCAAATCCTTCTTCTTTAGCTTTCCCTGATACTTTTTTAGGAAATCATCTATTTTATCCGCCAGTTCCCCTTCATAAAAATCTCTACCTTCTGATTTCGCTATTGCTTCAAGGGTTTTTGCGTGCCATTTTGATTTCCAAAGTTCGCCTGCCATCGGTGCTCTGCCCTCCGGAGCAAAAGTCTGAAACCAAGGTTCAAAGACATCCCCCTGATAATTTGTCAGGGCATTTTGATACGCTTTATTCCAAAAGTATGCGGTAGACGGAGTGATCGGAAAACCATTCCGGGCATATTGAATCGCAGGTTTTAATACCGTTTTTAACGATAGATTTCCAAACCTTCGGATGGAGTTAAAACTCCATCTGAATCTAAAAATCCTGTTTATCTTCCTACTTCTATTTTACACGAAGAACACCAAAAGTTCATCTCTTTCCTTCATTCAAAGTGTATCCTTCAACACATCCCATATCGTTGTTTTCTCAAAGCCTTTTCGCCATCCCGCAAATCCTGCCAATCCATAGTCTTTGACTAAAGAAGCCTTTAAGGCAATCGATCGTTCATCTTCCAACCATATTCGGTAGCGCATTCCTTCTGCTTCAAACTCTGCATAATGCTGTCCAGCTTCCTCCAGCCACTGCCAATTTTCCCTTCCAATATTATTTTCCTCCAAAATGCTTACCGCATAATCCATCCCCAAGGCTCGTGATGAAACAGTTATGCTGCCATCCGGTTGCGTTGTCTCTTCCCATAATCTGGTATAGAAAGGTAGTCCTAACAAGACTTTTTCCGGCGGCACTTCCTTTAATGTATTTTGAATGCCGGTTTCCACCCAGCCTATTGAAGCTACTGATCCGGCCACCGGACTGTTTGCCCAGTGTTCATCGTATGTCATCACGCACACATAATCCACCAATGGCGCCAGGCTGCTGCGATCATAGACCTGCGACCAGTTTAAGCTGCCACCTGGGATGGTCACATCAATGGAAAAGATCAGTCCCTGATCTCTGAGTTTCTCCGATAACCGATGAACAAAATCCGTCAACTCCTGTTGATTTTGGTAATAGATGTTTTCAAAATCAAGATTAATCCCTTCCATCCGATACAAGGATGCGTACAGCAACAACTGGCGAATAAAATGGTCCTGTGCTTCCGTATTCATGAGAAAGGACTCCGTCATATCCGGATCAAAGGCGTTGGTTACCAGACCCCATATCTGATACCCCCGATCTCTCATATAAGTAGCATATCGAAACTGTGCTTTCCCGACCAAATCACCCATCTCATTTTCCAATTCGAACCAGGTGGGCGAAACCACAGAAAGAGCCGGTATGATCTCATCTTCACTGCGATCCGGATGCGCATTTCCAACGTACTCCCATACCATGCCAAAAGGATGTTCCAGGGTACTTGGAGGGACATGCTGTATGAATAAATGTTCCGTTTCAGGTTCATGCCTGCGCAATAATTGAACGGAATCTTTTGGTAAGAATCCAAAAAAACCTCCATCGGTTCTAATATAGATATGGTTTTCCCATGTTTCCAACACTCGTACCGACTCTCCCGCTTCAAGATCTGTCATGCGTCTGCTGAATAGACCTACATCCTCTCTGAGCGCTGTATCTTCTCTTACAGAAGCAGATTGATACGGCTTTCTCAGTTGATCGATGGTTACCAGCTCTGTTTCCGGATGATAAGTTGTTTTGTGGTCCAGCAGCATATCCAGCCCGGATAAAGGAAAGTAGATTTCATCTCCCGCTTCCAGCAGGCTCACTTCAAGGGGAATATCATCATTTCTCATAAATTCGGTTAGGTTCCGGTCTTCATAATTGAGTTGTTCTTCCTCTACAATCATACGTGCCCGAAGTGGGTTTTGCCTTATTTCCAGTTCTCCTGTTACCTGGTCTTCCACCCAGGAAAGCGGCAAAAATACAATCTCTTCTTCAACAACAAAAGAAACATCGTGCTTTTCATCATCAAAAACGACACGATATGGTTCCTCTGGTTCTCTTTGCCAAGGCAAGGCTCCAAAAAAATAGGGTCCGAAAAAGTAGAACAATACCGTCGAGGCAATAAAGACCATGATCAGCATCCATGCAGTCAGTTTATCTCTTTTTTTCGCTTCGATTGTTTTACGTTTCTCCATTCTTGACAAAAGCAACCACTCCTATTTTCAGCCATTCTTATTATTAAGCCGCAGTGACAGTTCCATGCAAAAAGCCAGCACAACTATATTATAACAGCTGTCTGGCTTTTTGAGGAGAATCATTCTATCTTAATTGTTTCTATTACAACAATCCAGAGGCTTTGTACAGCATATCCGCCGTTTCGGCCATGGTTGATGCTTCTTTCGGCCTAAAATTATTCTGATCTGGACTCACGAGTCCCAGTCCCTTACTGATGGCGACAGCGCCCCAGTTTTCTTTGGAAATGACCTCTGCATCTTCATAATTCACGGTAAAAATATCCGCCGACTTGGATAATTTCCCGTATCCTAAGAGATTAATCATCATCTGTGCCATCTCTTCTCTTGGAAGTGTTTCATCCCGTTGAAACGCCTCTGGTTTGTTTTCAATAATACCGTAACGAATCGCCCACTGAATATATCGGAAATCTTCATCCTGCTCCATGACATCAACAAATCGCACATCTTCAGCGCCTTCCATGCCATAACCGCGGTAATAATCGGTTTCGCGTACTTTTACCATCATTTTCACCGCTTCAATTCGCGTTATTTCTTCCTCCGGTTTAAATCCCTCCATCTCAATCACACCTTGCTGTGCCAGCAGTTTTGCGGTTCTTTCCACCCAGTGACCGCTGATAACAGCCTCAAAAGCCTCGATGTCTCTTCCAGGGATGCTTCTGCCACTATAATCCAGCGGAGTGCCGTCTTTCGCATCCACATAATTCATCGGGTACGAAGGATCGATGGGCCGCCATCGATAAACCAGCCGTCTACTGTACTCCGGCTCCATATAATCAGTGCTGGTATTGATCCGGTTATAGGCCAGTTCTATTTCAAACTGTTCCAACAACCTATCCAATGCCTGATCGGCGGATATAATATTTTCCTGGGATGGCAGTGTCAACTCTGGCGTCCAACGGACGGTGTAGTTTTGTATCTGTCCGGTATACCGATCAATGCTTACCATGATGCTGTTTTCATCGTATAGCGCATCCCCAATTTTTCTGGGAAACTGATAATTGTATTCGGGAGAAATCCACTCCGCAAACTCCGGATGTTGGGGATATTCAATCATTCTCTGTTCTGTCTTTATCTCATCCATCAAATACGGATGATATTGATGAATGAGGCCGATTGCTTCTTCATAACCTACTTCCCATCCGATAAGGGTTTCTTCTTTTTCTTCAGGCGGGTAACTGTAGTGCCAATAGTTATACGCGATTAATTCTCCCGTTTCAGCGTCCAGTATAATTCTACCTTTAACAGCAACGTCATCCATTTCCACGGTAAAACCCATGTTCCAGATTTTGCGACCGGCGCTTTCCCAGTAACCATCGCCCTCTGAGTATTGTGAAGCGTTAATACGAACGGTTTTTCCGGATATTTCCTCAGCCAGCTGATGCGCCAATGCTTCTGCTTCCTGCTGGGTTAGAGCTTGCTGTCGAATCGATGGTTTTTGTGCATTTTCCAGAATTTCGCTTTTTCTTTCATCAGAAATGTCTGTCCGGATCATTTCCTGCCATTCTTCTTTCCCGCTCCAATCCACCGGTTTTCCTGAGTGGGCATCAATCATTCCTACCATGCCTTGGTTCATGCGATAAGCAATTCGGAAGTTTTCGGGAATTTCTTCATACCGAAACTCATCTCTCATGGGCAGGTAGAATAATTCAACATCCGTGAATTCATCAAAGATTGAAGCAGCTTCTGAGCGACTGATGATCCCCTCTGCGGAAGGCAGTTCTGCCTTTTCATCCCAACGGTGGTTAAAATTCCTCAGTTCACCACTGGTTCCATCAATACTGATATTTATAAAATTGGCATCATAAGGAATGCCTTTTACCTCTCCAAGATACTGAAAATGATAAACCGAGGTGCTTCCATACCCATAGTAATTCTGAGTTGGAACGCTCCTGCTTTGTTCCAGTTTTCCAGGAGCCAGTCTTCGAATGAAGGCTTCCGCACGTTCTTGGGCTTCATCCTTTGTCAGCGACAGAGGCTTTCTACCGCTGTCGGTATAGTGGCCGGAATCATGGTTCAGGTCCAGCACCTTTCCCGTTGAAGCTTCCAATGTCACATTAGCGGAAACGTATTCGCCTGGATCGCTATAATGCAAGTGAACGGACCACACATAGCTTTCAGGACTTTGCCAGTCTCTCCGATATTCAGTACCAATTTGATATTCCTTTTGATCAAATTCCAGTCCGGCATAGGTTCCAAGAACTTCTTTTGCAATTTCCAATGCTTCTTCCCGACTCATTTCCGGTGTGACACCCGGTTCCACATAGTCCTGACCGACACCGGTTCTGTCCGGCATCGGCATAGGTGCCAATCCCGGTTTCGGAACAGCTTGCGTTGCATTTGGTGCCGGAACTGTCATGACAGGTTCTTGCATGATTTCTAACGTCTCCGTTTCGGCAATGGCAGGCACTCCCATCAGAATAATCAGGCATGCCGTCATGATTCCCATACGCCAAAGATGAACACCGCTCATGTACTTTCCTCCATTCTATGATAGATCACTTGGTTTCCTCTCTTCCAATCAACTATATATACGTGTTATGATAACGAAAGTTGCAGGAAGCTAAAGATTTTTCACCCTAAATACGTTATACTTATTGAAGAGAAATAATACCGTCGAAGGAGGATCATCCCATGGAAATGGAAACATTGCTGGATTTGTTGGATACCGGATTGTTGGCGTCCTTTCTGTCAAAATTACTGCTTGTGTCCATATTGTTTCTGATCATAACTGTCGTCTATTATATAATCCATATCGGAAACCGTCACCTTGAACCAAATGAACAGTTGGTCTTTACGTTAGATCATCTAAAAGCCGTCATCATTGGACTGCTTGGTTTCGCTTTGCTTTTTTGGCTGTATTTTCGCCGTGAATCCATCCTGCCCATGCTGACACCTTTTATTGTCGCCGGTGTTATTGCTTATGCTTTTTCACCGGTAATCCAGCGGATCATGAAAATAACCAGACTCCCTCGAGTCTGGTCTGTACTCATATTGTTGCTTTCCGGAATCTTTCTAATGCTCTTTCTTTTCTATACATTGCTGCCCAGCATTGCTGATGAGCTTCGTAAACTGGGGGATCAACTACCGGAATTTACGATGGCCGTTTATCACGGCTTTGAAGATTGGTACCAGCAAAACCTTGCAAACGTTGTTTTTTTACCGGATCACCCTCAGGAAGTTATGGAATTTTTCAATCTTGACGTTGGTACTATTACCAATTTTCTCTTTGATTCTCTCGGAAATCTGGCATCACGCTTAGGCGCCTTCTTGTCCAGTTTAGTTTACCTTGTAACGATTCCGGTACTAACCTTCTACTTTATGAAAGACGAAGAGATCATTGCTCACTTCATTAAAGAAGCGATTCCAAAAAAATCTCAACCATGGGTTTATCCATTAGCCCGACAGCTGGATCTGGTTTTAAGCGGGTTTATCCGGGGACAATTGTTGGTTGCCTTATTCGTTGGCGTCTCCAGTGGTCTTGCTTTGATTTTGTTGGGAGTTGAATTTGCCATCCTCATTGGAATTCTTGCTGGGATCACAAACATCATTCCTTATTTAGGACCAATTATCGGGGGTATCCCGGCCGCTATAATAGCCTTTTTGGATACCCCCATCAAAGCACTCTGGGTGATCATCGCTTTTGTAGTGATTCAACAAGCAGAAAGCAGCGTGGTATCTCCGCGGATTGTTGGGCACCGAGTCGGCCTCCACCCCACCATAATCATCCTGGCCTTGCTGATCGGCGGCTCTTTGTGGGGATTCATTGGTCTATTAATTGCCGTACCGCTGGCCGCAATTGTAAAGGTTTTTGTTTCCGCAGCTCTTCGTTGGTTAAAAAAGACTCTGCCGAAAATGCTTTCCTAGATGATAATTTCATCCAGTGAACGCTTGGGCACGTAATGATTTCCTTCTTCATCACGATAATACTTCATGTTTCCATCCTCGCCCACCGGCACCATCGTCACATTTTCAACCGGTTTTCCCAGGGCAATCACCATGATAATCTCATATCTTTCCGGTAAGTTCATGTCTTCGGCCAGATTTTTGCGGTCTACCGACCCAAACATGCAGCCACCATAGCCTTCTTCCACCGCTGCCAGCAGTATGCTTTGAGCAGCCAGGCCATGATCCCACCAATAATTTTCACTAATATTGGTATCAACAAGCATGACAATGTAGGCTGATGGTTTTTCACCTTCTTCAGGTCCATCCCAGTCTTTCAGTGCACCAGCCCACTTCAGATGACGAAAAATCATTTCATTGGTTTCTTTTTCACAGGACAAAAAATACTTCAGCGGCTGATTGTTCTGGCCAGAGCTGGTCATTCGGGCCAGATCGACCCAGTCTCTTAATTGCTGCTCTACGATCACTGATTCCTGGTCAAATCTTCGGTACGTTCTGTTTTTGATCACTAGTTCTCTTATCATGTAAAAAACCTCCCTATGATCCAATTTGGTTCGCCGACAACTGCAAGTTTGTTAGCGTGATGATTATTCACATTATACAATAAATCTATCTTCGAAAGAAGGAATTTTCAGTAAAAGAGCGAATAATATCAAAGGAACAGCGTTTTTAATACCGCTTCATGATCCGTCAAATCGAAAGGAGAGTTTGAAATGATTACCAAAGCCTTTTCATTTATTCTTCCAACGGATATCCGTTATGGCAAGGACATTACTTCCGACTTAACCATTCTGCTAAAAGATCGAGAAATCAATCAAGTTCTACTGGTAACCGATCCGGGAATTCTTAAAACCACTTTAGTGGATCAAGTGGTGGCTTATATCAAAACTGCCGGAGCTCAGGTCACTATATTCAGCGATGTATCCCCGAATCCCAGAGACACAGAAGTGACAAAAGGTGCATCGATCGGCATTCATGCCAATGCGGAGGCCATCGTCGCTGTTGGAGGTGGAAGCCCCATGGATTGCGCCAAAAGCATCAACGTACTGATGAGTTTAAAGAAGGATTCCATAAAAGAATTTGAAGGTTCCGGTAAAGTCCCCAGACCGCTGAAACCATATTTTGCCATTCCTACCACCGCTGGTACCGGTAGCGAGGTCACCTGGTCGTCTGTTATTAACGATACAGAAAACCAATATAAAATGACAATAAAAAGCACCTATATGGCCGCAACCGTTGCTCTGGTGGATCCAGCTTTAACAACGAGCGTCCCTGCAGCCATCACCGCCTCCACCGGTATGGACGCCCTCACTCATGCCATCGAAGCATTTACGGCCAAAAATGCCAATCCCATCAGTGATGCCCTGGCACTTCAGTCTGTTGAGTTAATCACTCAATCTTTGTTAAACGCTTATCGGCATGGTGATGATATGCAGGCCCGGGACCAAATGATGATGGGCAGTATGCTGGGTGGGTTGGCATTCAGTCATTCCGATGTGGCCTCTGTTCATTGTATGGCGGAGGCTCTTGGTGGTTCCCTGGATTTGCCTCATGGTCTTTGCAATTCCATTTTGCTTCCTTACGTTATGGAATTTAACGCTCCGGCGGCCATCACAAGATTCGCCCGTCTTGCCAAAGCAATGGGTTTAACCTTTGATGAAGAAAACGAAGGTGCTGATTTAGCCGTTCAATTCGTAAAGGATTTAGCATCCAGTGTTGAATTGCCTCAACTTAATGAACTGGCCGTTACACCGGAAGATTTTCCTCGTATGGCCGCTATTGCTATGAAGAACGGTTCCACTCCAAGCAACGCCCGCGAAATGACAGAAATTGATTATCTAAACCTTTTCCAAAGAGCCTATCAGGGTTAAGGTTTATTTGTTCCTCTATTCGGGTAATGGTATAAAAAGCGGGATTAATATTACAGAACCAACCTATCTGTAAAGGGGGAGCCAAATGAAACAATTCACTAAAGAAGAATTGCGGGAATTGATGAATATTGGAGAGGAGCCTTGTGTATCCTTCTTCCTTCCAACAGATCCGGTGGGTACGGAGGCCCAGCAAAACCGGATCAGACTGAAAAATCTCCTTCGGCAGGCAGAAGAACAGTTGAAGGAAACAGGGTATCGTAATGCGGAAATTCAAAGTTTATTAAGTCCCATCGATACGCTTCTGAATGACAGTATTTTCTGGAGTCATCAACAGGATGGATTAGCTGTGTTTGTCAGCCCCGGTGAATTTCGGTACTATCGCTTACCCTTAAGTTTCGATATGATGACTGAAGTTGGCGCTCAGTTTCACCTGAAACCACTAATGCCTTTACTGACACAGGATCAACAGTTTTACCTGTTAACCCTCAGTCAAAACCAAATCCGTCTTTTCCAGGGATCACCGCAAAGCATTTATCCTTTAAACCTGGATGGTATACCGGAAAGCCTCAGCGAAGCCCTTCGCTATGACGATTTGGAGAAACAATTACAGTTTAACACCCGTTCGCCTCAAGGTGGCGACGGCAAACGTGCAGCTTCCTTCCATGGGCAGGGCATTGGGATGGAGAACACAAAAAAAGATCTTCTACAATTTTTTCATAAAGTTGACAAGGGTATCCAAGAGAAAATCACCCAGCCGGAAGCCCCTCTGGTGCTGGCCGGTGTGGATTATTTGTTTCCTATCTACCGCGAGGCCAACACATATTCCAAGCTGGTGGAAGACGGAATCACCGGGAACCCGGAAGAACTTACCCTGAAAAAACTTCATCAGAAAGCTTTGTCCGTTGTCCATCCGCTCTTTAAACAGGCAGAAGAAAAAGCATTGCATCAGTTTGCAGAGCTGGAGGGAACTGGACGTGCTTCACGACGAATCGAAGAGATTGTACTGGCTTCCTTCCATGGAAGGATAGAGTCTGTCTTCGTGGCAAAAGGACAGCATTGCTGGGGAAGTGTTAATGAGGATGCTACAGATGTTTCCTTTGAAGAAGAACCAACCCCGGAAAACAATGACCTGTTGAACCTGGCCGCTCAGCAAACTTATTTAAACGGCGGCAGTGTGTATGTACTTTCTCAGGATGAAATGCCCGGAGGCAGCACCTTAGCTGCAGTATTCCGTTATTGACAAGAACAAAACCGTCTTCATCGGGATAAAATCTACTCATTTCAAATTATCCACACCCTAGAGGGTGCAGTCAACCTAAAGGGTGCAGGCAAGATAAATGCGCATCCTATTTCCTATACCACCACAAAACCTCCCTCCTGATATACTTAGGGGGAGGTTTTTTAATTCGTGTGAATTGCCTCCAACGCTTCCAGACTTATTAACGTAACGTTGGCTTTGTGATATTCAATTAAGCCTTCTTTTTTAAGTGTTGCCATTTCTCTGGACAGAGAAGGTCTAGGTATCCCCAAAAAATCAGCCATTTCCTGACGATTGTGAGGTAATAGTATTTGTGCTGAACCCTGTTTTGAATGCTGCTCCAGTAAATAGGCCACAATTCTTTGCTTAATACTTTGATAGGACAACATTTTCAGTTTTTCATTCATCATCCACACCTTATTAGAAAGCAACCGAATTAAGTTTTTAAGAAAACGATCACTGCTTTTACACAGCAAAAGTACTTCTTGCTGTGGGATTTGAAGGATTTTTGCACCTGCTTCCGTGTAAATAGTTGAAGGGTATTGGTGATAATCCGAAAAAACCATTACTTCTCCGAAGGTATCCCCTTCTTTCAGCGAAGTGATTGTCATTTCCTTACCAGATGCATGGATTCTCCTAACATCCACCTGTCCCCGCAAAACAATACCGAGTTTATTGCACTCTTCCCCCTCCAAAGCTACCACAGAATGCTTGGAATACTCTTGCACCTGACCACTAACAGCATCAATCAACGCTTCTATTTCTGAATCATTGATACCATCAAACAAGTCACACTTCTTTATTTCTTCCCACGTTTGAGGAGTGTTGGTCTTTTTCATATTTTCATCCTCCATAATTCGACTTGTTTCGTAACGTATGTTACCGTATTCATAATGATTCCCCATTATGATGATACTAAACAAACTAATATAGGAGGCGATTTTGTGAAGTATCAACGTTTAATTCAGTGGGCATTCCTCGCACTATTTTTAATCCTTATGGTTGCAGGGCGTATTCAGATCTGGATGGCTGTATTCTTTGTCAGCTTGATAGGCGCATTATTTTTTAGCCGTTTTTATTGCGGCTGGATCTGTCCCATCAATACGATCATGGAAAAGCAGGGGCGCTGGTTCAGGCAACAGAAAAAAATCCGAAGACCCGTTCCTGTCTGGGCAAAACATCCAACACTCCGCTATGGCATTTTATTAATTTTTCTTGGGTTAATGGTGGCCGCACTTCGTTTCGGCCTTAAATTACCGGTACTTCCAGCTCTTACTATTTTAGGGGTCCTTTTTTCACTGTTTTTTGTCCCCGAATTCTGGCACCGCTATTTATGTCCCTATGGAGCCCTGCAGCAAATTCCGGCAAAACTGGCCAGAAAAAAGTGGCAGGTTCACTCTGAAGATTGCATTAGCTGCGGTCTCTGCATAAAGGTTTGCCCCGCCGAAGCCGTTACTATACCGGTAAAAAGTGGTCCTGCTGTTATTTCAACTAAAGACTGTCTTGACTGTACTGCCTGTGCCAGAGTGTGTCCTCAAAAATGCATTCAGTATCGCTAAGGGCAAATCACAAAATTTCTTGACCATAAACAGTCACTGCAGCTGGTCATGTTTCCATAGCAATCTTCATTACCATCTCTTGGCAGCTCGCATCCATTTACTAAATCGCAATCCGGGCAGGAGGGGTAATGGTTGTTATATATGGCATACCGAAATTTCCGGTATGCATCCGAGTTCCATATATCCAGAAGCGTTTCTTTTTCTACGTTTCCAAAGCGATGCTTTTTTACCTGTTTTTTTCGTCCAAAAACATACTCTTCGCTGTTCTGAGAAAGTCTGTAGCACGGCACTACGTCACCGGAAGCTGTAATAAACGTAGCGACATTCTCTACAAAATCGCAGCTTCTTTCTGTTTTTAGCGTCATGGCTGGAAAGTGAAAATTCATGTTTTGCTGCCAGATATAGTTGCGAATACGATTCGACCGTTTCTTCACTTCCTCAGTGGGATACAGTTCATATAGGATAGAATCTTTTGCCTCTTCTGTCTGAGGAATTAAGTTTGAAATAATAATTCGACTACATTTTAGAGATTTCGCCAGATCCACCACCGGAAACAAATCGTCAATATTATCTTTGGAAGCTACAAACTGTATTTCAATTTTCGGAAACTCACTATTCATTTCCTTTTTTATTGACTGCAGTCGTTTAAGATTATCCGTTACAAAAGATAGTTCTTCGCCGCGAATCTCCTGAAATGTGTGTTCCATACCGTCCACCGAAACGGTGATGGTATGCACGGTTTCAATCATCTTTTTCGTCCGGTTTTCTGTCAACCGTGTTCCGTTAGTGGTAACATGCACCCGGTGATGTTTTAGCCTTTCCAGCACTTCTTCAAATCGAGGGTGAACCGTTGGTTCTCCAATACCACCAATCACAATGGTGTTTAATTCTTCAACTGATTCCAGCTCGTCCAAGATCTTATCCAAAAGCTGATCATTCATATCAAAAGGCATGAAATCCCAGTTCTTTCGATAACAAATCGAACAGTTTAAGTTGCACCTGTTCGTCAGCTCGAGGTATATTTTTTTTATTTCTTTACTTTCAGTGGGTTCTATACGATATCCTAATGATTCCATTGGTATTCCTCCTCGATGTGAAGCTTTTCACGAACAATAACTTATTTGTATTATAGTATTTATTTACTTAATTGTCAATTTATTTTTTCTTTCTTCTTTTGTAACCTTTGTTACTGTTTTTTTAAAGGAGAATCTGTATGATGAGTGTATCAATCACTAAATTGGATTGGAAAGGGGTATTGAAATGGAAATCATTCGCATGAATGAAATGGAAGGAAAGAAAAATCAAAGAGGGGTCGTTGTTAAGCAATTAATCAGTCATGACAACACGCGAGTCATGAATCTAACGTTAAACCCAGGTGACCACGTGCCCCATCATAATGTACCGGTGGATGTCTTTTTCTATGTTGTGTCCGGCAAAGGCACGATTCAGATTGGTGAGGAGAAGGAAGTGGTAGAAGCCACGGATATTATTCTTTGCCCGCCAAAAACAGATATGGCCCTATGGGCGGATCAGGACGAAATCTTCGTTGTCCTTAATGTTAAGACTCCTAATTTTTAACCACATCTAATTCTCATTGATAAAGGCCACCTCTGCGGGTGGCCTTTATCAATGAAAGATATTAGATCGCTAAAAGAAATGATCACCTATGGATTAAAAGGTATGTCCGCACACTCTCATTATGCCAATAATCTTGCATTTGAAGATCCGGAAGTTCATGATTTCATTCAGGATACCCTGGCCAAACTGACGGATGATTCCCTGACAGCCGACGATTTGGTGGCATTAACCCTCGAAACCGGGTGCAGGGGGTGCAGGTAAGGAATTCCAAGAGTGCTGCTGGAAGATGTCAATGATCTTCCCATTTCCTATAACATTGCCTGGTACGAGCAAAAAGCCGTACTGGTGCTGTTGGCACTGTTATCTCTGGGAATTAAAAACATTCATCTCGGGCCAACCCTGCCCGGTTTCCTGTCTCCCAGCGTAGCACAGGTTATTGTTGATAAGTTTGACCTGGCACCTATCGGAAGCGTTGATGAGGATATTGAAGCGTTGATGCAGTAAACATTAAGTCTTTTATGGAGAAGACCACTGAATATTCTTTCAGTGGTCGTTTTTTTTTATGCGCGCATTTTCTTTAAGATTTTCGATTCTTCAAAGCTTACATAGATTAGTGGTACGACAATGGTGGTGAGGAAGGTGGCGGCAATGATTCCTCCAATAACAGCGATGGCCAGCGGTGAAAAACGTTCAGATCCGAGAGCCAATTGCATTGCCAGGGGCATCATGCCGGCAACGTCAGAAAATGCCGTCATCATAATGGGCCTAAATCGAGCTTTAATGGCCTGATGAAC
>SLLE01000125.1 GCA_007134225.1 Tindallia sp.
CGACTGATCATCCGGAACAGTTCCCGGCGATGAAATCCCAGCACCCGGAGGGAAGAAAACTCCATTACCCGTTCGTTGATGCTGATCAGGGTTATGTTGTATACGATGGCGAATCCAATAATACCTCCCAGCATGACCAGAATTCCGATGGTCACTACGATCAATTCTGAGAACTCCTCAAACATTTCCTTCATTTGTCCTACGGACTGAACCTGACGAACATGGTCCGCGTCGTCCAGGATCGCTGCCATATCATCGCCGGAGGTTAAAGAAACTCCCGTTATATGGTCCGGTAACGCAATCCTTTCTTCCATACTGCTGAGGGTCATGTAGCCATTAAACCCCAGGTATTGAACAACGGAGTCCCCCACTTCAATCCAAAAGTCATCCCGATCCGGCAAGAAGTTGCGCACCAGTACCTGGTCGCCTTTCTCAATTCCCATGGATTTTTTCAGCCCTTCTGTAATGTAGAGAAGATCATCCTGCATTTCCAGCGGTTCTCCCGGCTGACGTTCCAGATTGTACATTTCACTTTCCAAAGGAATTCCAATAACGCTGAGGGATTTTCGTTCCCGGTGATGCCGAATCTCCACCGGCATTTCCAACCGTGGTTCAATGGTTCCGATCTCTGCCATCTGTTGGATTTCTCTTACCGTACCATGGCTTTTCATCCCGTCAAAATCCACATTGTAGTCCATGGCATAGATCTGTCCATATTGTTCATCAAAAAGAGTCTGCCAGACACCACCCATATTAATCGCAACCATGGTAACCCCAAAAGTCAGGGTAATGCCCAGTGCCAGTGTGATATAGCGGCGTTTATTCCGGAATAGGTTTCGAAGCACCATTTTCCAGCTGAAGGCAATTCGACTCCACAGGAAAGTGATTCGTTCAATAAGGAGCCGGTGTCCATCCGTTGGCGGTTCCGGTCGCATGGAGTCCGCCGGCCGGATCCGGAGTGTTTTTCGGGCACCGGCCAGACCCGACAGGATGCAAAAGAATATGGTGGCAGCCATTGCCACCAGGTATGATTCCGGCAATATACGCATTTCCAGCATTGGTATGTTCATGAATTGAATGTAGAGCCGGGTAAACATATCCGAAACCCAGGTTCCGGTGATCATTCCCAAAATGCCGCCTCCCAGCCCCAATAAGAGGGAAAACTGCACGTAGTGCATCAGTATCTGAAAATGCGAATATCCCAGGGCTTTCATGATGCCAATACCCATGCGATCGTTTTTCACGGTTCTGGACAGGACAATATAAATAATCAACGCTGCCACCGACAGAAACAGAACCGGCAAAACCCTTGACATAGCCCGGACCTGGTTCAGCTCCTCTTGCATCATGCTGTAACTCAGCATATCTTGCCGTTGGATAACCCGGCGAAGTCCATACCGGTCCAGTTCATCTTCCAGCATATCTGCCACTATTTTGGAGTCTGCTTCAGGATTCAGCGTAATAAGCAGTTCATTGTAACTGTCCCGATAGCCAGTCAGACCGGCCAGCAGTTCTTCCGAAACGAAAAGAACGCCATATCCCGCCGGATCCGGCAGCAGGTTTTGTTCGTCTTCCATCAGGTAGACAAACTCCGGTTGTCCGGCGATGCCCATCACTTCCAGCGGTATTTCTCTCCCATTGATATAGGGCCTGATCCGGTCGCCAATCTGGATGGATCTTCCAGTGGCAAACTGTTCAAGCACCGTTACCTGGGAAGTTTCCTGTCGCACCATGGTTCCGGCGATGGGAAATAATGCATTAATGACTACATCCCTGTCCGGAACGGAGACCACCTTCACCCGCACTCGTTCCTCGGGATCATCGACCACAAAGGGTACTTCCGTTGTAATTCTTCCCTGAACTCTGTCTATCTCCGGCAGCCTTTCTATATCGTAAACCGCCGAGGATGGAATTCGGGTCAGTTCCACCTGCAGATCCGCCAGGTTGGTCTCCTGATAATAAAGGTTCATGGAATTTTCCAGGTTCACCGCTGTCATATGAGTGGATATCAACGACATCAGGGCCAGGGCCATTACCACCACAATGGAAATCACCTGGCCTTTCATGCTGACCATCATTCGAAACAATCTGCGCGTCAAAGGACTCATTACCATTCAATCCTTTCCGGATCCACCGGGTGTTGATTCATCTGTATATCCGTGATTTCTCCGCTACGCATTCGAATCACCCGGTCTCCAATAGCCCCCACCGGCATATTGTGGGTGATAATAACAACGGTTTTCCCGTAGGTCACATTCACTTCCTTCAAGAGAGACAGAATTTTGACCCCGGTTTCAAAATCCAATGCTCCCGTAGGCTCATCACATAAGAGCAGCAATGGATTTTTCGCCACGGCTCTGGCAATGGCAACTCGTTGCTGTTCTCCACCACTGAGCTGAGACGGAAAATGGCTGGCTCTTTCAGACAAACCAACTTTTTCAATCACTTCATCCAGCGGAAGTGATGTGTCACAGATTTCCGTCGCCAATTCTACGTTTTCTCTGGCAGTCAGATTCGCCATCAAATTATAAAACTGAAAGACAAAGCCTACCTGATTTCTTCGGTAACGCGTTAACTGTCGGTCGGAAAAGGTGGTGATTTCCTTACCCTGCACCTGAATATTACCGGAGGTCGGACTGTCCATTCCTCCCAGCACATTTAAAAGGGTGCTTTTTCCGGAACCACTGGGGCCAAGAATGACCACAAATTCACCTTCCATAATTTCAAAGGTGGTTTTTTTCAGGGCGTGCACTTCCACTTCCCCCATATCATAAACCTTGCTGAGGTCTTCCGCCCTGATCAAGACTTTCGATTTTTCTTCCAATGAATTCACCTGCCTTCTGTCGTTATCAGTCCCCGTTTGATAAATTCCGTCAGCTGCCGATTAAAATTCAGCATTGTTTTTTCATCGTATAGATGCATTGTTTGGATCATCCCGGCACTGATGATATCCAACAACATCACAATGAACCGTTGATCCATTTCTCTTATGACACCTTTTTGTGCTCCCTCTTCCAAAATATCCAGCAGAATTTTCAGTGTTGTTTCTTTTTTGTAGGAAGCGATCTTTTCAAGCAGATAGGGGGATTCATACAAATCTCTATAGAGATCCGATGTATAGTCCTCCGAGGCCCGTTGCCCTATTTCGAAATAGATTTGCAGTTTTTCAAAGGTGCTTTCCGTCTTGCTTAGCGCTTCTTCCACTTCCTCATTAAAGCGTTGAATCATTTCCATCATAATGGTTTCCACCAAATGATCCTTGGAGTCAAAGTGATTGTATATTGTCATTTTACTGATCCCGGCAGCGGAAGCAATTTCTTCCATGGTGATGTTTTTAAATCCATTGGCAAGAAAAAGTCGCTCTGCCTGCTCCATAAGGCGCTGATGTTTGATTTCCGCCTGGGTTGGCATAACATTTCCTCCTATTTTTACTTTTATACTATTCTAGTACATTCTTATTATTCATGACCGTTTCTTATTTGTCAAGATAAAAAATAGACCAGTTGAAAAGTGGAAAGCAGTAAGTGGAAAGCAAGTTCAAAATATTTAAAGAGACGCGCAGCGTCTTTGTTAACCGTCTGCAAAAGCATCTGGTCACGAGTTACAGTGGTGACGGAGCTC
>SLLE01000006.1 GCA_007134225.1 Tindallia sp.
CGGGAGGATTCCATCAAACTATTAGAGACAATTAAAAGCTACAGAGAAGAAAGCGGTTACGAAATCTACGGGTATTGCCTTATGAATAACCACATCCATTTATTAATAAAAGAAGGATGTGAAGAACTGGGCACAGTCTTTCGAAGAATCGGAGCCAGATATGTCTATTGGTATAACCGAAAATACAGCCGAAGAGGTCATTTGTTCCAGGATCGGTATAAAAGTGAAGTCGTGGAAGATGATGGTTATCTACTAACGGTACTGCGGTACATTCATCAAAACCCCCTTAAGGCAGGCATTGTAAAAAACATTGAAAAATATCCGTGGAGCAGTTATCAGGAGTACATAAGTGAAAAAGACATTTGTGAAACGGAGTTTCCACTAAGTGTTTTTTCGAAGGACAGTAAAAAAGTAGTAACACTGTTTCAAGACTTTCATGCAAAAGAGAACCATGACTATTGCTTGGTTTACAAAGATTCATTCAGAGTCAATGATCTGGAAGCGGCTGAAATAATAAAGAATTCAGCAGAGGTTGACAGCACCAACAAAGTACAAAGCTTCGACAAAGAACACAGAAATAAACTGATGTTCATGATAATCTAAAAATACCCCACCATAATAGTTGAAAAATCCCCCAGAGGAAGTACAATTAACCCTATGAAACTTCATAGGGGGGCTAAGGGGATGATCCGTTTAGTGCAAAAACAAGAAATCATACTAAATCATTTTAGAGAAGGGAAATCACATATGGCCATTGGGCTGGGGATCAAAGCGGTGAACGCCGGCCATAAAGTGTTATTCACGACCATTCCGCTGCTGGTGAATGAATTGAAGGAATGCCGGTCAGAAAAAACCCTACGGGCTTTTGAAAATCGGTTTGAAAAGTACGATTTAATTATCGCAGATGAAATGGGATATATATCTTTTGATAAGGAGGCTTCTGAACTGCTTTTTACCTATTTATCTTTGAGAGCTGGCAGAAAATCGACCATTCTCACGACGAATCTTTCTTTTGAAAGGTGGAATGAAATCTTTAAAGATCCGGTCATGACGGCTGCTATGATTGATAGGTTGACTCATAAATCTTATATCGTTAACATGAATGGTAATTCTTACCGTTTAAAAGAAACGCAAGAATGGCTTAAAGATCAATAATTTTTTTATCTACTGGGGGAAAATTCAATTATTATTTGGGGGAATTTTCGATTGACAAATACAACTGATAAAGGAATTCAAGAAAAAAGGGCTATCCATACGTCAGATAGAAAGACTGACGGGGGTTAGTTTTGGTGTGATAAGAAGGCTATAAGCATGCACAAAAGAACCGTCCCCCTGTGCTTTGCTAATTTTACGCGATTAAATATAGTTAATTTGCGATTTCAAGAAGGAAACCGAACCCGTTATGACAGGAGCGGTGCTTTTTTTAGCATCTGATTCCTCAGACCTTATGACAGGGAGCACGGTGCTTGTAGATGGAGGATGGGTGGCCTGGTAACGCTCTTGATCCCTAAACGAACACCTGCAATGTATCGAATAAAGAAGCTGAAATGGACATCTCTAAAATCACATAAAGTAAAACCAATTAAGAATCACAAAACTGTGTGATATAATTGAAGGATAAAAAGAGATTATTTCATGTTCCGCTACAATATAGACGTATAAAAGATAAAACTAATCTCCAATCTCTTTTACGGCTGAAGATCTAAAAATGAATAATTGGAACAAGAAACCAATTAGTTAAAAAGAGGTGACCAGATCCAAATGAACACATCCGAAAAAAGCCTGAAGCTCCACGAAGAACACCAGGGAAAAATTGAAGTAACCTCCAAAGTTAAAGTGAAAAACCGGGAAGACCTGAGCCTGGCCTACACCCCCGGCGTCGCCGAACCCTGCCGCAAAATCCACGAAGAAAAGAACCGGGTCTACCAGTATACCGCCAAAGGCAACATGGTGGCCGTAGTCACCGACGGAAGCGCCGTGCTGGGCCTGGGCGACATCGGGCCGGAAGCCAGCCTGCCGGTCATGGAAGGAAAAGCCATCCTGTTCAAGGAATTCGCCAACGTCGATGCCTTCCCCGTCTGCCTGGACACCAAAGATCCGGACGAAATCGTCAAAACCGTGCAGTACCTGGCCCCGGTTTACGGCGGCATCAATCTGGAAGACATTTCCGCCCCCCGTTGTTTTGAAATCGAAGAAAAACTGAAAAAGAGCCTGGACATCCCCGTCTTCCATGACGATCAGCACGGTACCGCTGTCGTCACCCTGGCCGGCACCATCAATGCCCTGAAACTGGTGAAAAAAGAATTCAAAGATTGCCGTTTTGTCATCACCGGCGCCGGCGCCGCCGGCGTGGCCATCTCCAAACTGCTGCTCCACATCGGCGTCAAGGACATCTTCCTGCTGAACCGAAACGGCATCATCTGCGAAGGACAGGCGCATAAAAACCCCTACGTCGCCGAAATGGCCGAAGTCACTAACCGGGAAAAACGCCAGGGCGGGCTGAAGGAAGCCTTTAAAGGCACCGACGTCTACATCGGCGTCTCCGGACCGGACATGGTGACCCGGGAAATGATCGCCGACATGAATGAAGATGCTATTGTTTTCGCAATGGCTAATCCGATCCCGGAAATCATGCCGGAAGAGGCCAAAGCCGGCGGCGCCGTTATTATCGGCACCGGACGCTCCGACTTCCCCAACCAGATCAACAACGTGCTGGCCTTCCCCGGCATATTCCGGGGCACCCTGGATGTCCGCGCCTCCGACATCAACGAAGAAATGAAAATCGCCTCCGCGGAAGCCATCGCCAACATCATCACCGACGACGAACGAACACCGGAATACGTCATCCCCGACGCCTTCGACAGCCGCATCGTGGAAAAAGTCGCCAAAGCCGTGGCACAAGCCGCCCGTGACACCGGCATCAACCGCCTGTAAGTTACCGCGGGGACGGTTCTTCCGGTCACTTTAATAAACCGGAAGAACCGTCCCCGCGGTTTGTTTTTTGCTGCAGAGCCAGCAATCAATGGGAAAAATTGGTTAGTGAGTAGAAATCATGAAAGTAAAGGAAATGCTGGAGATCGATGCCCTGAAAGGCTGCAAAATAATTGCCGGTAATAATGGAGCAAGCCGTGAAGTTGCTTCGGTTAGTGTTATGGATGCACCGGACATTCACCACTGGGTTAGAAAAGGAGATTTTCTTATTACCTCCGGGTATCTGATTAAAGATAATTCGGAAATACTGCTTAAACTGCTTGAGAATATTGATGCCAAAGAAGTTGCCGCTCTTGGAATCAAGGTCAACCGCTTTCTGAAGCATTTGCCGGAAGATGCGGCGCGAATGGCAGATCAATTACAGCTCCCAATTATTTTCATTCCGAACGAGTTCGCATTTACCGACATTATCAACCCGGTGCTTTCGGATCTTGTAAACCGGCAGGCCGAACTTTTAGCCTATTCTGAAAAGATCCAGAAAACCTTTACAAGCTTGGTGATTCGCGGTTCGGAAACGCAGGATATAATCAATGTATTGGCCGAAAGCCTGAATAAAAAACTAATTTTTTATGATCTGTTTTTCAAAAAATTCTATGTCAGTTCATTCGGCGAAAAAGCTTCTGAAAAAGAGCTGCCTGAAAAAATTTCAGAAAAAAGACTGACAAAACTGCTTGATGAAAATTTTCATCATAAGCTGGAGATATATAACCGCAATTATGGCTACCTTATTTTTCTTAATGAAAACCCGGAAGATACGATCAAAAAACATGAATTTATTGCAATCGAACATGCACTCACCACACTTAAACTGGATATTCAAAAAAAGATTTCCAACAAGCAGGTCGAAGAAAAATATCGCAATGAATTCGTTCGGGATATTTTAATCAACAACATCACTTCCATAGAAGAGATTCGTCATAGAGCCTCCCTTTATGACTGGCAGTTTGAAAAACAGATCAGAGTCGTCGTGTTCGACATCGACGACTTTAAACGAATGGAGATGGAGAGCAACCATCAGGAACGAATTGCCCTTTACGAAAAAAGAGATTGGACTTTTCGGGAACTCAACCGGTTGCTTCGACGGCAATTGATCGAATGTTACTATTCAACTTTCAGCGACAGTATCGTCTTTATGTATCAGCCGGGTCATCCACTATCCGCTGACCAGCGGGAACCGTTGGATAAAGCCTGCCGGATTATTCAAAAAGAGATTAGAAACAAGTCCCAGTTCACCCTGATGATTGGGATTGGCTCGAAAAAAGAATCCGTACTGGAAGCTCATGAAAGTTACCAGGAAGCAATCAATGCCATTAAATTTGGCCGAATCAAATATAAGCAGGGGAGCATTGTTTTTTTCGACGATCTGGGATCTATGCGCCTCCTGAGCCTATTACATGATTCCCGGGAAGCAAGGGAGTTTGTTTCCACTTCCCTGGATAAACTCATCTCCTTTGACCGGAAAAATGATACCAATTTTCTGGAAACCCTGATGAAAATCATTGAAAACGATTGGAACTATAAAGCGGCCGCCAGAGATATGTACATTCATTACAACACCATGAAATATCGGATAAAAAGAATTGAGAAAATTCTCAAGGTGGATTTTAGAAATTCGGAAGAAAAGCTGGATTTAATGCTTGCCGTTAAACTGAATCAAATTATTAAATAGGGAGCCAATAAGATTTGTATTGATTAACTGATCATCCGGAATGTACTCTGGATACAGTAATCAATATTTTTTTTGTCCGTAAAGGACAAATACAAAAGGGTTGTTCTACGATAGAATAAAGTCACCAAAAATTTGAAAAGGAGTGTGGCGTGGATGTACAAAAACAAACTGAGTGCTGGTCCGTTTGGAGAGATACTTGCGGCTGTAAAGAATGAATCGCTGAAAGATCCGATGGCAGCCGTATCCGACACAGGAAGAATCCTATTAAAAAACGGAACTGTGGTTGACCCCAAGAATAACATGGAGGAAGTTACAGACGTTTTACTGGCAGGCGGACAGGTTGTCGAAGTTGGAGGAGGCATCGCATCAGAAAAAGGGGACCGTGTCATAGACTGCGAAGGCCTTCTGGTGGTTCCGGGATTAATCGACATGCACTTGCATCTTGGAGATTTGTTTGAAGTCAGCACGAATCCCATTCATGAATCCGCTCAGGACGGTGTGACCACCGCTCTGTCGCCAGGCGCAGGGAACACGCTGATGGCACCGGCATTGCTGGGAGCTGAAGTAGACCGCGGACTGCCGGTAAATATTGGAGTTTACATCGGAGCGGCCAATATGCTGGCCACAATGCTGGACGTCGATGAACTTGTTGATCTGTTCCTCGGCAAACTGGACGAAGAAGTTGCCTCCACTAAAATGACCCGGAATATGATCACGTACGTAACAGCTCCGCTGACAGTGGGAATTAAGGAACATATGGGACATTTCTTGATGCCCGACGAAAGCATTGATAAAATCTTTGAAATCACTTCAAGAGCAAAACTTATAAACATGACCCATACCCAGGATCCGGAACATGCACAACGACTGGTTGCACTCTCCAAAGGCAGACCGATACATTTAGCGCATACCACCGCCGCCGGATGTGGCACTCATGGGGGAGCAAGGGAAGGTATGGAAACCGTAGTGGAACTTCTTCGGCAAGAACATGTCACCGGCGAATTTGTCACCACAATGATGCGTGAAGGGCTGGGAAGCCGGGAAGGTATTTCCATGACAAAAGCTTCACAGCAAGTGGCTTTCGATGCGCTGGAATCCGGATTGGTGGACATCCTGATTTCCGACGGTCAAAACGATGCAACTATGAAAGGCTTCGGTGACACCCGCGACAATATCCCGGCGCTGATTGAGCTGGCCCAGAAGGGAATTCTGACCCGATCAAAAGCCATCGCCACCATGACAGCAAACCCGGCAAAGCTGATCGCAGAAAAAACCGGAAACGGATGGTGGACAGAAAAAATGGGGCACTTGGGCGTTGGGGCTTCAGGCAATGTAACCATTATTGACGAAAAAGATAAGTTAGCCACTTACACCATCGTCAACGGAGAGATGGTATCCTTTGAAAACCGGACGGTGCGAAGAGGAAACGGTGCCGGTGGCTGGGTCAGCAAATATGGCATGGTGAAACGAGTGGGGACAGGTAATTTCAACACATTCTCCTATGAAAAATAAATAAATTCAAAATTCTCAAATAAGGAGATCCTTCTATGAAAATTAATTCCTATTTACAGCAAAATCAGCACATCAAAATTCTTGAACGGCTGGTGAAAATCAATTCATCAAATCCCGGCGGAAATGAAATGGATATGGTAAAGGCAATCTTATCCTTGTACCCGCTGGATGAAGTAGAGTACACGGTTATCGACCACGAGCAGAACCGTGGATCACTGGTGATTCAGATAGAAGGAAAAAATCCGAATAAAGCCGTTGCCTTTGTTGGTCACATTGACACCGTTCCGGTTGAAGATGAGAATTTATGGAAGCATCCGCCTTTCGATGCCATCATTGAAGGTGACCTGATGTACGGCCGTGGCACTTCGGACATGAAAGGCGGTGTCACGGCGATGATTTTGACATCACTTTATTACATTGAAAATCGGATCAAACCGCCTGTCAATCTTCTCTTTTGCTTTACGGCTGATGAAGAATCCGACGGTATCGGAATTACAGCGATTCGAAAAAAAGGATTCCTGGATAGCGTGGATGAAATATTTATTGCCGAACCAACGGAAGAAAAAATCGGAATCGTAGAGAAGGGAAGTTTATGGTTAAGCCTGAAGGCAGGAGGCAGAGCCGCTCATGGATCGCGGCCAGATCTGGGTGTCAACGCGATTGAGCTTATGTATGATTTTATCGGTCGGCTGAGAGACCGGATCGACACAAAAACCACTAACCCGCTTGTGGGTAACACAACCCTGTCGATTACACAGATAAAAGGCGGGATCAAAAGCAACATTATCCCGTCCAATGCATCTGCAACACTTGATATAAGAACGATTCCGGGAGCAAACCATGAAGAAATCATCAGGTTTGCGGAACAAATTGCTCAAAAATTGATGGCGGATCACGCTGGTCTCAGCATCAAGGTTAATGTGGATAACAACAGGCCGCCTGTGGGCATAGACCATAAACATGAATTTATTGAGCGTCTTAAAGCAATCTATCGTGAATTGAATCTGGATGATCGTTCAAAAGGACTGTATTTTTATACGGATGCATCACAGATCATCCCCTTTATGAATAAACCTTTTGTTATTCTTGGCCCGGGCGAAGATAGTATGGCCCATCAGCGGGATGAGAAAATCAGCTTGGCATCTGTGAAAAAAGTTGCTTCAATTTATCTTCATTATTTAATGAAAAATCAGTACGAAGAGACATTATAAAAAGGTTAAAGGAGGTTGAGAAATGGATAACCAAAGTGGATCTTTTGCCCGCAAAACCGGTTCGTTATCAGGTTTTTTTCTAACAATCGCTGTGGGCTTTGTCTTGTATTTTACACTCAACTTATTTCATGGAGCGGGTAATTGGTTCCAGTATGATGTCGTCGTAGCAAATGTTGAGACAAGCTTATTCTATAAACTGGCTTGGTTTACCATGAACTTCACCGAAGCGCAATTTTATGCCGGTGTTTTTGCGTCCCTGTTCATGGTTCTGGGTGGAATCATTGCCTGGCGGCTGGATGTTGTTAAATCAACCAGACAGGGATTCGATATCTGTTATGGAACGAATATGTTTCCCTGGGTATTAGCATCGCAGCTGCTTTCTCTCGGATTTACAATCTTTATATTTCGATATACACACTTGTTAGGCACAGGCGAATACACATGGTTACCCACTTTTATAACAGTGGTGGCCGTCCCGCCATCCTTAATGCTATTATACGGACCAAGTTATCGGGCGTTGTTTACAGGGTCGATTTTGTCAGCCCTTGTGTCCTATCCAATAGCTTTTTGGATCATGGACCGGATCATACCGGTAATTAACGTACCGGGTGTTGTGGCCAATGTTACCACAATGGCGATCACTGGAATTGCCGTGGTCAAAGTATGCCATTTATTACCATGGATGAAAAAAGTTCCATGCCCAATCATAGATAAAGATGAACCGGAACTAACAGAAGATGAAAAAAGAAAGGCAATGTCGAAACCGAGCTGGTCTTTGAGAAGGGCGTTAGCCGATTTTACTGAAGCACTTTTCTATGGCAATGAGATTGCCGGGGCATTTGTTATTATCGGTGTGAGCATCGACTGGATCCTGAATGCAGGGCATCCCGGTTACGGATCAGGAGTTCTTCCAGCCATTATATTATCACAATTTATCGCTGCAGCCGTAGGAATCTATTTATATTTTGACAAATGGGTGGTCAATGGCTTTGCCGGCACGTTTGTTCCTGTTGTGAGCGTGGGGCCTGCATGTGTGTTAATGTTTGGCGGCACGATTCCCGTAGCCCTGTTCGCCGGAATCATGGGCGGCGTTCTGGGTGCGCCCATTGCTGAATATTTATTTGACCGACTGGTGGCAACCCCGGAAGAAGACTATCATCCAACGGTTGGAAACGTATCCGCCATGGCGGTCTGTACAATAATTGTTTCAGTTGTTATGCAGGCGCTGCCCTGGTTCTAAAGAATTCCAGCTTACCGCAGTTACCGCGGGGACGGTTCTTCCGGTTTATCAAAGTGACCGGAAGAACCGTCCCCGGTATGATGTAGTTACACAGCAAAACATGTAACGGGTGTTTGATTCTTTGCTCTTTTAAAACATACTCTTAAAACAAAGAGCTCGTCGCAGTGGTTGTGAAGATGTGGTCAACTCGTCAGAGTTGTCCAAGGGGCGGTGGGATCGGTGGATAAGTCGCCCCCGATTTAAGTGATTAATACCAAAGAAGAGGGTAGAAACTTAACGAGTGGAAACTCCTTTCAGGTAACAAGAACGTGATAATTAACTGCCCGTAAGATAAATTGACACACTTATCGACAGTTACCCTATTGTCTGCTGTAAATTGAACTCTACCGGAGGTGGAAAATGTGTTTAAAAACCGAGAAAAAATGATTGAACGTGTCGCAAATATGCCTGAAGGAGAAAACTCACCATCCAACCATTATTGGTGTGTTACATGCAAAATGCTTTTTACTATGGAGAAGCCAGTATGCCCTTACATGACGAAAGTGTGCATCAATACCCCGATCCCAGTAGAACTGATGGGCCCCGAATCTACCATCAGCCTTGAAAAGTTCGGACTATTCTATCCCAAGATACCCCAGAAAATGATCGCTTATCATGCTGACGGTGATCCTCGTTATATCGCTGAAAAATGGGTCAGCGTTTATATTGACTTCCTTAAAGAATGGAAATTCCAGTTTCAGCATGAACCACTGCAAGCTATCAAGAGTTTTATTGTCAGTATATCCGGGTGTGAAACCGGCCAGCGGGTTCAATCAGATAAAATCACTTTTGTGCTTACCGATATCGAAAAAGTATGGAATAAACAAGCACTTTATGACATCCTGACACCTGCTCTTGAGCTATTGAAAAAGGAACTGTCCATTGAACAGTCCCTGGTGCTTGATGACATTGACATTGTTGGAGAAGAAGCTACCGGGAAATACTATTGCCCAATGTGCCGCAAGTTTTTTGAGTTTTCCACTCAAAGAGATTCGATCACATGTCCACTCATGGCGCAAAAATGCATGGCAACACCCACAGACATCGAAAAAAGTAAATATCAGCTTGATGACTTGATCTATGTTTACCAACACACCCCTAATATTTATCGAAATTTTGTGGAAGTGCTGGAAACAAAACCCGAAGGAAAAGAATATTTAAAGGGATTATTAACGGATGAATGGCTTTTTGATGTTGATAATGCTTCTTTTGAAAGCATCAGTGACCTCTTAGGGTTGAGATAGTTGAAACAATGCAGGAGGAAGAAATAGTTTGATTTTGTCGGGCTGAGCACAAGAGAGTACAAAGCTTCGACACAGAACATAGGAATAAACCGATAAAAGAATTGGATCATCCGTGCCGGGTGCTTAAGATATTATGTTTTGCAATATTCAGAAAGAACCTGGAAGAGTCAGATAAAGGGACAGGTTGGTCGATGGGAAACCTACTAAAGAAAAGCAAAGTAAAATATAAAGAGAGAAACCGAAATCGCGGTTTCTCTCTTTTGCTGTTTCCCTTATGATGATTGTTTCATTGTATTAGATCAAGCCAATGGAGGATAAAAAGTCGCGCGCTACTGCATCTTCTGTTTCTGCCATTTCATCCACACGGAAATTAAGCTCAGCCATTGTTTCGTCATCAATCACATTAAGAAGCTTATTCAAAATTTCCAGCTGTGGGTATTGCTCTAAGACATCATTGCGAATCAGCGGTGCGGCATAATATGGAGGGAAAAAACCTTGGTCGTCTTCCAATACACCAAGATCATATGCTGGTATTCGTCCATCTGTTGCAAAGGCACTGATAATATCGACGTTTTCACTTTGAACTGCTGTGTACATCAGACCTGGGTCCATATCCACCACATCTCCGAATTCAAAACCATAAGCATTTACCAGACCGGGGAGACCGTCCTGTCTTTCAGTAAAACCTGTGGGCACACCAAAAACAAGATCCTCGTCATGATCCAAAAGATCACTGAAGGTGGTTAGGCCTAATTCATCAATCATGGTCTGGCGAAGGGCCAAAGTGTAGGTATTGTTAAAGCCAAGCGGTTGCATCCACTTAAGATTCCACCGCTCCTGGAACTCCTGCTGGACTATTTCATAGGTCTCCTCTGCAGAAAGAATTTCAGTTCTCTCCAGCATGTTAATGAACCCGGTGCCAGTATACTCGGGGTAAAGCTGAATATCGTCATTTCGTAGCGCTTCAAAAGCAACCATGGTACCACCAAGCTCTTGCACATTGGTAATCACATTGGTGTTTTCTTCGATCATTACAGCGAAGATGTTGGCCAGTAAAACGGATTCCGTAAAGTTTTTGGAACCAATCGCTACTTCGCCACCTTCAGGGTCTTCCTCCGTGGACTCTTCCACAATATTCTCCGGTTGCTCTGCCGGAGTTTCCTCCAGGATGTCGCCGCCACAACCAGCTGCCAACACACTAAAAGTCAACATCATTACCAATAGCAGCACAAACTTACTGTTTTTGTAAAACATCGATTTAATTTCCCCCATTTTTTATCGTTAGTTTTTATTCCATTACTTTCGGACACCTCTAGGCATGATTCGGTATTCAACAATACCCCAAACCCAGTCCACGATCAAAACGAGTATAGCGGCTGGGACCGCTCCTGACAAGATAATGTTATTGTTCGTCATTCCCATACCCCGCTCGGATTCAATCAACGAATCGTCTGCATCGACAATGCCGGTATATAAAAATCGGTACCCAATAATGGGATCATTAAACCGAACAAATCATTCGGGAAGGGTTCTTTTTTCAGAGCACAAGGGGACAGTTCTTTTGTGTTGCTTTTGTGTTGATTTAACCCCGCCTCATGCAAAGTGGACAAAAGGTGATCGTGTGCCAAGAAGAGAGCGAAAGAAAAGCCGTACAGGAATATACTATGTCATGGTAAGGGGAATCAGCAGAAATGGAGAAGCCCTTTTTAGAATAGTGCACAACCTTTATAAGAGCGAATACTTGAAGAGATAAACAAAAAAGGAAGAATAAAAGAATTCAGAGAAGGAGATTAAGGAAAAACCAACATAAAATTAGCAAACATAAGACCCGGAAAGCCATTTATCAAAAAGCTCTCCGGGTTTTTGCGTTGTTATTTTTCATCTCGGTTCTATATAATTTGCTTATATTTACCGCGTATGTTTAGGGTATATAAATTATAAACGTTCACGCAAGTTCTAATTCAAACATGGAATTGCATTAAAGAAAACTTTATCTGTCACTTAAAATCATAGGAGAGGACTGAAAAAATGAAAATTCATAATAAACTCCGAATCTCCCGAATAAAAGGTTTAAAAATAATAGGAATATTTCTTTTAATTGTCTATGCAGCAACCTTTATTCGTCATCAAACAAAGGAGCTTCCGGAACAGTTAAATTATGAGAGTCAAGAGTATCATATTCATGACGAAGAGATTCAATTTTTATCAGATATTACCATAAACGCTGTGGAAGATGAACCTGTTATGGAACATGAAATTTTCGATGCCTTTCACGATGTCATTTTGAATGCGGAGAAGTTTATTGTCCTGGATATGTTTCTGTTTTCGGCCTTAGGCGCTTCAGAGGTAGATTATCCCTCCATCAGCAGCGATCTGGAGCTTGTGATTTTACATCAAATGCAGCAGTATCCGCAACTGAATGTCTGGATCATTACAGATCATATTAACACCTCTTACGGTTCACATACGGCAGCGAGAATAAAAGTATTAGAAGAACAAGGCGCTGAAGTGGTATATGCAGATTTAGCGCCTCTTAGGGATCCGGTACCGATTTATAGCTCATTCTACCGAATGTTTTTTCAATGGTTTGGGTACGAAGGAAGGGGTTGGATCACCAATCCCTTTGGTCCGGATGAGCCCAAAGTCAGTCTTCGTTCCTACTTGAAAATGTAAAATACCAAGGGCAATCATCGCAAAGTGTTGATTACGGAGAATCGAGGGATCTACACCTCAGCCAACGCCCATGACCCCAGCAGGTTTCACTCCAATATAGGGGTTCAGGTAGAAGGGTCCATTCTTGAAGCATTATTGGAAGCTGAGCGAAGAGTGGTGAGCTACAGCCGGGGAAACGATGAGAACTTTCCCACATCGGATCAGCTGAACATCGAAGAGCAAAATGGAGAAGGTCAACTCAGGGCAAAAGTGATTACCGAAGGAAAAATATTTCACGAGGTTTTAACGATTATTAATGAAGCGATGGCAGGGGAAGAACTTTGGTTGGGAATGTACATGCTGTCAGATCCGGATATCATTGAAGCACTGGAATATGCCGCGGAACGGAGGGTATCGGTCCGTATGATTCTGGACCCGAATCAAGAGAGCTTCGGACGAGAAAAGCCGGGAATCCCGAATGTTGCAGTTACTCATAGGATAGCTGCAGGAGGACATGAGCATTTAGAGATCCGTTGGTATCATGTTGATGAGGAACAGTATCATAGTAAAATCTTATTTTTAGACGGTAAAGAGTCCAAAGTTTTATTAGGTTCGATCAACTATACAAAGCGAAGCCTTCATAAAAACAATCTCGAAAATAACCTTCTTATAAAGACCTCTGAAGATACAGTGTTTATCGAGGATGTACGGGATTATTTTCATCGATTATGGAACAATCCCGACCATGAATACACCCTGGACTACGAAGATTACCAGGATGCGTTAAGCTGGTTTCGCAGAATCCTTTTTCGCATACAAAAAACCTTTAGGCTTACAAACTTCTAAAATCTACGAACACAAGATGGCGGCAGACTGTGTGACAATACACACATGCAGACTGCCGATCCCCCTTATCCTTTACTGATTTAACGGATAAATGAATAGTCAAAAATCACAAATCCGAATAAGAAAAAATTGTGTAAATTGTTGATATTTCAACGTTTCCGAGCTATTTTATGGTGTGA
>SLLE01000113.1 GCA_007134225.1 Tindallia sp.
GTTGGAAAGTTGGAAAGCAAAGTCAATACCCTTAAAAACTATTTACAGGGCAATCGTATAAGCAAAGCCGCCGAATTATCTTGTTCGGCGGCTTTTTTGTTCTAGATCATTTCATGGAGCACTTTACCAAGCTTCGTTATGCCTTCCACGATCTTGTCTTCCGGCATCGTACAGTAGTTGATGCGCATGGTGTTGTGCACACCGCCATTGGGGTAAAAAGAATCACCCGGCACAAAGGCCACATTATGTTCAATGGCTTTCTTAAACACATCCCGGGCATTCATATGCGGTGGCATTTCCACCCAGGTGAAAAGGCCACCTTTGGGGTGGACAAACGTTACGCTTTTGGGGAAGGTTTCTTCCATGGTTTTCATCATAATGTCCCGTCGTTTCCGGTAGACTTCCTTAATTTTTTCGATGTGCTCGTCCATGTCATAGTCTTCCATAAAACAATTCAGTTCCTGCTGACTGAGAGAACTGGTATGCAGGTCTGATCCCTGTTTTACCAGCACAAATTTATTCAGCAGCTCCCCTTCTCCCAGCGTCCATCCAAGTCGAAGCCCCGGGCAAAATGTCTTTGAAAAGGTTCCCAGGTAGATGACACGGCCTTCTGTATCAAAGGCTTTGACGGCTGGTGGTCGTTCCCCTTCAAAACGAAGTTCTCCATAGGGGTTGTCCTCAACAATGGGGATATCAAAACGATTGGCCAGCTCAATCAGCTTTTTCCTTCTTTCTACGGACCAGGTTTTTCCCGTTGGATTCTGAAAGTCCGGAATGACGTAAATGAACTTGACGTTTTCTTTTGTTTTCAGCGCTTCTTCCAGCTGATCCATTTCCATGCCGTCATCATCCATGGGAATATCCACAAACTGAGGTGAATAGGCTTTAAACGCCATAATAGCTCCCAGGTAGCTGGGTTTTTCCGTAATGACAATATCGCCTTCATTCAGGAAGACTTTTCCGGCAAAGTCCAAACCTTGCTGAGATCCGCTGGTGATCAGCACGTTATCGATTCCCGCTTCCACACCTATCGCTTTCATTCGCTTTGCAATTTTTTCCCTTAAGGGTTTAAAGCCTTCTGTGGCACTGTATTGAAGGGCTTTTTCGCCCTGTTCTTCCAACACCTTAACCGCCACTATTTTCATGGCTTCCACCGGGAACATCTCTGCCGCCGGGAATCCGCCGGCAAAAGAGATGATTTCGGGTTTTTCCGCCAGTTTCAACAGTTCTCGTATTTCAGAAGCTTTCATGTTTTTCATTCGGTCTGCATATTTAATGTTCATCGTCACAAAACCTCCCATTTCACTTCTTTACGCTTTTTCTCGTTCTTCTTTCGTTTCAACTTTTCGGATTCTGCGTTCCAGATTCGGGCGGGTGATCCAGATTTCATGGCCACATCCTGCACATTTGATACGAAAATCCGCCCCGGTTCGAATAATATCAAATTCTTTACTTCCACAGGGATGCGGTTTTTTAAGCGTTACCCGGTCCCCCGGGTTCAGCTGCATGGGCATGGCCATCCACCTCCTCTTTCTCGCCATTTGCCATAATGACCACTCTTCGTGGGTATGGAATTTCAATGCCTTCACGGTCGAAGGCCTGTTTGTAAGCTTTTCGCATTGCCCTGGCCACAGACCACTGGGTCATGGGAGCCGCATAAGCCAATGTTGCAATCAGAACGCCGGAGTCTGCAAGTTCATTGACTCCCAGTACTTCCGGTCCTTCCACAATGTTTCCATTGGTTCTGGCCAGTTCCTCGCTGGCTTCTTCCAGCACTTTAATGGCCCGGTCGATATCCTCTTCATAGGCAATGGGCATGTTGACCCAGGCCCACATTTTGCCGCTGCTTTTATTTATTACTTTTGAGATGGCGCCGTTTGGCATAATATGCAAATCTCCGGTGAAGTCCCGCACCTTGGTGATACGAAGCCCCATTTCTTCCACGATGCCTCCGGCACCTTCAATTTCAACATAGTCGCCAACGGTAAACTGGTTTTCAAACAGGATAAAAAAACCGGTAATGATGTCTCTCACCAGGTTTTGTGCGCCAAATCCGATGGCCAGGCCGCCAACGCCGGCCGTCGCCAGCATCGCTCCCACCTGTACTCCAAAGGAACTGAGGATCGAGGTCCCCGCAATGAAATAGACAATGTAGCGAACTATGCTGAGCATTAGACCTTCCAATGTTTTAATGCGGGCATCGTCCAGATCGATTTTAAAGTGCTTCTTGGAAGAGAAAAGCTTTCGAATAAAACTTCCCAGCACTTTGATGGTAACTTTTGCCAAAACCAGCAAAAAAATCACATGAAGCAGGATGCCAATCATACCGCCTACATAATCCAGCTCCGTAATCATTTGATATGTGTTGGCGATTGGTTCCAGTGTGCCGGATATCATCGTGTACATGAATCACCCTCCTGCATTGTTTTCTGTTTTCTTGTTCGTTACAGTTGTACCGTATTCTTGGACTTGTTCATGGCTTCAACGATGGTGTACATGTTGCTGATCCCGCCCACCATTAATTCATGCTTTATTTTGAAATAATCCAGGCACGTGCCGCAGGACAGAATTTCCACTCCGTGTTCTTCCAGTTCTCTGATGTTTTTCAGCGATTCCGAACCGGCGCAGGCCAGCTTTACACCGCCGTTGATGAAAATAACCGCCCTGGGCTTAGGTTGTACCTCTGTCAGCGTATAGAGATAGCCTTTCATCAATATTTCTCCCAGTTCTCTGGATCCTTCCCCCAGGTAGTCCTTGCCGATGACAATCACCAAATCACCGATTATATGAGAATCCGGCTCCAGATCGATCATCTTAACTTCCCGGTATTTATACTCTTTGAATATATCGATGTAAAAATCCCCCTGGCTTTCTTTTATGGTTACTTTGTAGTCCATGCTTTTGGCAAACTTTGAGATGTTTTCTCTGGCTACTTCACTGTCCACAATTGTCGTCACGCTACCTTTTTCAATGGCTTCCAGCGCCTTCTTGGTTTTAATAAGTGGCATCGGGCATTGCAGCCCTCTTGCATCTACTTCCGTGCTCATGTTCATTCCTCCCGGAAAACATATTCAAGGTTATCCGAACCTCATATAAACTATATCATATTCATTACCGAAGCAAAACAAATTATGGACGAAGGTTCTATGTGTGCTTTTTGATCATCTGACGAAGTTCCTTCGCTGCATTCTTTGGGTATTCCTGTCGGAAGTGTCCTCTTTTGCCCTGAAAATGAAGTGAAACTTTCTCTTCTCCTTCTTCCATCTTGACCTCTTTGATCTCTTCCCACGTTTCAATTCTTGCCAGGGCAGAAGTACCGTGAAAATAAAGGATACCTTCCGGATGAATGCCGGCAGAAGTGACACCGGAAACAATAAAGGCGGCCGCCATTAAGGCCAGCATGTAATGGGCTCCCTGACTCCCTCCCAGCAGTGCCACCATGGCCAGCAGCGCAACAGAAACCACCGCCTCCACTTTTCGAAAAAAAGGCAATTCTGCTTTGTAAAGCCGCTGTCTGGAGCGTTGAATATTTTTGGCTGCTCCGGCAATAAAGGCCAGCAGCAGGATTAAAAATACAAACACATCGTTCATTGTCCGTTCTCCCCCTTTTTGTTGTA
>SLLE01000062.1 GCA_007134225.1 Tindallia sp.
AATGTTCCGAAATTATGAAACAGTTTTTCTCAAAGCTCCGAAAAAAAACTTAAAGAGGTGATAGTCATCTTGAAAGAAGAATGGTTGGTTGCATTTCATTCCACTCATCATGCGATAGCGGCTGAACGTTTGGCAAAATCCTCTGGATGGATGGTGGAATTGATTCCCACTCCACGGGATATTTCCGCAAGTTGCGGGCTTTCATTGCTGTTTACTGATGCAACAGCGTTAGAACGGGAAGCAATCACACGGAAATTAAAGGAAAACAACATTCTTTGGGCTGGTGTCTACATGGTGCAAAAAAAGGCAAAAGGACAAAAAAAGTGGCAATTACAATAAAAAAGCCTTGCCAAAGAGGAGAATCTTCATTATAATAGACTACGCGGCTGATAATCAGATGGATCATAGACCAACCAACAGACGCGAAGCTTATTTAGTTCTCACGGAGAGGTGACCGAGTGGCTAAGGGGCACGCCTGGAAAGCGTGTAAGGCTTAACGGCCCCGCGGGTTCGAGTCCCGCTCTCTCCGCCATTTTTATTTTGTCATAAAAGTTGCTGTGCTAGACGGGGAGGTAGCGGTGCCCTGTAACCTGCAAACCGCTATAGCAGGGTTGAATTCCCCGTGGAGGCATTGTCTTTGTGGTGCTGACTCGGATAAGTGGTTATGACGATTGGGTCCCGCTCAACGGAAGATCATGAACCCCGTCAGGTCCGGAAGGAAGCAGCGGTAAGTGATCCCTTTCGTGTGCTGCGGGGGAGCCTGATCTGAGCTAACTGTTCGGGTACCGGCTGTGGAGCATTGTCGAATCGGGGTGCACAGCTTTTTAATTTAGGTAAGAGTTATAATCAAAAAGATGGATCATGGAAGGCAGGAGATTGTTCTCCTGTCTTTTTTTATCCGATGCTACGTCCCTGGGTGAACAAACTAAGTATCTGCCACCAAATGGTACATTCGGGCCATCTACTTATGGATAACGCATTCTAACCTTCAGATGGAGTTAAAACTCCACCTGAAGCTAAAAATCCTGTTTATGTCAAGCTTGACTGAAGATAAACATCTATAAGACGAAAAGACACAAAAACCATAGCCAACCAGCTATGGTTTTTGTGTTAGAATTGAAGACAAGGGACGTTTGGTGGAAAGGCTGGTGACTCGAATGAGAGAACTGATTCTTCATATTAATGGAAAAAAATATGCATCATTGATCGCGGATCATACAACCCTGTTGGAGTTTATCCGGGAAGAGGGTGGGCTTACAGGCACCAAAAGAGGGTGTGACAGCGGCCACTGCGGAAGCTGCACGGTTCTATTGGAGGGACGCCCGGTGTATTCCTGCATAACCTTGGCGGTGCAGGCAGAAGGAAAGCAGGTGACAACCATTGAAGGGCTTTCCGGAGAAGGTGGGACGGATGGGCTTCACCAGATCCAAAAGGCCTTTATCGATCACTACGGAATTCAGTGCGGATTCTGCACGCCGGGCATGATCCTGTCGGCCAAGGCACTGCTGGAGGAAAAGTCGGAGCCAACACCGGAAGAGATACGGGAAGCCATTTCCGGCAATCTGTGCCGTTGCACCGGCTATACCAATATTGTTCGATCCATTGAAGCGGCAGTAAAGGAAAGGCTGGCGGCGAAAGGGGGCGGCGAAGGATGTCCATGCAAAAGGTAGTGGGAAATTCTCACCCGGGACGAACCGCTGCTGATAAAGCAAAGGGAAGCGGGCGCTACACCGATGACCTGCAGCTTCCGGGGATGGTGTATGGGATGATTCTGAGAAGTCCCTATGCCCACGCCCTGGTAAAGTCCATAGACACCAGGCAAGCGGAAAACGTACCGGGGGTGCTGAAAATTCTCCTTCCCTGGGAGGTGCCGTCCAAACGGTATAATTGTTCCGGCAACCCACCATCTGCTCTGCTCATGAAGGATGAACTCATCCTGACGGATCACCCGCTGTGCCTTGGAGATCGGATTGCCGCGGTGGCGGCCACCAGTCCAAGGGCATGCCGGGAAGCGTTGCAGAAGCTGAATGTTGTATTTGAAAAACAGGAACCGGTTTTTGATGTGATGGAAGCCCTGGAGGAAGAAGCACCGCTTTTGCATCCGGAAATGGGGGATACAAATCTGGTGAAAACCATTCAGGCAGGAGAGGGAGATGCAGAAAAGGGGTTTGAGGAATCGGATTTTCTTTTCGAAGAGGTTTATGAAACGCCGCCGATTCAGAACGTATCCATGGAGCCCAACGGATGCATCTGCGATGCTTCCGTGCCGGGAAAAATGATGGTCATCAGTACGTCTCAGACGCCTTTTCAGGAAAGAAGGATTCTGGCGGAGTTGATGGATCTGAAAGAAAGTGATGTCCGTGTGATCAAACCCTTTATGGGCGGCGGTTTCGGTGAACGCCAACAACTTCACAGTCAGCCGGTGGCGGCGCTTTTATCCCGGGAAACAGGCCGGCCGGTGAAAATAATTCATACCAGGGAAGAGCAGATGGTTGCTTCCGTGGTTCGACACAGTGCCCGAATTCGGATGAAGGTGGGCGTCACAAAAGATGGATGGATCCGTGGAATGAAAATAGAAGCCTGGTACAATACCGGCGCCTATGCCACCCATGGCCCTATCGTAGTGGCAGCCGGAAGCCGAAAGGTGAATTACCGCATCCCTCATTACGAATTTAGAGGCCACTGCGTGTATACCAACGGACCTGTCAGCGGAGCCGTCAGAGGTTATGGCAATCCGCAACTTACCTTTGCCAGGGAGACCATGATGGACACCATCGCCAGAAAGCTGGGAATGGATCCGGTGGCCTTTCGAATGAAGAACCATGTCAAAACCGGAGATCATCTGCCAGGCGTTCCTTACCCACTACTGAGCTGCGCTGTGGACTCTTGCGTGGAGAAGGGAGAAACCCTGCGTCGGGCCATCGATGAAGAAGACAGGAAAAACAGCCTTTGGGAAGGAAAATCCTCCCAGGAAAAGGAAGCCTGGGGCGTTGCCTTTTGCTGCCACACCTCCGGGCCGTCTTCCCGGGAAGGCATGAGTGCCAGCATCATTCTCATCAATGACGATGGCTCTGCCAACCTGCTGATAGGATCTGCGGATATTGGCCAGGGAAGCGAAACCATTCTGGCGCAGATGGCTGCGGAAGGCCTTGGCATCCGGCTGGAGGAAGTCTCCGTAACCGCAGCAGATACCGGCACCACCCCTTATGATACCGGTACCTTTGCCAGCAGCCAGACCTATGTGAGCGGCAATGCGGTTTCCCTTGCAGTTGAAGATGTGCGGTCTAAAGTGATGCAGGGACTGGCGGAAAACATGAATCTGCCGGAGAAAGCCATTGCCTTTCAAGAGGGTTATTTTGTGGTGTCCCAATCCGGTGAAACCCTTAAACTGTCTCTAAAGGAAGCTGTAAAGCGGATTACCTTCGGAGCCAAAGGCGGAATTATTACCGGCAGCTCCAGTTATAAAGCCCAGGAAGCTCCGCCTCCCTTCGCGGTCTGCTGGGCAAAAGTGGCGGTGGATCAAAAGACGTCCAGCCTGCGGCTGATGCATATCATCGAAGCGGTGGATGTTGGCAACCCCATCAATCCGGAGATGGTAAAGGCCCAGGTGCACGG
>SLLE01000016.1 GCA_007134225.1 Tindallia sp.
GCAGAAGAACGGATTGGGCCTGAACGTCTGAAATACAGCTATTGCTGGAAAACCTATCTTGACATGGGTATTCCGACGGTGGGTAGTTCTGATTCGCCGGTGGAGAGCTTTAATCCTTACTGGAATATCTATACGGCAGTGGCCAGAAAAGATTTAGAGGGTAATCCGGAAGGTGGTTGGATCATGGAGGAAGCCCTGAGCCTGAAAGAAGCGATGGAGCTGTTTACCCTGAAACCACCCATGCTGTCCGATGAGTGCGACACCAAGGGGCAGTTGAAGGAAGGATATGAAGCCAGCTTTGTTGTGCTGGATCAGGATCCTTTCCAGGTGGATATAGAAACTTTGAAGGATTTCAAACCCAGCGCCACGTATTTTAGAGGAGAAAAAGTTTATGAATCAGGTGTTAGGGAATAGGGAATAGGGATTAGGGAATAGGGATTAGGGATTAGGGATTAGGGATTAGGGACTAGGGACTAGGAAAAGCAAATTCAAAAAAATTAACCACAAAAATCTCAAGGCAGCTTACAGGATAAGCTGCCTTTTTGTCTAATATTATTTATCATTTAATCCTTTGAATTTCCTAACCCCTAATCACTAATCCCTTCTTTTTTCAGCTTTTCCATGTATTCCTTGTGCTTTTTTTCTTCTCCCTGGTCGGTCATTTCGTAATAGACGGTTCCCTGAAGGGCATCGGGCAGGTATTGCTGTTCCACATAATGCTGCGGGTAGGAGTGGGCGTAGCGATAATCAATGCCATGCCCCAGTTTGGCAGCTCCTTTATAGTGGCCGTCCCGGAGGTGTTTGGGGACTTCTGTCGTGTTGCCATCGATGTCGGCCATGGCTTTGTTGACAGCCATATACGCGGCGTTGCTCTTAGGGGCGGTTGCCAGGTAGGTAACGGCCTGCGCCAGGGGTATTCTGGCTTCCGGCATTCCGATGTTTTTAACAGCATAGTGAGCGGCCATGGCCACAGACATACCGGCCGGATCTGCGTTGCCAATATCTTCTGAAGCAGAGATGATAATCCGCCGGGCAATAAACTCCGGATCTTCGCCGGCGGCGATCATTTTGGCCATGTAATGAAGCGCCGCATCCGGGTCACTGCCGCGTATGCTTTTGATAAATGCAGAGATCACATCGTAATGCTGGTCACCGTCTTTGTCATAGCGCACAGCTCTTTTTTGAATGGATTCCTGGGCATCTTTCAGCGAAATAGACAAGGAACCGTCTTCGTTTGCAGAAGTGCTGAGGGCTGCAATCTCCAGTGCATTCAATGCACGGCGGGCATCGCCGCCGGCTGTTTCTGCCAGATGGCTTAAGGCCTGCTCTTCCATGGAAATATTCATCCGTCCCAAGCCCCGTTCTCTGTCCTTGATGCTTCTTTTCAACAGTTCCAAAATGCTTTCTTCCGTCAGGGGCTCCAGCTTTAAAACCGTGATTCTGGACAAAAGGGCGCTGTTCACCTCAAAGTACGGATTTTCCGTGGTGGCGCCGATGAGCGTCACCAGCCCTTTTTCCACATGTGGCAGCAGCGCATCCTGCTGATTTTTGGAGAAACGATGAATTTCATCGATAAACAAAAGGCTTTTCTTGCCGGAATGCTTCTGAAGATGGTCTGCATCTTCGATGACCTGGCGAATGTCTTTTACGCCGGCCATGACGGCACTCAGTTGAAAAAACTCACTGCCGGACTCCTTGGCCAGAATACGTGCCAGTGTTGTTTTACCCGTTCCCGGCGGTCCATATAGAATCAGGGAAGGAATGCGATTCGCTGCAACGCAACGAGCCAGGAACCTGCCCTTTTTCAGCAGATGTTCCTGGCCGATGATTTCATCAATGGATTTTGGGCGGATTCGGTCTGCCAGGGGTGCCTGTTCTTTACTTTTCTGCTGATTGGCAAGATCCAGTAAATCCATCTTTTTCACCCCTATGCCTTCAAAATATGGCTTATTCGAATAACTGCTTCCCGGATGTCCTCTAAGGTAACATCCTTATGGGTCACAAATCGGATGACTTCCTCGTTTCGAGCGTTGGCAAGCACGCCGTTTTCCCTCATGGCACCAACAAATTTGGGTGCTGTCCATCCGTCTACTGTCAAGCGGGCGTTGATGATGTTGGTATGGGTATTATCAATGCTCACCTCAAACAAACCTGTTTCATAGAGGGATTCCACCATGGCCGCTGCATTATGATGGTCAGTAGGCAGTTGTTCCGTCATCTGTCGAAGTGAGACAAGTCCACAGGCTGCCAGAACACCGGCCTGGCGCATTCCGCCACCCAACATCTTGCGCAGTTTGCGGGCTTTTTCGATGAATTCGCAGGTGCCCACCAGCATGCTTCCCACTGGCGAAGACAATCCTTTGGATAAGCAAAACATGGCAGAATCGACGGTAGCAGCGATCTCTTTAACGTCGATATTAAGGTAAGCAGCCGCATTAAAGATTCTGGCACCATCCAGATGTACCGGCAGTTGATGCTCCTTCGCCAGTTCTTGAATTTCTTTCATGTTTTCCAGGGGAATGACCCTTCCGCCTGCCATATTATGGGTGTTTTCCAGGCAGATTAGCCCTGTTTCCGGAAAATGGATGTCGTCCGGTCGAATGGCTTTTTCAATATCAGAAGGCATCATTTCACCACGATTTCCGCTGATGGTTCGGGCCTGCACACCGGCCAGTCTGGCTATTCCCGCTACTTCATAGAGGTAAATGTGAGAATTTACTTCCAAAATAATTTCCTGCCCGGGAGTTGTGTGGGCCATGACCGCAATCAGGTTTCCCATGGTACCAGTTGGCAACAACAGTGCGTCTTCTTTTCCCAGCATTTCTGAAGCCAGTTTTTCAAGTTCATTTACTGTTGGATCGTCTCCATAAACATCATCTCCCAGTGGGGCGGATGTCATGGCCACCAACATTTCCGGCGTCGGTTTTGTCACAGTATCGCTTCTTAAATCTATTGTTTTCATTATTTCATCCCTTTCTCTTTCAAGCCGCCACTCACCAATTGTGGGCAGACATAAGGACTGGTAGTCAGTGCCAGCATGGCGCCATAACTGAGGAAAAACCGCATTTCAGAGCCGATGTCGTAGTCATTTTCTGCGTCTGTAATATCCAGCAACATATGATCGCTACTGCTGCCAAGAATTTCTACTCCAGGTTCCAGGCTTTTGACCGGATGCGTGGCCAGGTCCTGTTTTCCGACGGCAACGATGGCTCTTTTTCGGATTCCTTTATCTTTAAAGACAGGCTTTCCTCCAAAGGCATCCATTCCAATTTCACCAATGGGAACGGATGGTTTTTCCCTGATTTCGATGACTTCTGCCACAAGTTGAAATGCATCGTAATACAAATCCGGAATGCGTTCCCCAAAAGCACTTTCCGTTCCCAGCAGAATAGATTCTCCAATGCGGAGATTCGTAATTCCTTTTGGCATTCTATTTTCCATCAATAAGTAAACACTGCTGCTATTTCCGCCACTTATAAATTCCAGCTTTCTGCCGAGGATCGCTTCCACCTTTTCCGCCATATCCACCAGTTTGCCCAGGTTCTTTTCATCCGGAATCACCGCACCGAAGCAGGTTAAATTGGTTCCAAGGCCGATGAGGGAAA
>SLLE01000174.1 GCA_007134225.1 Tindallia sp.
ATAAAAAAACGCCAGTTAAGGCAACTCCTCAACTGACATTCCTCTATGATTATAGGTTTAGGAAAATCCTGAATAAAAAACGGGTGATTTAGTTCACGAATCATCGTGTTGATCGAAAAGACCGCTGTTTAGAAAAATCTTCGTCAATTTTGGATCAAACTGTTTTCCGGACATTTTTATCAGTTCTTCGCGAATTTCCGCCATCGACCGGGCTTTTCGATACGAACGATTTTGCATCATGGCGCTGATGGCATCGGTAATGCTAAAAATTCGTGCCAGCAAGGGAATTTCTTCCTGTCGAAGCCCTTGGGGATATCCCTCACCATTCCACCATTCATGGTGCGTCAACAGGTATTCAGAAATAGGAGAAAAGTCCTGGAAGTGATAAGCAATACGAAACCCGGTTTCTGTATGCTTTTTAATGGCTGCCCATTCATCATCGGTTAGCGCCTCTTTCTTATTCAGAATCTTTTTGTCTGTCATGACGTTTCCCAAGTCGTGGTACATGGCCAGCAGCATTAACTGATCGGATTGCCGTTCATCCAGATTAAGACTCGGCATTACCTGAAGCAAAACACGCTGAAGATCCGTCATATGACTTTCCTCTTCACTTGTCTCCATCCGCAATCGTTTTTCCAGCAGTTGAATCAGATTCATTTTTCCCTCTTCCTGAGCGCTCAGCTTGTTCTCCTGCATTATTTCTTCCGCTTTCCTGATCACTTTCAGAATCGATTCGCTTTCCAGCTTTTTCGTGGAATAACCCAAAGAAAAACGGATCATTAAGGGTTCCCTGTCTTCTTGTTCTTTTTCCATTTCTGTTATTCGTTCGCATATTATCTCCACTTCCCTTTCCGAAGTAAGGGGAAGAAAAATAATAAATTCAGCGCCACTCCAGCGAGCCAGCATATCCTCCGACCGACAGGAACGCTTAAGCAGCTCTGCCGCATCCTGAACCAAGCGGTCACCTTCACCGTCTCCAAAAACATCCCTCGTCAGTTGCAACGCTTTTATATCCGCTACAATAATGCTTATCGGCAATTGTCTTTTTTGATCATAGCGCTTTAATTCTTCTTCAAAATAGGCTCGGTTATAGAGACCTGTCAGGTGATCATGAAAGGTCAAGTATCGATTTCTGACTTCCTCTTTTTTCAGCTTTGCCTCTGCCATTTTTTTTTCAATGGCGTGGGACAGTTCCTGCATGTTGAATGGCTTGCAGAGAAATATTTCTTCGCCTATTTCAGCAGCCTTTTGGATCACTTTTTCATCTATCAGCACACTCATGAAGATCACCGGTATATCCGAAAAAAGCCGTATTCTATGTGATGTTTCAATTCCATCCAGGCGGCCTTCCAGATCGATATCCATTAAAATCATATCCGGCTCCAGGTTTTTTGCGGCTGAAATCGCATCGATTCCGCTTGTCACCTTGGCAATCGTCTGTAAACCCATGTAATCCAGGTTCTTTTCAATGGTATCTGCAGTAACCATAGAGTTTTCAACGATCAGCACTTTTTTGAATTCATCCGACACAGAAAACACCTCTTTTGGCATTAGAGTAAACAAAAATCGTATCTGCGATCTGGATCACGCCAATGGCACAACCAGTACTAATTACCATTATACCCTTTTTGATTTCCAATTATTCCTTTGTATCTAAAAAAGCACCCTGCGGTGCTTTCGGTTACTCAATTTCCCGGCGGCTCACTTCAACGCCGGTTTTCAGATGAACCTGTTGGGTATCCTGGATCCAGTCCACTTCTACTCCCAATGCTTCCGAAACAAACCGGAGGGGAACAAATGTGCGTCCCTGAACAATATCGGCGGCTGTATCCAAATCAATCGTCCTATTGTTTACCAGTGCCTGTCGCTGACCCGGCACCAGTGTAACATGTGTTTCATTTCCAAAAATAGTCACTGTTTCCGTATTTGAATTCCAGTCTACGGCAGCGCCAAGGGCTTCTGATACGTAGCGGACAGGAAGCATGGTGCGTCCATCCCTATTAATAAAAGCATTTGGTTGATGTGCCGGAATGATCAAGGGAACATCGTTGACATAAATAGACACCTGGAGTGATCGCTGGCCTCCTCTGGACTGGTGAGACCAGTCTTCGTTTTCAATAACTACAGGATCGATTTTTTCAAAATCCCATCCATTCCATCGCTGCAAAACCCTCTGCAGTTCCGGACTCCGATTCAGTGCGCTGTAGTTGAAGAAAATACTGCCTTTAACTTCTGAATATCGGTGATTCATCTCCAGCTGCCGCTCTATTTCAGAAACACCATGCCATGGGCTTCCCGAATCGGCATTCCCTGTTCTGTAAGCTGCCTGCCCTATATACAGATCCACGTCAGAACCAGCTACCACACGGCTCCACCAGTCTAATAGAATGCTATAGTCAGCAATTTCAAAGCCAATATACCAGTAAAGCTGCGGTGCAATGTAATCAATGGTTCCTTCACGAATCCAAGCCAGTGGATCAGCGTAGTGAGAATAATAGGTCTGATTGCCTCTGGTAGCGCTCCCCATGGGATGAACACTATCATTGGCCCATATTCCAAATGGACTGATGCCGAAAGAGACTTCCCGGGGGTGCACTTTGATGGCATGGTATAAATCCCGGATCAGGGTGTTCACATTTTCCCGTCTCCAATCTTCGATGGAAGCAAACCCCTGACCATAACGGTCAAAGGTATGATGATCATTAAAGTTAATGCCTGGATAAAAATAATCATCAAAATGAATTCCATCAACAGCGTAGTTCTGAATAAGCTCCATGGAGCTTTCAATCAACAGCTGACGAACCTCAGGCAGTCCCGGATCATAATAGAGGTTTCCGTCCGAGTGGTACACCACCCACTCTGGATTTTGAATCGCCGGATGAGAAGGATCCAGAGAAGCCACGTCATGAGGCGGCTCTTCCGCGCTTTTTCGGGTAATCCGATAGGGGTTCAGCCATGCATGCAATTCCAGCCCCCTCCGATGGGCTTCTGTCACCCAAAACTCCAGCGGATCAAATCCATCTCTGGGTGCCACTCCCTGGACACCAGTCAAATAGCGGGACCAAGGAAAATACTGGGAAGGATAGAAAGCATCCGAGGTAGGTCTCACCTGCAGAAAAACTGCGTTGAGGTCAGCCTCCACCGCCGTATTCAAAATATGCAAGGCTTCTGCCTTCAGCACTTCCGGATCCGTAGTAGGAGCTGATGGGTAATCGATATTCAGCACCGAAGCCACCCAGATGCCTTTCATAGGGGCTGAAGGCTTAACCCTTTCAGCCTGTTCTGCTTCAAGCGCCATGGCCATTATTGGAAACAAAAACGTCGCTGTCAAAACCATTGCTAACAAGAACAGCCACCGTTTTACGAAAGTTTGTTTCTTCATTTTTTGTTGCATCATATAGCATCCTTTCTTCATAAGTCATCGGGACGTAAGTCAAAGTCATGGGGACGTTTTGTTTGAATCCCAAAGTCATCCGCACTTCATTTTTTTCCCCTTTAATGGTATGAAGGATCTGGTAATTGTTTCTACCAGATTCAGTAAAGACCACATCTCTTGAAAAAAGACGTACTATTCCCTCTGATGTCTTTAGGGTAATAATGTGACG
>SLLE01000076.1 GCA_007134225.1 Tindallia sp.
GAGTTTTACTTGAAAAAGTACCGCGAAGTGCCTAAACATCAACACAAACGTGCCCTTGTACTGACGGCAAGAAAACTGGTGCGGATGGTGGATGTGCTGCTACGCAACCGCCAACTTTATGGGCTGGAAAGGAGCGTGTAATTATCGATCTTTGATCGATCCGTTTATCCATTCGAACTCGAACAAATATTCTTATTTTGGTTCGGGTTTGGTTTGTGTACGCTTTTTCCCTTGTTTTTATTGACTGTTTTAATCTTTTTTCTCATTACCCCCTTGACTTGTTACCACAAGTCTTTATAAACTTTTTTAATCAATCAGAATCTCAGCTCGTGATATACCGTTATTCCTGAATCATTTAATAAAGCTGCCGTGACGCCAAATCCATTTATTTTATTTTGAGTGAAACTCCCATCATATATTTTTGTCACGCCGCAGGATGGACTATTGTCTTTCAGGTAGGCTTCTTTTACGCCATGTTTCTTTAAAAGATCAAGCGAACAATAAGCTCCTTTAATGTAAGCTGCTGTAATATCATTTCCAAGGCGATCAAAAATCTTACGTTCTCCTTTTAGAACCTGAATTCCTGTTCCATTAATAATTTCTGCTGGTTGCCTGGGTGTCGGTAAGCCGCCTAATATCTCAGGGCAAAATGCCAATAATTCTTCTTCCTTTAAAGCTTTCATCAGATCTTTCGATGTAGCAGCCTTCCCATTATACCGGCAAGGAACCCCTATCAGACAGGCACTTATAGCAATCATTCTCAGTTCACTCCTGTCCATATTAATTCATCTTGAGATTAACAATAGTAACTCCTGCACCGCCTTCACCATAGGCGCCATCTCTAAAACTATTTGCCAACCGATGTTTTTTCAACATCTTTTTTATACCCTGTTTCAGTACTCCTGTACCAATACCATGAATAATGGTTATTTCGGGATGCCCACTTAAATAAGAGTCATCTAAGTATTTGTCAACAATATAGAGCGCTTCTTCTAAATCCTTACCTCTTACATCGCACTCTCTTGATGTATGCTCCGTTTTATGCTGTATAATCTTTTGAAGGCCTTTTTCAGCTTTATTCTGCTCTCGTTTCAATTTTACCAAGCTATTCAGTGGCATTGACATTTTCATCACACCAATTTGTACCAAGGCAGATTGTTTTTCTTCTTCCAGAGATATGATCGTCCCCTTTTGGTTTAACGAGGGGATTTTCACTTCATCTCCTTCTTGTAAGTTTTCCGCAGCTTCTGCAGAAGTTGGTCCCTCCGAAAATAAATTCTGTGAGTCGTCGTCTTCCAATTCTGATAAATTTCCACGGATATGCTGTCTGATTCTTTCTGCTTCTTTATTTTGATCTGACCGATGGGAATGATCCCTGATTCTGCGTAATTCCTCCACCAGTAAATCCGCTTCCTGCTTAGCCTCTTTCATGATTAGATATGCTTCTTTACGGGCGCTCACAATCAGTTTGTCTTTTTGGTCCTGAATTTTTTTTTCTTTTTCGTCCAGTTCACGTTCTCTCTGTTCTAATTCTCTCCGCAGTACGATTGCTTTTTCTGATTCCGTTTCAGCCAGTGTTTTATTCTCTTCAATGGAACGCAAGACATCTTCAAAGGCAATATTATCCTGAGTGAGAAATGTTTTCGCATTCTCAATAATCTCCGGCTCCAAACCCAGTTTAGCTGATATTTCAAATGCGTTAGACTTACCGGGTATGCCTGTCAATAGCCTGTAGGTGGGACTCAATGTCTCTACATCAAATTCAACCGACGCATTTTCCGTGTCTTCATTCATCAACGCATATTGTTTAAGTTCACTGTAATGCGTCGTTGCCAATACCATAGATTGTTTATTTCTTAAATATGTGAGGATAGCCATGGCCAAAGCAGCACCCTCGGTCGGATCTGTTCCGGCACCTAATTCATCCAGCAGCACCAGAGAGTTACCTGTTACTTTTTTTAAAATCTCAACAATATTCGTCATGTGGGATGAAAAAGTACTAAGGCTCTGTTCAATACTTTGTTCATCACCAATATCAGCAAATACCTGATCAAAAATACCCATCCGACTTCCGTAATCTGCAGGTATATGAAGACCGCTTTGTGTCATCAACGTTAATAATCCGACTGTTTTTAATGTAACGGTTTTGCCTCCTGTGTTTGGACCCGTTATAATTAGTGCCTGATGTGGATCACCAAGTTTTACCGAAACAGGAACTACTTCTTCGGGGTCAATCAGTGGATGCCTGGCATTTTTAATCTCAATCTGCCTGTCGTTTACCAATTTCGGCGTAACTGCCTTCATTCTGACAGACATTTCACCTTTGGCCATCATAAAATCCATTTGTTGCATTATTTCCTGATTGGACCGAAGCGTTTCCGCAACAAAAGCCACTTCTCCGGTTAGCTCCATCAGGATACGTTCTATTTCAATTTCTTCTTTCATTTTCAATTCTTTAAGCTCATTATTCATTTCAACAATAGCCATCGGCTCTATAAAAAGAGTGGCTCCGGAGGAAGACTGATCATGAATCATTCCCGGTATCATAGATTTATATTCCAGTTTTACCGGCACGACAAAGCGTCCCTGGCGTATGGTTATAATGGCATCTTGTAAATACTTTTGATTCTTACTGGACTGAATAAATCCGTTTAATCGTGATCGAATACCATCATTTTTTTGTTGCATTTTTCGACGGATTTGCTTTAATTCAGAGCTGGCGTTATCCGATAGCTCTGTATCACTCAGAATACAGATATCCAACCTTTCTTCCAAATGCCTGTTGGATTCCAGCATTTGAGCTTTCCACTTGAACATTGGCGTTTGATTTTTATCCTCAAATGCATTGAAAAATGCCTTGCATTTTCTCGCTGCTGCCAGTTGTTGTCTGATAATAATCAGCTGGCTTAAATCTAAAATGGATCCTAACTCTGCCTTGCGGCACAAATTGAGTGCATCACTCAATCCGTAAAGAGGCATCGCCCCTTTTTGTCTTCGTATCGTTTCTGCTTCGCTGGTTTCCTGCTGCATTTCACGAATCGCTTCTATTTCCTTCTCCGGATGCAGTTCTTTGACCAATTGAACTCCCAGTTCGGAAACACATAGCTCGCTGAGGATTTCCTTTATTTTATTGAACTCCAGTAGGGTAATTGCTTTTGAATTCATTCATTTCTTCCTTTTTTCTTTATTTATCCATTTATTAACCGTCATCATTGTAGCATATTCACGCCTTTTTAAAAAGTCTTCATCCAGTTCCAAGACTTACTATTAAATCTGATTTTCACTGCAATAATGAATTTATCCTTATTCTTCTGAATCCTTTCTTCATTCCTTGGGTAATATGCTTTATAATAACAGGTAGAGGGGGAGAGCTAACCATGAAAACTCATGAGGACTTTTATGATATGTTGTATTCACATTTTTTGAATAATACTTTTTTAAATCTTATTGATATGACAAAGGAAGGCATGGAAGCTTATCTAAAGGATGTTTCGTTAACAAAAAACCTTAAGAAAATGATTTCTAATACGGATTTCAGCTGTAAATCCGTTTACAATCTCTTAAAGCCAATGCTGCTGAAACTTTGGAATGATGAAGCTCCCAAGGATCCATTAACGTATCTTTATCAATTTACACTTTCCATGTCCTTCCCGCATGCCGTTGAGATCGAGCTTGATGAAAAATATGAAAAGGGATGTTTTTTTTACCTTGAAGGGTTACGAGTAGCGACACATATGAAGAAGGAAAACGATCAGATTTCTTTTCAGGGTAAGTATCCTATGCGCCTTGGAATCGATGAGCTGGGTGCAAACACGGCCCAATCCAAAGAATACAGGAATTTTTTAAGTGCTTTTGAAAATGAATATATTCATGAAATGATGCGTCTGAATTTCGAGGTTACTCATCACAATACATTAGATCACATTTGTGGCGTGCATTACATGGCAGTGCTAATTGCAAAACAGCTTTATGAATTTGGAATTCCGGTTGATGTTGGCAGAGTATCCGGAGCAGCTGCAGGTCATGATTTAGGGAAGTTCGGATGTCGAAGCCTTGAATCAAAGCGCGTAGCCTATCTTCATTATTATTATACTGAGCAGTGGTTTAAAAATCGGGAAATATTTAATATTGGTCACGTTGCCTTAAACCATTCTGTATGGGACCTTGAACTTGAAAATCTACCATTGGAATCACTTATTCTTATTTATTCAGACTTTAGGGTTAAAAATAAAGCCACTGAGGAAAATCCATTCACCATGTCTTTTTTCAACCTGGACGATTCTTTTCAGGTCATTTTAAGCAAACTGGACAATGTTGATGAAGCAAAAGAAAGGCGCTACCAGCGGGTTTATGCCAAATTAAAAGACTTCGAAGACTACATGATCGATCTCGGAGTCCAGACGGATCCAGATTTGTCGATAGAATCTGCTAGAAAATCCGGCAAAAAATACTATTCCTTAATGCATGGCACTGAAGTAACGCAAAACCTGAAATATTTTGCCATCCAGCATAACACACATTTGCTTTACCGTTTTAGGGATGAAGATTCTTTAAGCGAAATCATTGAATTGGCTCGTAATGAAAAAAATGACAAGACACTTAGAAAGTATTTGGATTTGTTTGAGGAGTACAACGCATATTTTACTCAAAAACAAAAAATTGTAACCTTGCGGTTTTTTTACGAAAAACTAACTCATCCAGAAGAAGATATTCGACGTCAATGTGCTGAACTGATTGGTAAAATCATTGGCCAGTTTGATGAGAATTATCGCAAGGAACTGCCGGAAGATGCAGAGCTTCCGCCGCCTGATATAACCAGTTTCGACTTGTTGCGCGAATATATGAAACAATTTATTAACCCGGATCACAAAATTACCGATGTTCATTCTCATTGGATTCGATACAACCTGACAAATATGCTGTCACGTCTATTCACAACCTGTGATCAAAAAGATATAAGTCCATATAAAGATATTATCGTAGAGTTCTTTCAGGAATCTCAAGATTATGCTCAAGAGGTGGATATTAATTACCTTATGGCTATCCCCAAAATTCCCGTCTATCCAGGAGATCCAACTTTGACTGTTTTTTTTCAGTATGTTCGCTCTGCCCTTGGACAAAAAAGCATTCAAGAAGACTTGGATCTTCGAATATCAGTCCTTGAATCCCTCAATTATTTGGTGGATTACTTTAGTTATGACAGCGATGAAATCGCATTTGTTAAAACGCTTTTTACTGAAAAACCATCTAAATCTCGAATTCCGGCAGAAAACTATATGATGCTGCGTATCGCAAAGAAGCTATTTTCAGATGAAAAAATGATCCGACCATATAATGAATTTTACGAGCTGGATATTCATAAAGTACCGGATATTCATCTGACGAATTTAAAAACCGCAACAAACTGGGTAACAAAAAGAATCCATGTAGAGTTGTTACTGGACTATCTAAGTCAAAACCCGACGTTGAATAAGCTCTACACCGCCATGCACTTTTGCAATTTATTAAAAGTCAGCAGCGTAGAAAGTGTAAGAATCCAAGCCGGCGAGTCGCTTGTGAAGCTTTTTCCCCAACTGCCCATGGAACAACGAAATGATGTCGCCATTGAATTGCTGCGCGCACTTGAAATTGATGGAGCACAGCATACAAAATATATCCCGGATTATCTGGGACAAATCATCATCTACCTTCAACGTGTTGAGATTGATGAAATAATTTTAGATTTAACCGAGAAAATCAAACAGGGAAATTCCGAAATTAATTCACTTCTTTTAAAAACCATCGGAGTCTTTATCCAAAATTATCCGAAATATCAGGAGTTTTTTAATGAATTAGAAGATGAATACGACTCGCGTTTGCGAAAAATGATGGGCGTCCTGCTAAACGGTTTGGTGCATAATCAATTTCAAATCCAACAGATCTCTTTCAGTGTATTAGGAAAGGACATTTTCGGCTCTTCCCTGCTGACACTGGAAGAAAAAGCTCACTTGTTTAAAATGATTGCCAAAAAAATGCTTACGTTATCCAAGGAAACGGAAGATCATGAGCTTCTGTTCCTGACAAATTCTTCAAGCCTGAACCATATTTATCGTTTTGTTTCTGATTATGCGTTTTTTCATAAACCCATCGAAGTTCCAGTTCCTGAAAAGGTGGCTTTCTTTCCAGGATCTTTCGATCCATTCACCCTGGGACATAAAGAAATCACAACAGATATTCGTAATAAAGGATTTGAGGTTTACTTAGCCATTGATGAATTTTCCTGGTCAAAAAGAACACAGCCAAATTTAATTAGAAAAAACATTGCAAACATGTCGATTGCTGACGAACTTCATGTATTTATATTCCCTGAAGAATTACCTGTTAACCTTGCTAATCCGAAGGATTTAAGGAAACTTAAACATCTTTTTCAGAATTCAGAGGTCTACCTCGTGGCAGGCAGCGATGTACTAATCAATGCATCGGCATATCGCAGTAAGGAAAATGAATTAATTCTGGATTTTGGCCACATTATCTTCGAAAGACGCAATGCGGATTATTCGCCGGATGACCACGCCCGGTTGACTCAATTAATGGAAAGAATCAACAAACCAGTGATCCGATTAAACCTGGCACCTCAGTATGAAGATATCAGTTCATCGCAAATCCGAAACTATATCGATGAAAATCGTGACATATCACGAATGATTGACCCTCTTTGCCAGCATTATATCTATAAACAAAATCTTTACCGGAATGAGCCTCAGTACAAATCCCTGATCCAGACAATTTCGCTGGATATTGATATCAGAGATCATTTTACCTACGAGTTAATCAATAATATTGTGTCCACTTTCCATGATCATTACAACTATTCTTTTAAACAAATTGAATCCGTGCTTAAAAAACCCAACGGTCGCCTGATCCTCATTCGTGATGTTAAGCAAAATGGCAAAGTGCTTGCCTATGCCGCCATTCACTGGATTCCTTCTGAACAGATTTATCAGGAATTTCAAAACCGAAACATTTCTCGCTATGTCAGAGAGCAATATACCGGTCGCATCATAGCGATCGATGGAGTGTTCGCCATCGACCATCATCAGTTTGACAATTTACATCAGATTATACTGACAGAAACCATCGCCTATGCTTTGAAACACGACTATGGCTATGCCATTTTCCAAAACAAAATTGACGAAAAAACTCCAGAAGCCGTTTTTGATATTTTAAAGTTACATGGTTTTACCGACCTGGATTACGGTAGTGAAGGAAGTCCGGTTTTTACTGTTGATATGTCTAATCCCTGTACGCTTAATCTGGATATTATGACGATCATCAAAGAGCCTTTCAAAAGCAATCACAATGTTCAGAAAGTCATTAACCATACCCGAACGCGCTTGCAAAAAGTATTGACTGAACTATATCCTAGTCATTTATTGCTATCTTTTGATCGCAGCATCATTGACGAGACCCTGATCAAAAAAATATGCCATGAAAACGAGGTTCCCCCAGTGCCCTTAGATACTAAAAAACTGGGAGAGGCTATGTGTGTTCCTTTTGGAAACGTGCTGAATCGTATTATTGTGCCTAATACCGTTACCAAATCTCTGCATACTGAGCGTATGTTCGATCCTGACATGAAGAGCTTTAATATTCGATCTTTCCCTTACTACCTGGATTTAAAACATCAGATCCGTATGATCAATTCCTTTAACCGCCCGGTCATTTTGGTAGACGATTTGTTGAATAAAGGATACCGAATTCGTGGTTTGGACCCATTATTGAATGAAGAAAAATTGAACGTGAAAAAAATTGTTGTAGGCTTACTCTCTGGCAGTGGAAAAGAATTAATGGAAATTCAAAATCGGGCGGTAGACAGTGCCTATTTCATTCCTAAACTTCGTCTGTGGTTTAACGAAGCATTAATGTATCCCTTTATCGGCGGTGACTATTTGTGGCGCGGATCTTATCCCAACAGTAATTTAATGCCTTCCATCAACCAAATACTGCCCTATACATCGCCGAGCTTTATCAAAGGCGTTACCAACCGACAACTTTATAATATGTCAGAGGTGTGCATCGAAAATTCCATTGCCATTCTTCATGTGCTGGAAAAGGAGTACCAGAAACTTTACGAACGAAAATTGACATTATCTTTATTGGGAGAGGTGTTTATATATCCACGATATCCTGACAATGGACCTCATATGGAATATGATTTTAGTGTTGCTCCTTCGGAACATCTGAAAAAAGACTTGGAATTGTTGCAACGACTTGAACTGATGGTTATAACATCCTAAAGGGAGGTAATGTTTTGTATTATTTTTACCAATTAAAGGGATCTATTTTAGTTTCAAATCAGGAACATCCGGAGCTTCATGCCATCAGCCAACAACAAGCATCCACGGCCCAGCAACGAATTTATTGGCTCGTGAAGAGAAACCCACTTCGCAGTCACGTTTGCGCCTGTATTATGGAACCATGGCATCTTTTTTTAGAAGAAGAATCCCTAGCTTTATTGAATAAAGAAATAGATTTACTCCCTTCACAAGAGGAACAACTAAAGAATCTGGAAGCAGAAATACCCTGGATCCTCGACAGAATTAACTCAAAACATGCCTATACGCTAAACACAAATCATCCCCGCTGGAAAGAACGATTGGATGATCCATTGATTAAAGGCAGCCGAATCAATATCGCTGGTCTTGGTGATGTCGGGGGCACCCTTCTCACAGGTCTCCGTATGCAGCCCATCGGCAAAATCAATTCAATCGGCATTTTTGATTTATCCAGAGACAAAATGAACCGATGGGAACAGGAAGCTAATCAAATAGCCAGCATGAACTATGATCAGCATCCCCCGGTTCATATGATTTCTGAAAATCAACTTTTTGACTGTGATATCTTCCTATTTTGTATCGCGAAGCAAATACCCGAGTTGGGAACAGATGTTAGCGACGTGCGGATGGCGCAGCTGGAGGCCAATGCCAATATTGTTAAAATATATGCACAAAAGGCCAGGTCAGCTAAATTCAAGGGTCTGTTTGCTGTGATTTCCGACCCGGTAGACCAGCTTTGTAAAATTGCCTATGAGAGCAGCAACTATAATGAAGCAGGTGAAATTGATTTGGAAGGACTGTTTCCCGAGCAGGTAAAAGGATTTGGTTTAGGGGTTATGAATGCCAGAGCCAATTACTATGCAATAAAACACGAAAACAGCCGTCATTACCTTAAGGAAGGTCGTGCCTTCGGGCCCCACGGCGCCGGACTTTTTATATTAAATTCGCTGATTAATTACAACGAAAAGATCTCCAGTGATTTAACACAGAAAACACTGACAGCTAATTTATCGGTTCGAAAAACTGGTTATAAGCCCTTTGTTGCCCCAGCGTTATCATCAGGATGTTTTTCGATCCTGGCAGCCATCACTGGAGAAGAACAGTATAGTACCACTTTCATGGGAGGCGTTTACTTCGGTAGCCGAAATTGGCTTCAGCCTTTTGGCCCAGCCTGGGAAACCTATAAACTTCCGAAGCCCGTGGCTGAAACACTACAAAATACTTGGAGAAAGTTGGATCAAACAAAATGATTACCGTCATCATGCCAGATGCTTCAAAAGAATTGGAACAATATGCAAATCAAATTTTAAAAGATATCAATCATGATCGTATTATCGATGAGCAGGATATCAAAAAAGATGAACTATCTAAAATAACACGTCTTTTATTGATGGTACAACTTGACGAATGGGGACAGAATTTGCCCCTAATGCACCTCCTGAAAAGAATGGATCAAATGAACCCTCATTCATTCAGCGGTTGTACGGCCATGTTTGTGGTAAAAAGCAATAATCAATGGTTTACAAAATCATTTGCCTCCGGCTTGATCTTTATACTAAATCAAAAAGGTTGCCGCTTTATTGGGCATCCTCTGCTGGAAATGACAAAAGGACTTAACAATTTGAACCGATGGGAAAAAACATCCGGAATACCCCGCGAACAACTGATTTTAAAAATGGGCAAACAGGGAGTCCAGCGACTTCTTCATTTTTCTGGCGTTCGTTCTGCGGAGCCCAGGGTTACTGTTCTACATGCCAGCTCAAAGAAAATTTCTAATACACTTCAGCTCTGGCATATGGTAAGGGATTCACTGCCCTCTTTACAAATTGACGAGTTTCATGTGGAAAATGGAACATTAATTGATTGTATCGGCTGTCGTTATCAAACTTGCCTCTATTACGGCCGACAAAAAAGTTGTTTTTACGGTGGCGATATGATCAAAGAAATTTTTCCAGCCATGGAAAAAGCACAGGCCCTGGTGTGGGTTTGTCCCAATTACAACGATGCGCTTTCAGCAAATCTAACGGCGGTGATTAACCGGATGACTGCTTTATATCGAACCATGTCTTTTTATGACAAAACCATCTTTTCAGTCATCGTTTCCGGTAATTCCGGGAGCGACTCAGTAGCGCGCCAGTTAATCGGATCGTTGAATGTAAACAAAGGCTTTCAACTCCCACCCCATTTTTGTTTAACTGCCACAGCCTATGAGCCGGGCAGCATTATGGAAAGTCCGAACATAAAAAAAAGAGCAGCCGATTTTGCCGCTCACATCAATAAAGAATTATCTACATCTTAATTTACCTCTACCGAAGCACGGGGATTAAACGTTGAAAGATACCCTGTGCTTTTTTTATTCGATTTTCATTACCCAGTACACATATATACTCTTCTTTCATGCTTTCCCGGATCATTTCTGCCAAGGAGGCAATGATTTCCGGTGTCGTTTTTAATATTTCCTGCCTTTCTCTTATTAAGTCTGCATGGGATACGTGCGAAAAATAATGCCCGTCGGATTTTTCTGCCTTCATTGCCGGCGTCAACGGTGCGTCCATGCGACTCATCGTGCCAATAATATATTTTGTCATTTCTCGCTGATTAACAGAGAAATTCTCTACATAATCTGCTAAGGCATCATATACCTGTAGGGTTTCTTCAAGGTTTGGATCCCGATAAGACACAAAAAACATATTGCCATTTCGTTGAAATCCAGACATGGCACCATAAGCGCCACCTGCCACTCTGATTTGTTTCCAGAGGTAGTCCAGGCTGATGATGGTTTTCAAGACCTGCAGACTGCCGGTGTATTCATAACCAGCTTGCAGTAAATTTCCAGCTTTGGCAACGTATTGAACGTCACTGGATAAATACAATCCTTCATTTTTCCATGGGTTCGTGGATCGAAAATTTTTCAAAAACGCTTCCATCTCATCCTGATTTAAACTGTTGAAAAAATTTAGTAAAGGTTTTTGCATTTCTTCCAATTCATCTTCATCTGCCGTAAAACTGACCGTTAGGTTGTTGATATGAAATATTTTACCATGAATTTCTTTTAAATCATTAACCATTCCATCAAAGGAATCCTCAAAGGTTTCGTCCAGTTCTGCTATATAGTGATAAAACTGAATGCCGGATGTTGATTCAAGAAATTGCGATACCGGCGACAAATAGGAAAGTGCCCTTTTCACCGATACCATATGACCTTCCTGCAGCATCTTCATCTCCAGACGAGATTTTATTTCTCGAATAACTTCTCGAATTCGCTTTTTTTCTGTCCATTTTGTTCGCTGGCTGATTTCTTCGATAAGTTTCCACATCTCCATGTTTTTACCTGCTAATGCTCTTGCTTCAATTTGCAACTTAGGATCATATTCCATGGAATCAGCATTTTGCGGGAACCCTTCCAGACTAAAACCAATCCCGCCGGTATGAAGATTAATTTCATTGGATAAATCCTCGTAATGATGTGCTTCTGTGCTGAGTTTTCCCATCAGGCTAATAAGCAGCCCTGCCTTCGACATTTGATTATCATCCAAATGTTTAAGGTCAAAATAAAGATGTGTATATACTATACCATTTGTAAACATGGGATGTCGTAGGACAGGCACTTGACCAAAGCTGGTTACGTCTAATGGAATTTCTTCCGGCTCCGAATCCAAATCTTCAATGGAAAGCAGTGGAATCGATTCGACTTCCTCTTTCGTTGGTTTTTCATTTTGCCAGGATTCAAGTTTCTGATTGTTTCTTATCAAATCATGTTTTTCCTCTTCCGTCATTTTCTCAGCTTTATTTTTCATTTCCTGCAGAAAAGCCTGCTCTTTTGCTTCATTTAACCCTGGTTTAGGTGTTACTTTAACCATGCTATGGTGCAAATTATCCAATAAATACTTTTGAATTAATTTTTCAAAATATGGTTCTTTGAGGGATTTTTTGATTTCCGTCAGTATTCGTGTATATTCAAGATGTAGATATGGATCCGCATCGTAAAGCCAGCTTTCCATCAGTTTCATGCCATAGATCAACCCCTTGGGGTATCTGCCAAAGTCAGCTTCCCGAAGTTTAAATTCATGAGCATTTATAACCGACTCTATAAGCTTTTTATCCAGCCCTTCTTTTACAACCTCCTGTAATGTTTCAAATACAATGTTCCTGAAAGTTTCAGCTGCTTCTTCATTGCTGTTTTTAACAACAATTCCAAAAATAGGCTGTTGTATTGAATTGTCGTAGTAACCAAAAACATCTTTCCCTATGTCCGATTGAATCAATCTCTTTTTTAATGGTGCAGCCGATGTACCCAGTAATAGATGATTCAGCATATCCATTGCAAGTTGTAGCTCCGGATCTCTAGAATCACCTGCAACAAAATTTAAACTTAAATATGTTTTATCTTCCACTTTTTCCTCGGGTGAAATAGGATAAAGGATGGTTTTTTCTACCGGCTCTTTAAAAGATTCCTGCCATGGTATGGAGGAATCCGGTTCTAAAACCGTAAAGTGACTCAGGTATTCTTGATCGATGAATTGAAGGTGTTTTAGTAAATCACCGTCACCGTACAGATAAAAATAAGCATTGGAAGGATGATAAAATTCTTGATGATAATCAATAAACTTCTCTTGAGTCAGCTCAGGAATATGCTTTGGATCACCGCCTGACTCATTGCTGTAGGGTGTATCAGGAAATAGTGATTCCTGTGTTTTGCGAAACAGCATCTGCTCCGGAGATGAAAAAGCGCCTTTCATTTCATTGTAAACGACTCCTTTGATGGATAATTGTCCTTTTTCCTCGTCCCATTCATAGTGCCAGCCTTCCTGTTGCAAGATTTCCGGCTGTTGATAAACATTGGGATAAAAGACGCTGTTTAAATAAACATCCATTAAATTCATAAAGTCTTTCTGATTCCGGCTGGCAACCGGATACATGGTTTTATCTGAAAAGGTCATTGCATTTAAAAAGGTATTCATTGATCCCTTAGCCAATTCCACAAAGGGATCCTTTAGTGGGTATTTTTTCGAACCACACAAAACAGAGTGTTCTAAAATATGTGGCAAACCACTGCTATCGAAGGGTGGTGTTCTAAAAGAAACGGAGAAGACTTTGTTATCATCCCCCGTGGAAAGATAAAACAACTTGGCACCACTTTTTTCATGATGAAACAAGTATCCGGTACCGTTTAAATCTTCCATTTCCTTCTTTTCCTGTAGCACAAATCCATGATAATTCATTTCTTTCTGCAATTCCATCAATTTTGTTCTCCTTTCAAAATTCAGTTAGTCCATTTTAAACTGTACGACTAAATTTCCAGTACCTGGTCAATTCCTGATAGCTCTCTGACTGACTGATTAACGGTTACCGACTGGAATGCCGTTCAGTAGATTCGGTCAACTATTTTATCAGATTCATACTTAACTCTCTGCAGATCGATGGTTTTGAGTTCTCTCTTTTCCATTACAATTTTTCCGTTCACGATGACCGTCGATACATCGGATCCTTGAGATGAATATACCAAGGAGGATTTTAGGTTCTGATGCGGGTACCAGTGTGGCTGGTTCATATCGATCAAAATCAAGTCCGCTTTGCTTCCTGCTTTCAGCTTTCCCAGACTCTCATCAAGGTTCAGAGCTTTATAACCGTTTATCGTAGCCATTTTTAATGTTTCAAAAGCTGACAACACGGTAGAGTCCGCCGTTCTACCCTTTGCCAGCAAAGATGCCATTTTCATTTCTTCAAAAAGATTTAGGTTGTTGTTGCTACAGGAGCTATCAGTTCCTATGGAAAGATTAATGCCTGCTTGATGCATTTCCGTAACAGGAGCCGTTCCATTGCCCAATTTAAGATTACTAAGAGGATTATGAGCTACATGCACGCCCCCTTCTTTAAGCAATGATATATCTCCCGGCACCAAATGAACACAGTGCGCCGCTAAGGTATGGTGTTGAAACAATCCTAAGGCATGAACATGGGCAATGGGGGATTTCCCAAACTTTTTAATACTTTCTTCTACTTCTTTTTCGCTTTCAGATAGATGGATATGAAGTGGCATCCTTAGTTCAGCACATAAATCCATTACTTTATGTAAAAATCCGGGATCGCAGGTGTACGGCGCATGCGGACCAGCCATTACGGTGATGATCCCATCGCCAGCACCATTCCAATCCCTATGGATCCCACGTGTGTCGGCAAAGAGCTTCTCATCTTCCTCAGAAGATCCTATTAATCCCTTTGCCACAGAGCAACGAATACCAGCTTCACAGGAAGCTTTCGCTGTTTCTTCAGAGTGAAAGTACATGTCGGCATAGGCTGTCGTTCCGGAACGAAACATTTCAGCAATACTGATCATGGTACCCCAATAAACATCCTTATCATTCATTTTCTCCTCGATGGGCCAAACTTTTTCCGTCAGCCATTCCCAGAAAGGAATATCGTCTGCATAGTTTCGCAGCAGTGACATAGCACTGTGGGTGTGGGCATTAACCAATCCCGGCATCGCCAAATGCTCTTCCGCTTCTATTTCATAATCCGCTTCAAAGGTTTCGGGTTTGTTTCCAATAAACGCAATTCGATCTTTCTCAATTCCAATATTGCCTTTCACCAGTTCTTCGCTATCCATTGTCAGGATCGTTGCATTTCGGATCAGAATATTCATTGCATTCACTCCTCATTGTTAAATACATTTTTGAGATAATCCATTTTCGGCTGATTTCATGTCAGTGATTAATAATTGTAATGTTTTCTTTCCTCTCCACTCATTGATTTGCGGGTAAAATATCAAATCGAAACAATCAGATTGATTTATGACTTTCTTCGCTTCATCTGTATACCCAAAACCGAGAATCTCAATACGATCATTCACTTTTTCCTCTTCCTGAAGAAATTTACATATTTTAATATGCTGTTTTTCATTGCCCATGGAAAAAACTTGGCTGTCGTCGCAGGTTGACAAGTTCTTCATCGTAAACAAGGGCTTTTCATTTCCCATTCCGAAGGGCTCAAGTCTTGTCAGCTGATCAATAAACGCTTCTGTCAATTTTTCCGGTTGAATTTCAGCATAAATGTTTATTTTTTTCATTAACATTTCCGGCTCTTCCAGCAATTGTTTTTGAATCCGTTGATTCAGCCCTTTCCTTAGTAAATGAATGTTATCTCGGTGTATGGTCAAGCCACAGGCATTCGCATGTCCACCGAATTTATGCATTAAATGTGCCATGCCAGACAACTCGTCAAAAAGATGAAAGCCATTGACGCTTCTTCCACTACCTGTGTAAAATCCTGGTTCTTCAGAAGGTGTCATTACAATCACAGGTCGATAGTAAAGATCTCGCAGTCTTCCAGCTATGATTCCAATAACACCTTCGTGAAGATCTAAAGCTTCAACAATCAGAAATAGATCTTTGCTGTATTTCATTTCCACCAAATTTTGACAGGTTTCTAATCCTTGATCCTGAATCATTTTTCTTTCTTTATTCAGTTCCACGAGCTTCGATGCAATTTGATGCGCCGTTTCTTCATTTTGCGTCATCAGCAATCGTACTCCAAGTGATGCATCATCCATGCGTCCTGATGCGTTAAAGTGAGGGCCAATCATAAATCCTATATGCCCTGTCGTGATTTCTTTTTCTGCCATGGTAATTTTCTCCAATAATACTCTCAGACCGGTTCTTTGCTTTTTATTAATCATGCGCAGTCCATACTTAACCAGGGTCCTGTTTTCATCCACCAGGGGAACCACGTCACAAACAGTTGCCATCGCCACCAAATCCAGCAGGCGATTCAAATTTGCCTTTGGCAAATCCAAAGATATTTGTAATGCCTGAGCAAGTTTGAAGGCAATCGCACAACCGCAAAGATCTTTATATGGGTATCTGCAGTCCCTATGCTTCGGATTAATAATCAGGCATTCAGGCAGTTTTTCTCCTGGTGTATGATGATCTGTCACAATCACATCCATGTCCAGGCTTTTCGCGTATTCGATTTCCTCCGATGCACTAATTCCACAGTCCACGGTGATCATTAAGTCAGCACCGTATTCATTTTTCACTTGATCAATAGCTTCTCTGTTTAATCCGTACCCTTCTCCCTGCCTCATCGGGATGTAATAATCAATATTCTTTGTGAACTGAAAGAAAAAATCGATTAAAAGTGCAACGGAAGTAATCCCGTCAACGTCGTAATCTCCATAAAAGACAATTTTTTCATTCTTTTTCAACGCCTGATGGATTCGCTGCACCGCTTTTTCCATATGGCGCAACAAATATGGGTCGTACGTTTTAACCGGTTTTTTCGAAAGAAATTCATCCATCTCTTCGATGGTATCAATTCCTTTTGAGATCAGAATTTTTTCTATAGCCGGGTGATAGACACCAGGCAACTGGTGATTGTTTTCAAGATAATTCCACTTAACTCCAACTTGCTTCATGGGACCTATTCTCCTTTAATGACTTGATTAACCTGCTGCAGAATTTCACCTGCAGATCCTTTCAGCACCAGATCAAAGGCATACGCAGCACTGACTTCATCGCGGTTTATTAACACTACTTTCCCCTTCGCCATAGATGGAAGCTGATTAACAGGATGAACCTGCAAGCTGGTTCCTATAATTAACAACAGATTTGACTGCTGAATACAGTTTAGTGCATTAGACCAGGTATCCTGCGGAAGCATTTCGCCAAACAACACCACTCCTGGACGCAGTAAACTTCCGCATTTCGAGCAGGGTGTCCTGTTTAAAAAATTCTCACTGTTTGCTGGGTGGCCATGATCGATGCATCTAATTTTTTCCAATGATCCGTGCAATTCATAGACATTTCTGCTCCCAGCCTTATGGTGATACCGATCCACATTTTGAGTTGCAACTGCTTTCAGTTTTCCTTCCTTTTCCCATTCGGCCAGGACGGTATGTCCCGTATGCGGCTCCGCCTGTTGCACATTTTGGATGCGAAGCGAATAAAATTCGTGGAAAAGATCGTATCGATGGTTCATTGCTTCAACCGTTGCCACTTGCATTGGGTCGGTTTTTGTCCAAAGACCTTTGTCTGATCTAAAATCAGGAATGCCACTCTCCGTCGACATTCCGGCGCCCGTAAAGGCCACAGTATTTGGGGAGTTTTGAATCCATTCTGCCAGCTTGGAAATCGACTGATGATATTCAGGCATCGTAGCCTTCATCTCCTTTCATGAATCAGCTTTTTTTATATGATTGATATGGTATAATAAATAATGTTATTTAATATATTATCACAAAAAAAAGAGAGAAGCATGCTAAAGAGGGGGAGTTTTTAATGGGTATTTTAAATCAGCTTAATCCATTAGCGATAGTCATTATCGTTTTTATTCTGATCATCTTTTTTAGTTCTTTTATCATTTCCTTTACGGTTCGGATTAAGTATCGGCAGCTTGGCAATAGTTTAGAGGAGATCAAGTCTGATCGTTCCGGCCATCCGGTTCTAAAATCTATTGTTGAAAATTATAAAGAAGCCGCTTCTGGAAATCATCATGAAGTAAACACACAGGCTATTATCGAACAATTCTTCAACCGTGAGTTTCGCTCACTTTCCATTGCTGAGCGTTTTACTAAAAGCGCTGTCTCTTTAATGATTATTCTTGGACTTTTGGGGACATTCTATGGGCTGACCCTTTCCATCGGAAAATTGGTGGAGCTTTTGAGTGCTGGTGAAAACGTTGAAATGCTGACCAGTATGGATTCCATTATTGGCGGATTGATTGAATCGGTTCGGGGAATGTCTGTGGCCTTTATTACTTCGTTGTTTGCCATCTCTTGCTCGGTAATCCTGACGATTGTTCATATTTTCAGTAATATTGAAGAATCAAGAGAGAAGCTTTTTGTTGATATTGAAGAATATCTGGACAATGTGGTGGCATTAGAATTGTCACGGGAAAAGGAAAGTGAATATGAAATGCTAAGTAACGCTTTACAGGCAACGTTGAATGATTTCGCCACCAAAATGGAGACCAATTTCAGTTTCGTTGTAGACGGTTTTCAGGGACCTCTCCAGGCAGCTACAGCAGAAATTGGCAATGCCTCTGATCAGTTACTTAAAAGCATCACCCAATTTGACCAGTCCATTGATAAATTTCAGGAAAACGCCCGGGACTTTTCAGAATTCAATCATCACTTGCGAAGCAATATCGACCGCATGAATGTCGGATTTGCTGACTTGACTGAGGTCATTAAAACCACTAATGAGAAGCTTGATGAGCACTAGTGAATGAATTGATTGAAAGGCGGTCATTTGATGAAAATCAGGAGAAGAAACTTCAAAAAACAATCTGAAGCAGAGAATTTTTGGCCTTCCTTTACAGATATGATTTCAACCATTGCATTGGTTCTTTTTTTCTTGATGCTCCTGGCCTATGTCCAGAACATCATATCAGGGAAAAATCTGGAGTTTGCTGAACGACAGGTCCTGGATACTCAACAGAGACTGGAACAGGCCAATGTTGAAATCAGCCAGGCAGAAGATAACCTTAGGTTGATTGAAGATCGCCTGGAAGAGGTCAAGGCTGAAGTGGAGGAGGGTGAAATTGCCCTTCAATTGTCTGAGGAGCAGATTGAAGAACAACGTGAGATTATCGCGGAAAGTAATCGGGAACTGGGACAACTGCGTACGCGCCTGGAGAGCGTTGCGGTTTTGAGGCTGGATGTTTTGGAAAGAGTAAAAGCATCCATCGAATCAGAGCTGGGAACAAGAACGGCAGATGGGGATCCGTTAGTCAGTATCGCGGAAAACGGAAATATTGTCATTAATGAAGGGCTTGTTTTTGACTATAACTCTGCCACAGTAAAATCAGACGGAAGAGAACTTTTAGATCAACTCGCAAGTGCTTTCGAACGGGTCTTAAACGATCGCTCCACACGAAACAATGTGGATGCCATTAGTATTCAAGGCCATACTGACAACACTGGAAGTCCGGAGTACAATCGGGATCTCTCCACAAGACGTGCCACTTCCGTGGTAAATCATATGCTGACTTCCAATCCTAACCTGGAAAGAAAATATGCTGATCATTTTGCTGCTACTGGCTATTCAGAATTCAGACCAATTGCGACCAATAGCACAGCCGCCGGAAGAGCACGGAATCGACGCATTGAAATATCCATTATTTTAAAAGACGATCAGGTGCAAAACATTATTGAAACATATTTAGAAGACTCCATGAATATTTTTGAAGAATGATACTACTTTCCGCTCCATTTCCATACTGGAATAAAACCGGCAAAAAACAACAATACTAAAAATGGATCAAACTGATATGGAAAGAGAGCCCTTGATGATCCAAGGATCAATCCTGCAAAAAAATAAGAAATAATTGCACGGTAACGATCATATAATTTTTCCAGCAAATGAACCAGCATTAACATTCCAGTGAGCCCACCCACTCCAAAGATAAGCAGTTTTGTGATCACCAGATCGCTTAAATAGAAAAGCACCGTATCGTATACACCCATCACAATTAATACAGAACTGCCGGGTAATCCCGGCAGTACCATGGTTGCACTAGACAGTGCTCCTGCGACAAAGAGATAGATCGGATTAACTTCTTCCAGGGCACCTGCCGCACCAATAGGATCGTTACTCAGTAAAAATCCAATCATAATGCCAACGCTCATAAAAACCATTCTTTTACTGTTTAATCCCGGGCAGCATTTAAGAACAGCCCTAATGGAAGCAAGCAAACATCCAAGTAAAAAAATCGACGTCTTATCTCGCTGTTCTGTAAAAAACCAGGCAAACAAAAATCCACTGGCGAATATGCCTGTCAGGATACCAATCAGAAGTGGAATATATGGCTTCAAAATACGCCTGGCCAAATCACGCACCAATTGCTCATATATACCAAAAATCACGAAAACGGTACCACCGCTCATTCCCGGAAGTACCATAATAAAACCCAGTACAACACCCTGCAGGTAAAGAGTCATTCCGACACCCCTCTGATGACATTATTTTTCGTTAAGGCTCATTATACAAAACGCTTAACCTGAAACCGGTATACTGTCATGTCTTCGTTTTGACCGATACCTGCTTTTTGTTTTGCAATTTCCAATTGTTGAGCCACAGTATCGACTCCATCCAGATCCGGCAGCAAGACACCACGTTTATAGTCAGCCTCCACCATAACACCATAGTTTCTGGGGTCCAAATCACTGGTTGACTCGACCACTTCCATCTCGCCTAAAATATCCACCTTGACAGACAAGTTGCTCAGTTCTTCCGGTTCTAAAGATGGAAATCTTGGATCTTGCACCGCCGCTGCAATCGCATTTTGAATGATTTCATCGATCAGGTTTTGATAGGCTGGCATCATCGTACCAATACATCCTCTAAGCTTTCCATGTACATGCAAAGAAACAAAAGTTCCCGCTTGTTTCCTGAGATTCTCCTTCAACCAGGTTTTCTCCATTATCTCTACCAAATCTCTTTCTGGATCAATTTTTTTTCCCGCTGTAACATATTGACGAATTGCCTCTCTCGCAACTTGAACATAAGGGTGATGTTCAACCTGGTTACAATGGATGAATGCAGTTAAATATCCAACGCCGAAAGGACCTTCGTAGGATAATAGATCAATCTCACGATCAAGCCCCTTCACCATTTCATTTGCAGCTAAAAAAGGGTTGAGGCCACATTCGGCGGCATTTTCGCGGATTTGGGGTTCAATGCTTTTCAATTGATCCAAATCCTTTTCTCGAAAGGCTTTTACCACTAATTGATCAAACAAAGGACCTGATGGATGCAACCCGTATGGACCATCCTGCTTAAGTCGATGGCTCAAATCTCCGCTGGCCAGTATCAGGATTTTTTCGTCCTGCTTCCGAAATAGATCACCAAGGCTTTGAGATACACTTAGCAACGCGTCAGATTGGGAAGGCCCGACACCGATCAGTACAATACTAAACACTTCATGCTCCTTTTGTATATAATACAATGGCACTAGTGTCCCATGATCCATCTCCAGATTTTTCCTGGACAGTCCTATTTCTTCGCTGATCTTATTCACCAAAGAGGTGTTGCTTTGAATAGTTAGTTGAACGTCTGCACATCCAAACTGCGATAAATTTCCATTCCAGTGATGATTGGAAGCAACGGTTAAAACACCTCTTGAATGGCTGTGTGGTGTCAGAATAACCAGGGTATCAGGTGCCATTTGGGCTGTTTTTCTTGCCAGTTGTTTCATTCCTTCTATTGTCTTACTCGCTTCCTGTTCTTTCCCTCTTCCCACCTCAGGTATAATAATAGGCGGATGAGGGGCAAATGCCGCTCCTACAACTGGTGACATGATAGTTCCTCCTTTCAAGTTGTTGGGATGTTTCCCAGATAGACATAATTCAGATATTGATCTGCGCAATTTTTCACTTCCGTTAACCATGCTTTCGGTGTCGCCGGAGCCTGATGCTTATAACTCGGAAAGTATCGACTCAAGTGGAGTGGGATATCAGGAGAGATACCGGCAATCCATCGAAACATATTTTCCAGTTCATCCTTTTCATGCATATCCGTCACGAGCAGGGTGGTTATTTCAATATGGCATTGTTGATACGCTCGTTCAATTGTGTTTAATACCGGCTCTAAATCACCGCCACAAAAACGGCGATATGCGTCTTGGCGAAATGCCTTTAAATCAATATTCATCGCATCCATGTACGGCAAAAGTCTTACCAGTGGCTCATCCTCTATATACCCATTTGTCACCATTATGTTTGCAAGTCCTTTCTTTTTTGCCTGTTTTGCTGTTTCAAGCACGTACTCATAATACACCACCGGCTCATTATAGGTGTAAGAAATGCTCGGCACATTCAATTCAGTTGCTTCCTCAATAATCCTTTCCGGTCCAACGCTTCTGGTGACAGGTTCACCCATGGAAATAGAATAATTTTGGCAATAAGAACAGCTAAAATTACATCCATAACTTCCTATAGAAAGAGTTTTAGTGCCAGACATGAAACGGAACAGGGGTTTTTTTTCAATTGGATCCAGATTAATCGCTGTCAGTTCAGCGTAGTTCATGCTCATTAAACGACCATCGATATTTTTTCGCACGCGGCATTTCCCCGAAAAACCAGGCACAAGGTGACAGCGATGAGGACATAGCAAACAAGTAAGGGTCCCATCATCAGAAAAAGTATGATAAAACATTGCTTCACGCATGATCGTACCTCCTCTCCTCAAAAAAATCCTCCCATTTGATTTTATCATTAATCGGGAGGAAGTTAAAACTTGTTATTGGTTTTTCTCTACATGATAAGCCAATTCTCCATTCTCTCTAGTAACCTTGATTAGGCTGCCGACAGGTATTTCTCCCTTAAGAATCATTCTTCCAATACCTGTTTCCATTTCCTTTTGGATCAAACGCTTAATGGGGCGCGCGCCATAGACAGGAGAATATCCTTTATCCATCAGGTATTCTTTTGCTTCTTTTTCAATTCGAATGCTTATTTTTTGCTCTTGGAGTCTTCTTTCAATATCCTGTATGGATAAATCAATGATCCGGAAGATTTCTTCACGCTCCAAGGGCTTAAATAAAACTGTTTCATCAATGCGGTTTAAAAACTCCGGTCTAAACAATCGCTGAAGTTCCTGCTGTACTTTTTTACGGGTTTCTTCCTTCAAATGGGATCCTTGCTCCAAATCATCCAGAATATATTGGCTCCCTATATTGGATGTCATAATAATCAAAGTATTTTTAAAATCTACTGTTTTCCCGTGACTGTCCGTTAACCTTCCATCGTCCAATAATTGAAGCAGAATATGAAATACTTCTGGATGCGCTTTTTCGATCTCATCCAGCAATACAACGCTATAGGGTTTTCGCCGAACTACCTCTGTTAACTGACCGCCTTCTTCATATCCCACATAACCGGGAGGTGCTCCGATTAGTCTTGAAACGGAGAACTTTTCCATATACTCGCTCATATCTATACGCACCATATTGTTTTCACTGTCAAAGAGCGCTTCCGCCAATGCCTTTGCCAGTTCTGTTTTTCCTACACCTGTAGGACCCAAAAATAGAAAGGATCCCATGGGTTTATGAAGATCTTTTAAGCCGGACCTTGCACGAATCACAGCATCGCTGACAGCACTGACTGCTTCATGTTGTCCAATGACGCGTTGATGCAGAATGTCTTCAAGCTTCAGCAGTTTCTCTTTTTCACTTTCCAACAATCGCGAAACGGGAATCCCAGTCCATTTTGATATGATCTCGCTTATCTCACATTCGGTCACTTCTTCCTTCAACATACGGGACTCTCCAAAGGCTTCCAGCTTATTATGCTGTTGTTCAATTTTTTTCTCAATTTCTGGTAAAGTTCCATAACGAAGTCTGGCCAATTCTTCTAAATTATACTGCCTTTCAGCTCGTTCGATGGCTTGTCTTGTTTCTTCCAGTTTACTTTTCAACTCTTTTTCCTGTAATAAAGCATTTTTTTCCTGCTGCCACCTGGCCAGTAACTGTTCATGTCGTTCTTTCAGCTGATTGATTTCTTTTTCCAATTCTTGGAGTCTTTCCTTCGAAACCTGATCTTTTTCTTTCTTTAAAGCTTCTTTTTCTATTTCCAACTGCATCATACGACGTTGCAGCTCATCCAATTCCGATGGCATGCTGTCAATTTCTGTTCGAATCATGGCTGCAGCTTCGTCCATCAGGTCAATGGCTTTATCCGGTAAAAAACGGTCTGTAATGTATCGTTCAGACAGTACAGCACATGCCACTAATGCATTATCAGCTATCCGGACCCCATGATGAATTTCAAATCGTTCTTTCAGACCCCGTAGAATAGAAATGGTCGTTTCCACATCCGGAGCATCAATCAGCACTTTTTGAAATCTTCTTTCCAATGCAGCATCTTTTTCAATATATTTTCGGTGCTCATCCAAAGTTGTGGCGCCAATACAGTGAAGTTCGCCTCGCGCCAGCATTGGCTTCAGAATATTACCGGCGTCCATGGAACCTTCCGCTTTACCGGCACCGACAATATTGTGAATCTCATCCACGAATAGAAGAATGCGTCCATCTGATTTTTCGATTTCTTTTAAGACAGCTTTTAACCGTTCTTCAAATTCGCCTCGATATTTTGCTCCTGCAATTAATGATCCCATGTCCAAGGCAAAGATGGTTTTGTTTTTCAAACCTTCCGGCACATCCCCTTTTACGATTCGTTGAGCTAATCCTTCCGCAATGGCAGTTTTACCTACACCTGGATCACCTATTAGTACCGGGTTGTTTTTTGTACGTCGGCTCAGAATTCGAATGACTCTCCTTATTTCTGCATCTCTTCCAATCACCGGATCCAACTTGCCTTTTCTTGCCATCTCAACTAAATCTCTGCCGTATTTTTCCAGAGGACTGTAGGTGTCTTCCGGAGTCTGACTTGTCACACGCTGGTTTCCCCGCGCTTCAGTGAGTGCTTTTAAAAATGCATCTTCTGTAATCTGATGTTGTTTCAATAAGTTGGAGGATACTGTGCCGCGTTCTCGCATCAAAGCAAGGTAGATATGTTCTACCGCTATATAGTCGTCTTTAAAATCCTTTGCAGCTTTTTCAGCCTGAATAAGAATTTGATTAAGCCTTCTGGTAGCATAAACCTCTTGTGCGCCGCTGCCGGTAACGGAGGGCAGCTTACCAATTTCTTTTTCAAGGTCTGAAATCATCTGATTCAAAGAAACATTCATATTCTGCAGCAAAGTTGGAATTAGTCCGCTCTCCTGCTTCAGTAATGCCAGGTGTAAATGCTCGCCATCGATATATTGATGATTTTTTTCAACGGCGATTTGTTGAGCTTCCATCATCGCTTCCTGAGATTTTTGCGTTAACCGCTCCATATTCATTTCATCGCCCCCTATCTCTTTATTGGATTATCCTTCGATATCTCTCTTAAGCTTTCATAATGCTTTTTCTCTTCTTCTGATAATGGCTCTGGATTTTTAATCATTAGTTCTATATACAGGTCTCCCTCTCTTCCTTTCCGATCACAGTATCCTTTACCACTCAATTTCATCTTTTTGCCCGACTGACTGCCTGGGGGTATTTTCACCTTGATAGAGCCAGGCAGGCTTTCCATGGTGATTTCCCCACCCAAGGCCGCCTCCCAGGGTGTAATAAAAACAGTTTGATAAATATCCAATCCTTCTAAGTTTCGGTTCTTTTCGTTTTTGATGTTAACTTTAAGCAACAGATCACCCCGCTGCTTTCCATCTGCAGTTTTATGCCCCTGCCCCTTCAGTTTAATGCGTTCACCAGAAAGTATACCTGGTGGAATTTTTACCGACAATTTTTTATCCTGATTTCCAAGATTAATCATAAATTTCTTTTGTTTCCCATGGTATGCTTCTTCAAGCGTAATGCTCAGCTCAGCTTCCACATCCATTGACTGCTGGTATGAAGATTGAGAAGAAAAGCCTGATCCACCAAATATGTCATGCATATCAAAGCCTGAGCGTTCCCCAAAAAAGGCTTCAAAAAAATCACTGAATTCCTCGTGGCTGCTGCCTCGATGGAAACTGCCTCTATATCGATTATCCGAAAAATCAAAGCCAAACTGGCTGGGGTCAAATTCGGCACCATTTTGAAATCCTTGGTAATTTTTCAGTTGATCGAATTTCTTTCTTTTCTTTTCATCACCGAGAACTTCATACGCTTCATTTAGCTCTTTAAAATTTGCCTCTGCTTCCTGATCTCCAGGATGCGTGTCCGGGTGATAGTCTTTCGCAAGTTTTCTATATGCTTTTTTTATCTCTACCTGTGACGCATTCTCATCTACACCCAGTATGTTATAATAATCTTTGTATTGCACCTTTATCACCTGCCTTTGATCAATTTGGCTCTTTTTGAATTTGATTGACTTTCTTTGACCTTCTTGGTTTTATTATACCATTTTCATCAAAAAATGCAATGCAAATATCCCGTTAAGGATCTCTATTCTCACATCCAGATCATCTGTCTCCTCAGTCTATTATCTTTCTTTGTTTATTCAGTTCTATTTTAGGTATTATTAGGATAGACAACACTATAGCATTAGTGAGCGATAAGCGGTGCCATGTAGAGAGCCGTTCCCGTGGCTTTGCGATCTAGTAAAACAAGTATACGCTGTAGTGATAACCACTTATTCATTTATAGAAACGGAGGGGTTAATGTGTCATCGATTAAATCTGAAATTTATGGGATCCAAATGAAAAGTCCTGTTGTCGTAGGAGCTTGCTCTCTGACATCACGGCCAGAAAAAGCAAAAGAGCTGGAAAAAGCAGGAGCAGGTGCGCTCATTATCAAATCACTTTTCGAAGAAGAATTGCAACTGGAGCGGAATCAGTTAGATGAGCAGTTAGAAAAGTATAATGATTTACATGCCGAAATGATCACCCATTTCCCACATATGGAGCATGCTGGTGATGCTGCTCATCTGCAAATGGTGAAAAAAGTTAAGGATGCTGTTGCGATCCCCGTCATTGCCAGCCTTAATGCAGTCACAATGGATGGATGGGTTGCGTATGCAAAAGATTTGGAAAAGACTGGAGTCGATGGGTTGGAGCTAAATTTCTACGCGCTTCCGGTGGATCGCCAAAATACTGCCGATAATATTATCAATCGACAAATAGAAATTGTCCAAAAGGTTAAGAATGCCGTATCGATCCCAGTTGGAGTTAAACTAAGTCCTTATTACACACACTTGATGAATGTCACAGAGTCTTTGGAAAAAGCTGGAGCAGATGGTTTTACCATGTTTAATCGGTTTTTTCAACCAGATGTGGATATCATGAGTGAGACAGAGTCTGTTACTTTCTCTTTCAGCGATGCACAGGATGATTTGCTGGCAATCCAATGGATTGCACTCCTTAGCGACCGATTAAAGACTCCCCTGACTGCCAGCAACGGAATACTGGATTATGAGGAAGCTGTTAAAGCGATTCTCGTGGGTTCAAAATCTGTACAGGTTGTCAGTGCACTGTATAAAAATGGAACCGATCAGATCACAAAAATAAATCAGGGAATCCAAAAATGGATGGATCTAAAAGGATACGCTGAAATCAGCGATTTTAGTGGTAAAATGAGCAAAGATAAGCAGCGAGATCCATGGGCTTATGAGCGGGTACAATATATCGAAATGCTGTTGAAAAAAAGTAGTTTTTTCTAAGAACACCTATTGCAGAAGGATATGTCGATTATCTCGCACACTATTTAACTATGACAAAATCATGATACAATAGGAGGTTCTGAAATGAAAACGGAGAAAGATATTATTGAATTTGCTATGGCAATGGAGCTTCAGGGACAACGGTTTTACCAAAGCTTTGTTGACCAGGTTGAGAATGAAACCGCTAAAATGTGGTTTAAGTCTCTGGCTGAAACTGAGAAAGAGCATTATGATATTTTAAAAAAACAATTTGATTCATTGAATGATCAGGGAGAATGGTTGGATATTAGTGACGAACTTTCAAAGAACCCGGATCAATCTCTTTTCAATGAACGAAAAGAGAATGAAAATCTTGAAATAAAGAAACTTCACAGCCATGCAGATTTGTCCATTTTGCGAATGGCTTATTTAATTGAAAATGACTTTGCTGAATACTACAAGAAGGCGGCAGAGCAAACAGAAGATCCACAGGGAAAAAAACTGCTGATGACACTATTTGAATGGGAAAACGAGCATCGACGACTCTTTCATGAAGAATATCAGCAAGCTATGCAAGACAACTGGTTTGATCAAGGTTTTTCACCATTTTAAATAATCGAGTGACCGTTTCGGTCACTCGATTACTTTTTTAATAGCAGCTGGTAAAAACTCAATCAAGTCTCCTGCTATGATCCCCGTCATTCCCATAAATTCCGCGGCTATATCTCCGGAAAATCCATGCAAATAAGCAGCAGCGGCAGCAGCCTTTAAGCCGCTATCTGTTCGATGACAAAGTGCAGCAATCATTCCGGCTAATACATCACCACTGCCACCGGTTGCCATGCCTGGATTTCCCGTCGAGTTAATCCAGACTTCACCATTTTCATCAGCAATAACCGTACCGGCTCCTTTTAAGAGTATGGTTGCCTTCCACTTTTCTGCAAATGTTTTTGTTACCTTCAACCGATTTTGATTAATTTCTTCCACCGTTAAACCTGTTAAACGAGCCATTTCCCCTGGATGAGGCGTCATAATCCATGGGCTCATGCTTTGTGTAAACCATTCAGGATGTTCTGATAAAATATTCAATGCATCCGCATCCAAAACCATCGGTTTATTAGATGTTTGCAGTAAAAATGATAAATATGCTTCGCGACCTTTGCTTTTTCCCCACCCTGGACCAGCCACGATGACATCCGCACCGGTCATTTGGCTTTTCAATATTTCTTCGGCATCATGCGTCAAATGACCATTTTCATCGATCGGATAAGATATAGTTGTTGCCTCCGGAAGCATTTGCTCGTAAAGATCGTTAAGCTTTTCCTCACAGGCTATTCGAACCAACCCGGCACCACTTCTTAGGGCAGCCTTCGCGGCTAACACAGATGCTCCCGTCATCCCACGGGATCCAGCCAGTATAAGAATCGTCCCTCCATGTCCTTTATGATCGTTTTTTTCACATGGACGGATCCATTTTCTGACACTTTCTGAATCCGTTTTTCTGGCGGCAAAATCCGTTCCATCTCTTAACGCTGCCGGAATTCCAATGTCAACAACGATCAACTCTCCATTTAATGCAGCTCCTGGATATAGCAAATTACCAATTTTAGGCAGCTGAAAGGATATGGTTTTATCGGCTTTTACTGCATTGGCAAGTATTTTCCCAGTATTTCCCTGGACTCCCGAAGGAATATCGACTGAAACAACGGTGCAGGGTGACTGATTTATACGTTCAATAACCTTCAAAAACAAACCTTCCACGTCACGATCCAATCCAGTGCCAAATATTGCATCAATCACCACCGTTCCTTCTTTTAATCTTTCTTCAAACATTTGCATATATACCTGCACATTCTTTTCTTCACGATCAGACAAATGGAAAATGTCCGTTGTTTGTCTGGCAAGCATTTGATAGTTTTGTCTACTTTCTCCCTTTAGATTCTCTGGATCAGACACTAAAAAAACATCCGTCTTAAGATTATTTCTCAGTAAATGCCTGGCCAAAGCTAAACCATCACCACCATTATTTCCGGGACCACAACAAACAAGAAAGCCATTAACTTGATTCTCTCTATTAACGCTTAACACTTCCTGGGCTAAAGCCAAACTTGCATGCTCCATTAAAAGCAGCCCAGGAATGTCATATTCTTCAATTGTTCTTTGATCCAGCATTTTCATTTGTTCATTCGTAACAATTTTCAATTTCAGACCCTCCTTTAGCTTATCCAATGACCACCACCGCTAAGACTCCCTCTTCTGCAAGAAGTAGATAAGCGGTGCTACGTCCCTGGTTGAAGAAACTAAGTATCTCCCACCAAATGATACATTTGGGCCATCTACTTATGGATAACGGTTTCTAACCTTCAGATGGAGTCAAAAACTCCACCTGAAGCCAAGCATCCTGTTTATCCGGATGTTTTGAATAGCATGTATACCATTATAAAATAACCGCTCAAAACTAAAATGGAATCCCAGCCCATGGTCATAAAGCTGCGCTTAGACCGATAGAATAAACCAATAACCACAATGCCGCTGAGAAGGATGGTGGTCATTGCAGTCAGTAAGTGTTGATGGCTAACTGCCATGTAAACCGATCCCTGTAAATAGGAAAAATCTGTAATTGCTATAATGAATATATTAAGCAAATTACTTCCCAATACATTCCCTACAGCCATATCATAGGCTCCGATCCGAATCGCTGCAATGGAAGCAACCAGTTCAGGAAGCGAAGTCGCGCCCGCTATTAACAGTGTTCCAATAAATGTCTGTCCTAACCCAGTATTTTCTGCTATGATATCTGCATTGACCGATAATTGAATACCCGATATGACAATAATAATCGCCATGGCAATAAATTTAACTACCGTTCTCAGAACCAGATTGTCAGGTTCTTTCGTTTCATCAGAAGAATCATTTTGTTTTTTTATCATAGGATGTTTGTTTTCATAACGCACCATCAACGTCATTGCCGCTACGTATGTGATCATAATAATCAGGCTAAAACTGCTGACCCAACCAATAGTTATTTCAAAAATCTCATATGGTGCAATGACAATTGCCAAGATGCTAATCACTGTCATCATAATCCCAAACATCGAGGAAAGAATATGGCTTTCCCGAACCATTCTCAGAAGACTTCCTGGACCCTGTGCAATATCAGCAATGGCAATGATCATCACGTTAAAGGCATTGCTTCCATAAACATTTCCAAAAGCAAGATCCGGCGACCCAATCATCGCTGCTGAAACACTACTGGAAATTTCCGGCAAACTGGTAACGGTAGCAATTAGTACGCCACCGACCAATGTATATCCCAAAGTTGTATGAGTTGCAAGAATATCACCATAAGCAGCCAGCCGCGTACCTGCCAGTACAACCATCAAAGCGCTGATGAAAAACAAAAAGTATTCCATTTTTACCTCCGGTCTCTATCTGGACTCGAATAATGCGTTTTCAATGGCTTTCAGCAACACTTTACTGCTATCCGTAGCGCCGGTAACTGTGTCAACCTGAAGTGACTGCTCCTCAATCACACGCTCCACCACCTCTTCGCCTCGTGCTCCCCGTTCATGAATGTGCTCATACTCAATGTCCTGAAGGACTCCATCCTCTACGTGAACGGTCACATATGCCTGAATAAGGATCGCATCATAACTACCCTCATAAACACCATCCTGTACACCTGATATCTCTCCACCTTTCAGCGTTATTTGATTTACCGCCTGTGAATACCGATACATATCATATCCTCTTCTGCCAAATGGAAAGATAATTGCTGCCAACACTACAAAAATAATTGCATATTTAAGGTATTTATTCATTTGTGCACCTCTTTCAAAATATTCAGTGGGCTTTATGGATTGCTTTTGCCCAAAAGATCATTATGATTTCCGTTGAAGCGATTGCTCTTTTCGTTAAGTTTCCCTTTCTTCATGCCTTTTTCCAATGCTCCTCTTGTATTTTCTCACATTAGCTCTTTTTTTTCAATGAATAGAAATGATTGGAAGCGACGCGAAAGCCTCCTAAACCGAACATTTAGGAGGCTTGTTTCATAGCTTAAAACGCTCTGTTATTTGCTGATAAACGGCTTCCGTCATCCGAAGATCTTGGGTTGCTAAATTTTTTTCTTTCACTTCCTGATGCAGTTCTTCATAAGAAAGTTTCGTTCTGTTTTGGTAAATAACCCCAGTACATAGACCCTCTGTTTCTTTTAACAACTGCATGGAACCTAAATAATCAGAAGGATCTGCTTTACGCACTTCATCAGCTGATTTCAAATGTTCTCGAAACCACTGATAGGTATTGACTTTGTTATACGTTACGCATGGACTAAAAACCTGAACCAGGGAAAATCCAGGATGCTCAATTGCATTTTGTATCAATTCAATTAATTCTTCTTGCTGTGCTGAAAATCCTTGTGCATAGAATGAAGCACCCGAAGCTAATGCCAATAAACCAGGTTCCAGCGGCATATCCACAGAACCCATTGGTGTCGTTTTTGTCTTGAAGCCCTGGTGACTGACGGGCGATACATGTCCTTTCGTAAGTCCATATACCTGGTTGTTCATGACAATATATGTGATATCCATATTTCTACGTATAGCATGGACCGTGTGACTGGTGCCAATTGCAAATCCATCTCCATCCCCGCCTGCTGCAACCACGATTAAATCAGGATTTGCTAATTTAATTCCCTGCGCTACCGGCAAGCTTCTTCCGTGAACACTGTGAAAAGAATAAGCATTCATATATCCTGAGATGCGACCAGAACAACCAATGCCACTGACAACAGCCAGCATTTCTCTTGGAATATTCATTCTTGAGGCAGTTGTTTGCAAAGATCTAAGGATCGAAAAGTGACCGCAGCCCTTGCACCAAGTTGGATTTAATCCATTTCCATAATCCTTCATTTCCACTCTTGACACCACCTATCCATTATTTCCATCATTTCTTCGATGCTAAATCCTTTTCCATCATATCGGGTTATGCTTTTAACTTTTTGAGGCTGTCCGGTTTCCTGGTTTATTATGTTAGCTAACTGCCCATGATAATTGCATTCTACAACAATGATCTTTTCATACTGGTCCATCAATGTTTCCAGTTGTTTGACCGGCAATGGCTTAATTCGTCCAATTCGTGCCAGGTCAACATTTTTCCCAGTTCGCATCCAGGCTTCTTTCAATGTTCCGTAAAGAGATCCAAAGGTTAAAAACAAGGTGGATCCTGATGCTTTACCTTCAAGAATAATTCCTTCTCTTTCCTTTAACGGATCGGTTTTTTTCATCCTTTTGTCCATCATGGCCTTTCGATTTTCCGGATGGTCTGAAGGACGTCCCAGTTCATTATGCTCCAATCCTGTCACTTGGTGCTGCCCACCCTTTGTTCCGGGAATTGCCCTGGCTGAAATGCCATTCTCCGTTAATTGATACCTGGTAAACCCTCCATCATAGGAAGACTCCAGTATTTCAGTACTTGCGAGTTGGCCACGATCGATAACTGGCTCTGAGAATGAAATTTCGTCAATGGTTTTTGCCGATAAGCTAAGATTTAAATCCGTCATGATGATCACAGGACATTGATACCGGTCCGCCAGATTAAAAGCATCGACGGTCATCTCATAACACTCTTGTAGAGTCGATGGCGATAAAATAATCGCAGCATACTCTCCATGCCCTCCATGATATAAAAAGGATAAATCACTTTGTTCCATTTTGGTTGGCATCCCCGTACTGGGTCCTGCTCTTTGTGCATCCACGACAACAATGGGTGTTTCCGTCATGCCTGCCAAACCAAGTCCTTCTCCCATCAACGTCATCCCCGGCCCTGACGTTGCCGTCATACTACGAACGCCGGCATGAGATGCTCCAATTGTCATAGCAATGGCAGCCACTTCATCCTCGGTCTGCACTGTTTTACCGCCTACTAAAGGAAAAATCAGCGCTAAATTCTCCATCACATCAGAGGCAGGTGTAATGGGATACCCTGCCATAAAGCGGCATCCAGCCACCACTGCTCCAATTGCGATGGCCTCATTCCCAATCATCATCATTTTCTTCTTTGCTTGCGCCGGTTCCGAATCAAAAAAGGAAGCTCTGCTAATCGTTGTTGAGGCATGATTAAAAGCTGTTTTTAATACTGCAATATTTTGATCAAGTACTTCTTCTCCTTTATTTCCATAAGCTTCCGTAACCATTTCCTGGAGAACTTCATAAGTGAACCCGGTCACTTTTCCCAAACATCCTATGACACTGGTGTTTTTCATAAACAGTTTTCCATGTTTTTTCGCGATTGCTGACAAAGGCAAAGCGATGCTACGGAGTCCATCAGTCCACTCTTCATCAATCTTAATATCTTCGTCGTAGAGCAAAATGCCCTTCGGTTTTAATTGATGCATGTTCAGGTGAATACTATCCTGATCCATGGCCATAATCATGTCATAACAACTTTCAACAGAATTCACTTCCTCTTTTTTTGCAATGGTAATGGCAACATGGGTATTGCCACCTTTAATCCGTGACGAAAATTTTCTTTCGCTCAACGTATAATACCCTCTACGGGACAATGCCTTCATTAAGGAAATGCCGGTACTGACTACTCCCTCTCCCTGTATGCCTCCAATCAATAACGTAAAATTCTTATTCAATCTTGTTTGCCTCCTTTCAGAAAGATGATAGAACTATTCCGTTGCAATACTATTTGTATTAATACCATCTCATCCATGAATGAATCAGAGAAATGATGCACTTCAATCATAATATAATAAGCATCCATTGCAATACGTCGGCAAAAGGGGGAGCCTGAGGTAGAGTTGCTTGAAAAATATCAATATCCAAAATAATATCTCAAAAAAATTTCTCGCCAATATCGGATCTCTGTATGAGAAAGATATTGACGAGAGTAAAAGTAGATAAAGAATATGTCGCCTTCCTTAATGAAAAAGAAGAATACTATCTTATATTTCTTCCGAGTTTTCCGTATCCGGCACCAGGTAATCATCTGGACCCAGGAAATAATGGCCCGTTTCATAAGGACCACCTTCGACGGTAATGACCACCCGATCTGCCTGATAGTATTGACCAACTGTATTCACGATACACTGAAGCATTTGACTTTCAAAATCACTGCCCATTCCCACTTCCGTAATACCGGAATTGAAGTCAATTGTTATTTGCTGCTTTTCAGATTGTCGATCAATGTGTTTAATTTCAACATTGTCCTGCAGAACAGCGGCTGCTGTATCCATCGGCGGCGGCTGTTGCAAGTACTTCGTCAACATTGCTTCAATAGATTCGTTTGTGTATAAGGATACTGAAAAATCTTTATAAACACTCAGCTCTTTTTCCCATTCGGGATAATACACCCTGAGATTCGCTTCCCAAGAAGCATTTTCTTCCATTGATGCCAGCTCTGTAATGATGGGTTCCGACCCATTTGAAGATTCAAATTTACTTTTAACAAAACCAATCCCCTGCGCATAATAGCTCCTGTGAACCGATTCATCCGACTCTGTTGTCACTTCAATGGCATCAAAATCACCATAAGGGGTGGAGATGCTGGCCTGCACATCGGTTATAGAGCGTTTTCTTCCATCTTCCAGCTCCCACTCGGTTCCATTCTCTAAAGGTTCCATCAGCAATACTTCTGATCGATTTGATTCTTCATCCAATAGGGGGTAAAACGAATAAAACCCTTCTTTTGTGAAGCGAACAACTATTTTTCCATCTTTCGCATGGATCACCTGACCGATGGTTGTACCGGCACTTTGTATCCTGCGTTGAGCCTGTTGGTCATCGATGTAATCAAAATAAATGATTTGATCCGCATATTCACTTCCGGTTCCTTCATAAGTGAATATGGTATCAGGATAAAACGGAAAGAAATCTGTCACATCAACGTCCGTCAGATGAGATGTTTCCTCAGTTGATGGATCCTCCGTCGAACCACAGGCTGACGCCAAGATTAAAGAAACCATTACAAAACTAAGTAAAATGAACCTATATGTTTTCTGTTTCATACTGGACGCACCTCCCATATTTAGTGCTGCTGTTATACATAATACCCTTAATTCCGCCTGCTATGCAAGACCTAATAAATATGACGGCCCTTTTGGGGGAACATAGCAGTGACGGAGCAAATGTGGTCTTATCCGGAGATCCGATGGAAGGCACGATGAGGATGACTATTCACCAATAATTTTAACCAGTACTCTTTTTTTGCGTTTTCCGTCGAATTCACCATAGAATATTTGTTCCCATGGCCCAAAGTCAAGCTTACCATCTGTTATGGCCACCACTACTTCTCTTCCCATGATGGTTCTCTTAAGATGACCATCTGCATTATCCTCGTACCCATTGTGCTGATATTGGCTGTATGGTTTTTCCGGCGCCAGCTTTTCGAGCCAAACTTCAAAATCATGATGCAGGCCGGATTCATCGTCATTAATAAAGACACTTGCCGTAATATGCATGGCATTGCAAAGCAAAATCCCTTCCTTGATCTCGCTTTCCTTCAAGCACTCCACGATTTCCGGTGTGATATTAATAAAATCTCTGCGTTTTTTAATATCAAACCATAATTCTTTTCGATAGCTTTTCATAAGAATCGCCTCCTGATTAATGATCTCTTTTAATCTATTCTAATTAAATGAATTTGATTGTCAAACTCGCTTTTCTCTTGACACGGTCCTATACTCACTTTATGATGGTTGATAGATACGCATTACTGTGTTAAATCAATCCTTATTTGAAAGGAATTAACTTATCATGAAGAATATAGTTACCCACCCTGCATTAATCATTATGCTTGCCATACTCCTGGCTATTAATACCTTTTTTGCCATCCAGCTCCATGGAACAACGCGTGATATACAAGCGGAACACCACCAGGAAAGCCAACTTCATAATGATTTTCAACAGCAGCTGCAAAATGAACAGAAAGAGCTCAGTGATCAGTTGAAGAACATCCAGTATGAACTGGAGGCATCACAGCGATCCTTTCAGGACTTAAAAGAGGAAGCAAAGGACTTAATGATTGAGAACGAAGAACTAAAAAAAAATTTCTTTAAGGCATGTCGGAGGTGTTCGAACCGGCAACTCTCAGGATGACCGTACTGTTTATCTCACCTTTGATGATGGACCAAGCCATAACACCGCAAGGATTTTGGATATTTTGAAACAACACAATGTGCCGGCCACTTATTTCGTAAACGGTTACGATACCGTTTTTGCCCACCGAATGTACCAGCGAATTGTCGATGAGGGGCATGAACTTGGAAATCACACATTCTCTCACGATTATGATGTCATTTATCAATCACCAGAAGCTTTTATGGATGACGTGCTCAAACTACAGGATTTTCTGGAGTCATCCACTGGATATCGTCCGCAGGTTTTTCGCTTTCCAGCTGGTTCTAATAATCGGATCTACAGACATGTGCAACGAGAAAACCCATATATCATGATTGAAATTATGCAGGCACTTAGAGAAAAAGGCATGCAGTATTTTGACTGGAGCTCCAGCTCTACAGATGCTGCAGCAGTGACACTGGATACGGACATTATTATCGAAAATACCTTGAAATATGCTGCCGGACACCACAATGCCATTATTTTATTCCATGATTCCGGCTCCAAAACCACTACGGTTCAGGCGCTGCCAACCATTATACGAAATCTTAAAGCACGTGGTTACAGCTTTGATGTTCTGTCACCGGATTCATTTTATGTTCATTTCAATTATCTGCTTTATTAAGACTTCTTTCGATGGAGCAGTCAACGATCAGGCCGTCCGGAGGACGGCCATCATTATGTTATCACTATTCCATGAACTTCCCATACTGGTTCAGAAACACCTTGTCCCAGCGTAAATCTTCTTCCTTATACGCTTCTTTTTCCTCTCCAGGATATCCTATGGCAATCATTGCCTCGATGCTGATGCTTTCTGGAATCGAAAGAATCTCTCGTACATATTCTTCAGATGTTTTTGTTTTATCATAAAATCGATTTCTAAGCTGTATCCAGCAGGATCCCAATCCCATCGAATGCACCTGCAGATGAATCAGTGTTGATGCAATTGAGGCGTCTTCCACCCAAACATCACTTAGCCTAGGGTCAGCCATCACCAATATGACTGCTGAAGCGTCCTTAACAAAGGCAGAACCTGCTTCTTTTACATCAGCAAGCTTAACAATTAAGTCTCTGTCCGTAATCAAAAGGAACTCCCATGGCTGATTTTTTTTAGATGAAGGGGATAGCAAAGCAGCTTTTAATATCGTTTCTATTTTTTCTTTTTCAACCGCTTTATTAGTATACTTTCTTATACTTCTTCTGTTCTTTAATAATTCCAGCATTGACGATTCCTCCCTGAATTCTATTTGTTTACCACTATACGTCAAAACACGCTTTTACTCAAGAAAGAAGAAAAAAATTTTACCCGTGATATCAGATGATATGTTATAATATTAACATCAGCATTTATAAATATTAAAAAGGAGGCGGTACTATGCTAACAACTGTCAATGTTACTGAGTCCATCTACTATATTGGCGTCAATGATCGTGATACCCATCTTTTTGAGAACCTCTGGCCTCTTGACAAAGGCGTTTCTTATAATTCTTACCTGATTAAAGACGAGAAAGTAGCTGTCTTTGATACGGTAAAAAACACAAAAGTCAATGAGTATGTTGAAAAAATTCATAGTATCTTAGGGGATCAGCCTGTTGACTACCTCATCATTAATCACATGGAGCCTGACCATTCCGGTGCCATCAAAGCACTTAAGGCACGCTACCCAGATTTGCAACTGGTCGGGAACAAAAAAACCTTTGAAATTTTGGAAAACTTTTATGGACCGATGGATTCTTACCTGGTAGTTGAAGAAGGGGATACACTATCCCTTGGTTTTCATGAGCTTATGTTTATTATGACACCAATGGTGCACTGGCCTGAAACCATGATGACTTATGAAGTCAAAGAAAAAGTTCTTTTCTCAGGGGATGCTTTTGGTGGATTCGGATCTCTGGATGGCGGAGTGTTTGATGACGAAGTCAACCTGGAGTTTTATATGGACGAAACAAGAAGATATTATTCCAATATTGTTGGTAAATATGGTGCCATGGTGCAAAAAGCACTTAAAAAAGTAAAGGATTCAGGCATCGAAATCTCCATCATTTCACCAACTCATGGTCCGGTATGGCGAACGTCGCCGGAGATGATCATTCATTATTATGATCGATGGTCCAGAGCTGCAACCGAAGAAGGAGTCGTCATTGCTTATGGGTCCATGTATGGAAACACACAGCAAATGGCCGACTTGATTGCCAGAAGACTATCAGAGCGGGGCATCAAAAATATTCGTATATATGATGCATCCAAAACACATATGTCTTATATCATTAGTGATCTTTGGAGATTTAAAGGCGTGGTTCTTGGCAGCTGTGCCTATAATACAGGCCTGTTTCCGACCATGGAAACATTGGTTGGAAAAATCGAAAACTCACAGCTTAAAGATCGTTACCTTGGAATTTTTGGTACTTCTTCCTGGAGTGGCGGCGGTGTATCAAGTTTAAATAAATTTGCTGAAAAAATTAAATGGCAGCAAGTGGGTGAATCTGTTGAAGCCTTGTCTTCTCCAAAAGAGGCGCAATTCATCAAATGCCACGAAATAGCTGATGAGATGGCAGACCTTTTGCTGAAAGAGAGAAAACCAGGTAGGAATGCTTTTAGCAGTCCTATCTATTAAGACTACTTTCCTGCCAGCGTAACGAATCAAAACCCCGAGAGTTGATCTACATGCGATCATCCTTCGGGGTTTTCTATTTTATTATTCATCTAACGAAGTCAGTACTTTTAAAAAGTCTCCAGGAGGCGGTGTTTCAAAATGCATCCACTCTCCAGTAGCAGGATGAGTAAACTCAATCTTGCGGGCGTGTAGCACCTGCCCTTGTAAATTAAACCTTCGACCAGGCCTGGAATATAATTCGTCCCCTAAAATAGGATGACCGATATATGCCATGTGCACACGAATCTGATGCGTGCGGCCTGTTTCCAGCTCAGCCTTCACATGAGTATGGGAATCATAGCGTCGAATGACGTGAATATGAGTTATTGCTGACTTTCCGTCTTTTACAACCGCCATTTTTTTTCTTTGACTCGGATGACGTCCGATTGGAGCATCTATGGTTACATCCGACTCAGAAATGACGCCACGAACAACGGCTTCGTAACTACGCTTCATAGAGTGGTCAGCTAACTGCGCAGCCAGGGAACGATGCGCCTGATCTGTTTTTGCCACTACTAAGACACCGGATGTATCTTTATCAATTCGATGCACGATCCCCGGCCTGATCATACCATTAATTCCTGAAAGCTTACCTTTGCAATGAAACATAAGCGCATTAACCAGCGTTCCTTTCCAATGCCCCGCAGAGGGATGCACGACCATATTTTGAGGTTTGTTAATCACCACAAGATGATCATCCTCAAATAAGATATGTATTGGAATATTTTGTGCTTCAATTTCCAGATGCTCTGGTTCTGGTATTTCAACGTCTATTAAATCACCTTCTTTTACCACGTACCGATTTTTTTTAGCCAAACCATTAACCAGTACATTTTGTTCTTTAATGCACTTCTGCAGAAAGCTTCGACTGTAAGTTTCCATCATACTGGCAAGAAATTGATCAAGCCTTAATCCGTCACCTTCACTGTCTACTTGAAATAAAAAGTGATCCATGAATTACATCCCCTCAGAAATTGGCTGGTCTTTGATAATAAAATAGATCAATAATATCTGACCACCAACAATCGCTATATCTGCAATGTTAAACACCGGCCATACCTGAAAATCCAGAAAATCAACCACATAGCCAAAAAATAATCTATCAATAAAGTTACCAATGGCACCACCTGCTATTAAACTAAGCGAAAGCATTAACATACGATTTACCTGCGGGTTTTTAATCAAAAACCAAACAATCCATCCAACAATAATCACTGTTATAACAATAAAAAACACTTGTTGATCCTGCATCAATCCAAAAGCGGCTCCCCGATTTTCAAGATAGCGCAGGTGAAAAATTCCTTCTATAATTGGCACCTGTCCTACTTCTTTTAAATACCGAACGACCATCCACTTGGATAACTGATCAAGCAAGATGGTCGCCGTAATAATAAACCATTTCATTCAACTTTTTCGCTCCTGTCTTCCGGAGATTTTGGGTGTGCCTGTTCTTTTTGTTCGGGATATCTTGTTTTCAACTCACCTGCTAACGATTCTACATCTTCCAACAGTGGATCAATTTGTGACTGTAAAAGAATTCGATACCGTGTTTTAAAAATCTGCACTTGCCTTAGCATTTCATCATGTTGCTGATATATTTTATCCAGATTCGCTCTTGCTTCATTAATCATATTTTTTGCTTTCAATTCCGCTTCCTCAATAATAACATCCGATTTTTTCACGGCATTTATTCGCATTTCTTCAGCAGTTGATTGTGCAACAACCAGTGTTTCTTTTAATGTGTTTTCCATCTGTTTATACTTTTCAACCTGCTTTTCATCAATTTCCAATTTTTCTTTCATTTCAAGATTTTCCTTGTAAAGGGTCTCATAATCTGCCATCACTTCATCCAAAAAAGCATCTACTTCTGATTCATTGTATCCCCGTACACTTTTTTTAAACTCTTTATTCTGAATATCCAGGGGTGTGATCATAACAGTTCCTCCCATAATTTAACGTCGATGTCCAATGGTAACGTGTCTTCGATCAGAACGGGTTGTTCCTCCAACTTCCAGCAGGACTGCCCTTCCGTAACCAGACACAGATATCAATTCATTTTCTTTTAGTTCAACGTTGGATTTATAAACCGTTTTCCAATTTACTCGTACCTTTTCTTGGCTAATCAGTGCTTGTGCTTCTTTTCGTGATAGTGCATAAGCTAAGGCAACCAATGAATCAACTCGCATCGATGCAACGGTTCCTTTTACTATTTTATACTCCGGTTCAACAGAATTCACTTCATCTTCCGACATCTCTCTTACTTTAACGGAACAGTTCGCAATCCTACTGAGATTCTGGCTTATGTATTCAGCCATTTCCGCAAATGTAAAAACGATTGCATAGCCCTCCATAACAAGCAAATCACCAATTTTTTCTCTTTTAATTCCAAGTGAAAGAATTGCCCCAAGATAATCTCGATGTGTGAGTGTTTGAAATTTAGATGTCGATTTTATGGAGAGCACATCGATTATTTGTTCGGAAGGGAATTCTGATAAATCATTGTGTTTCATTGTGATAATTTTTCTTTCTGCATTTTCATAGCCACCGTCTAATAACCAGTATAAATCTGGAACGCCACTTAGAATGTCCTCAGCATAGATCCACTCTGCCGGCGTTAAAAACGAGGTGTTCATTGATTGATACTTTTCCACTGCCCGATAAGCCTGATCAAGAATCATTTCCCATCTGTTCCGTATCGTTTCATCCTGTATATAATTCAGGTTGATAGCTTTCATAGACATTTTCAATCCTTTGGTTATAAACTGAGTTTACCTAAGCATATTGATGACAAAGTTTGACATCATGTTGACAAGAATAATGCCAAGAATTGGCGAAAAGTCGATCATACCCTGATACTTAAATACATTTTGAATCATGCCTCGAATTGGTGCCAGTATTGGTTCAGTAACCCCATAGATGAACTGCCCTAATGGGCTATGGGGATTAACACGGATCCACGAAAAAATAACCCTAATTAATATAAAAAAATTTAGGAGTCGGGCAAAATAATGTACTGCCATAATCACTGTTGCTGTCGAAAACAAACCTTCACACTCCTTTATCTGTTTTGCCAGGGAAATACCCCTTTGCTTTTGAGTTCTTCCTTAATGTTCCCGGAAATTTCTACATTATTAGGAGCCAAAATGAATATATCTGCCGATACCTTTTGAATGCTGCCGTCAAGTGCATAAATCGCACCATTTAAGAATTCAAATATTTTTCGGGCCACATCCGACTCCAATGTTTCTAAATTGACAATGACTGGTTTTCTGTTTTTTAGATTGTCAACGATGTTTTGCACTTCATCATAGGCGCTCGGTTCAAAAATAACCACTTTCATCTGACTGGTGGTATGGATGTTAACCACTTTATTTGCTTTTTGTTGGCCTTCATTTTTCTGGTCATCCTGCGATGGATATAAAGGCTCTGGGTAAACTTCATCATCTTCTTCTTCCTCAAATACATCCAGTCCCATAAAATGCTTTACTTTATCCATAAATTTTTCCGCCATATCAACCTTCCCCTCTTAATCATAATTCCGGTTGCCGAAAATGGCACTGCCAATCCGAACCATGTTGGATCCTTCCTCAATAGCTGCCTGATAGTCATTAGACATGCCCATGCTTAAATATTTCATTTCAGCATGCCCGTATTTTTTTGCTGCTATTTGTTCTTTCAATTCAAAAAGTCTTTTAAAACAATCTCTGGTAACCTTTTGATTTGCAGTGAAAGGTGCCATCGTCATCAAACCTTTAACTCGAACCCAGTCCATAGACTCCATTTCATCGATTAAATGGTATGCAGATAACGGATCCAGCCCATATTTGCTTTCTTCTCCCGATACATTGACTTGAATCAACACTTCCATTTTCAGTCTGTCTTCACCGGCTCTTTTGTTAATTTCTCTAGCCAAGGATAAAGAATCCAGAGAATGAATAAGACTAACTTTATCAACTATATATTTTACTTTATTTCGCTGTAAATGTCCAATCATATGCCATTGTGGCTCTGTTCCTATTTCCTCATATTTTGACAACAGCTCCTGTACCTTATTTTCTCCTAAGCTCATCAACCCGGATTCTATGGCGCTGCGAATGACTTCCACAGGGATCGTTTTGGTAACAGCTATAATGTGAATCTCGCGCTGAGGATCAAAGGATTTTTTCCGTGCTTCATCAATATTTTCTTTCACCATACGAATATTCTCTTTTAGGCTCACGCTTAACAATACCTCCTATCTTACTCTCTGACCTTCCTGAATCTCTTCAGGATTAAGAATGTATTGATCATACCTTCTTAAAGTTTCTACCATCTGCAATTCGCCCTCAGGATCATTATGAGACAGAATTTCAATAGGACCTTCCCTAAGAGCAGCCATTTCATTGTCTCTACCCAGTTCATCTATTGGCATGAAAACAGCATATCCATTCACATCAACCCGAAAAATACCTTTGACACCTCTTCTTTCCGCAATAGAAGATACTGGAACAATAAGGCCTTCGAATCGTCGAGGTATCAGCTCTATATTTAATAGTCTTTTGTCATGCCATCCTTCTAGCGGTATATTGAATTCCAGCATCATCAGTGATTGGTTTTCCGGAAATTGATGCGTGTTTGATACGACTCCACGTATCATGCGATCCTGATGGAGATCACGCACCCAGACACGCGTATCCGGCTCATAAAAAGATTCAAATTCTTTCGGAATTTTTGTGAACAGATTCCATCGATGCTCTTTGATAATTCGGTACTGCTGATAATTCATCTCTATATCGGGTTGATCATTCAATAAAACCATCGCTTGTTCCACTTGCTTTTCAACTGCTTCATCTTCAAAAACGTTTATCTCATTTTCCAAACCATCACTTCCTGCCGAAAAAATTCCTGCCACTTCTGCCCTAAGTTCATTAGAAAATGCGTCCATTTTTTGTTCAATCTGATGTTTCTGTTCTGTCAATTCTTCCAGGCTCATTTCAGGCAAATGTTGGCTGGCTTCAATCATTACCAACTGCTGAGCAGTTTCATCCAACATATAGCGATTCTTGTAGGCAAGTTCAAATTGGTTCTGTTGTATGTTAAGTGCTAAATCAGAAATCAAATTTTCGATTCTAAACTCTAATTGATTTACTGCCTCTTCTGAAAATGATTCCATATCTTCTCCGGATTCAATCATTTTAATTCTGATTTTCAGCATTTCATGCTCCATCATCAGTGACTGGTCAGATTCAGATACCAAAACATCCGCGAGTTTCTGTTGACGTGCCACCTTCTCTCCCTTACTAACACTCCAATTAATATGACCTGCTCCTGACAAAGGGTATACAATTTCATTTCTGGCAATGACGCCCACCGCTTCAATACTGGTTTCCAAAGTGCCATACTCCACGATATCCGTCTTAATTCTAAACTGACTAATAACTGGATTTAACCGAATGAGAAAGTACAAGCTAACAATCACGATCACCGGTACCACCAGGATCATCATCATTATATAAGTTCTGCCGGCTTTAGGATTTTGTTTCTTTTCCAATTCTATCACCACTTAATGGAATAATCTTGTTGCAGACTTTATTGTACCATATAATAAAAGAGACAGATATGGCAAACTGATGAATCAGCTAACATATCTGTCTCAAAGTCTATTTCTGTTGCCGCATTAGGCCTTGTACCGTTCCTTTATTTCCTTCACCATTTCTGAGGCATGTCCCTTCGCCTTTACTTTACGATATTCCGCTATGAGAACACCTAGTTCATCAATTAAAAATGTAGAGCGCTCTGTTCCCATGCCAATTTTTCCAAACATCTTTTTTTCTTTTATTACATCGAATTGCCGATGCAATAATTCGTCTTCATCCACCAGTAGAGAAAAAGGTAACTGATTCTTTTCTGCAAATTTTTGGTGTGACGTGAGCGAATCGCGACTAACACCCAGAATAATGGTATTCATCTCTTTAAACTCTTCATAATGATCTCTGAACTCAGAGGCCTCAGTGGTTCATCCCGGGGTATTGTCTTTGGGGTAAAAATACAGAATCACTTTTTGGCCCTGAAAATCACTGAGCTGTATGCTGTTCTCGTGTTGATCCATTCTCGTAAACTCAGGTACTTTTTCCATTATTTTCACTTTCTCCATCATACTCACCTCCCTATTTGTTCTTGCTCCTGTTAATATCCTTATAAGGCTACCCGTTATTCCCTATATTATTCAATTCTTCACCAGCTGATATGTGAATCATGCAAATTAAACGGGTATGCATATGCGGAATAAAATAATTGGGAGTGATGTCATGAAGGCAGTATTAATGAATGTAAGAGGAAAAGTTCAGGGGGTTGCATTTCGTTATAGCACCAGAGAAAAAGCCCTGAATCTGAATTTAGTGGGATGGGTTCGTAATCGCAAGAACGGATCTGTTGAAATATACGTACAGGGCGCAGAGGAAAATGTTGATCAAATGGAAAAATGGGCACAGACCGGTCCTCCTGCTGCAAAAGTTGAAAACGTTATAACAATGCCTAAGCCCTATGAAGAAAGGATGCAGGGGTTTATTGTTCGCCCAACGTGTTAAAAAATTAGTCGGTTAATTTGTGTTTCAGAAAGATACTCCTTGTCGATCATTTCCAGTGTTTTTAAATTAGGAGCAATCATGTAAAGACCAATCGTCAGGTTACTATGGTCAAAATGCCGAGCATATATTCTTCCGACCATTGTGACTTCTTCGAATTCTGTGTTCTTAAATTTTTGGACCGGCAGACCATATTGAAGGTATCCCTGCCGGCTTTCGACAACTTCATGGTCAGGACTGTTAGTAATAATGACGGTGTCCATTTGAACCCAGTTTTGATAATAAGCATACTCAACCGATTCATTAATCTGAATATCCGCTGTTTTGAAAACAACCTCCGCTGGCGAAAGTCCCAAAGGAGGCATCACCAGGTATTTCTGATCATATTTAGGTATTCTAATCCAGTCCGCAGGTCTAACCTTTCCATTTTCACAAAACCCAAATGGAACATTTTCTTCATCTTGATGCCGCAAAAGATAAGCACCATAAAAACTACCAAAATATGGAGAGTCCGAATCATAATAGGATGAGCCGGACTGTTTTTTCGGAAAATGACCAAAGGTATATAGAACCGTCAAGTCATAAGGTATTTGCTCCACTCGTGAGAATCCAGTGTCATGGTAGTAGAGCATCCACGGATACCAGTCTGCTTTTTTAGTACTTCTACCTGCTGGTATGTTTACAGTGAGATTAGTCCTCGCCGCCAGACTCATTCGGTAATGATAATGACTGTAAGGCACCATAATGAAGTAGCTTCTATATTGATAAAAAAATGGAGAGGTTATGAAGAGCACAAGCATTCCTGCTAAAACGCATAACAAAAGTAGTTTCTTATGAATACTGAGCATGCAGACCCCTCCTATAAACAGGATTCTTAGCTTCAGGTGGAGTTTTAACTCCATCTGAAGGTTAGAAACCGTTATCCATAATTAGATGCCCCAAATGTATCATTTGGTGACAGATACTTAGTTTGTCCACCTAGGTGCTGGTCATCGGATAAAAATAACCGCAAAACGAATGTTTTGCGGTTGTCTTTTGCAAATGGTCGGGCTGACAGGACTTGAACCTGCGGCCTCATGACCCCCAGTCATGCGCGCTACCAAACTGCGCCACAGCCCGAATAAGGTTAAGCTTTTGGGGACACAAGGACATTATAATGGAATTCCCTGGAACATGCAAGGTTTATTTTCAAGAGTCATTTTTTACGAATTCCACTCCAAGGGCTGGTCTTGAACGACTTCTTCCATCTCATTCTTTTTGCTTCTGGTCATCAAATTATACACGGCTTGCTGTACGTCTTGGTCTTCATAAAGGACCTCGTAAATGGCGCTGGTAATAGGTAGGTCCACTTGATGCTTTTGAGCCAGTTCATGCACTGCCTGAGCAGTTGAAACGCCTTCAACCACCATGCCCACTTCTTTCAAAGCCTCGTCCAATGATTTTCCCTGACCAACTAAAATTCCAGCTCTCCGATTACGACTGTGCATACTGGTACAGGTAACGATTAAATCACCAATGCCCGAAAGACCGGCAAATGTGTTTAAACTAGCTCCCATGGTATTTCCCAGTCTTGCCATTTCCGTAATACCCCTCGTCATTAGTGCAGCTTTGGCGTTATCTCCGTATCCAATGCCATCAGCAATCCCGGCACCAAAAGCAATCACGTTTTTCAACGCACCCGCAAGCTCCACGCCAATCACATCCGGATTCGTATACACACGTAAATATTTATTCATGAGTAAATTCTGTGCCTTTTCTGCCAGTTTTTGTCTTGATGATGCAGCCACAAGTGTTGTCGGAAGACGCATAGCTACCTCTTCTGCATGTGAAGGGCCTGAAACAACGGCAAAATCTCTCTTTCCAATTTCTTCTTCCACAATTTTTGAAATCGTCAAATGGGTGGTTTTTTCGATACCCTTTGCCACATTGATGATCAGAGCAGAGTCCGGGATAAATTCCTTGTACATTTTTAGTACTGATCGGATCTGTTGTGTTGGGATTGCCAAAATTACAATGTCTGCGTTGGTTAGCGCTAGCATTGCATTTGTTTCCGGAATGATTTTTTCTGACAGCAGTATATCCGGCAAATATTTGCTGTTGACTTGGTTCTCTTTAATCTGTCTTTTTTGCTTTTCACTCCTCATCCAAAGTGTTACATGATGTCCATTTTGCACTAACACAGAAGCCAGTGCTGTTCCCCAGCTTCCAGCTCCGAGAATTGCTATATGATGGGGATTCATTTCGAGCGCTCCTCCTTATTAATTTTTTCTTTTATGGAAAAACGGTTTTCTGTCCCTCGAAAGATGCGCATGATGTTTGTTTTATGTTGATACAATACCAAGAAACTCAGAGCCAGGCCCAGGTAAATATGTTCATTTGTTTCGCCGGTAGCCCATAATAAGATTGTCCAGATTGGAACTGCCGTTATCGAGGCCAGAGACACATACCTAGTCAGTACAATAATGATCACCGACAAACCTATACAGATCCATGAAAAAAAAGGGTTGATCATGAGTCCAACACCCATAGTGGTAGCAACCCCTTTGCCACCTTTAAACTTCATGGTAACAGGCCAGTTATGGCCTGCAACCGCTGCCAAACCAGCCATAGAAGCTAATGCTTCTCCACCAATATTCCTGCCTAACCACACTGCCACAACTCCTTTGAAAAGGTCAAGGAACAGCACGAATACAGCCGCTTTTACTCCTAATAATCGCATCACATTCGTCGTTCCTGCGTTTCCGCTTCCATGCTGTCGAATATCTTTTCCTGTTAGGAGCTTGACCAGCAAGTATGCAGGCGAAATAGTTCCGATTCCATATGAGAGTATCAATATAAAGACGTTGATCATTACTAATTGCCTCCAGCTTTTTCACGACAAATCAGTTTAATTGGTGTTCCTTCAAAACTAAAACTCTCTCTAATTTTATTTTCCAGATAACGCAAATAGGAAAAGTGCATCAGTTCCTTATCATTGACAAACAAAACGAAGGTCGGCGGTTTTACGGAAACCTGCGTTCCGTAATAAATTCTCAACCTCTTTCCTTTATCGGAGGGGGGTTGATTCATAAGGGTTGCTTCAGCAATCACTTCATTTAGAACGCCAGTTTGTACACGCATGGCATGTTGGTTGGATACATGCTGAATCATTGGAATCACTTTGTTGATTCGTTGTCCCTTTAGAACGGAAACAAATACAACCGGGGCATACTGGCAGAACCCAAGTTCAAACCTTATATCTTTCATAAACTTATTGACAGTCTTATTGTCTTTTTCAATTAAATCCCATTTGTTTACCAGAATAATCATGGCCCGACCGTTGTCATGGCTTAGTCCTGCAACACGCTTATCCTGTTCTGTCACGCCTTCCTGTGCATCAATCATCAATATACATATATCTGAACGTTCAATGGCTGCAATTGCCCTGATAACGCTGTAATGCTCCACATTGCTGTGGATCCTGCTTTTCCTTCGTAATCCAGCTGTGTCAATCAGCACATATTCCTGGCCATCATGATGAAAAGGTGTATCGATGGCATCTCTTGTTGTTCCGGCTATGTCACTGACGATCACTCTATCTTCACCAAGCATTCGATTAATGAGCGATGATTTCCCAACATTTGGACGTCCAATCACGGTCACTTTAATAGCTTCACTCACTTCTTCCTCTGGATCTGAATCATCAAAATGATTAACGATTTCATCAAGCAAATCCCCGATACCCAGACCCATTTCCGATGAAATTTCTATTGGATCTCCAATACCCAGCTCATAGAACTCATAGTAATGTTCAGATTGTTTTTCAGTATCTACTTTATTAACCACTAAGAGAACCGGCTTTTTATTTTTTCGCAGCAATTCTGCCACTTCTCTATCTTGAACCGTTAATCCCTCTCTTCCATCAACCATGAACACAATGACGTCGGCGGTTTCCATCGCCAATTCAGCTTGATTGCGCATTTGTCTCGGAATATGTTCCTCTGAGCTTGGCTCCAATCCACCAGTGTCAATCAAGGTGAATTGATGGTTCAGCCAATCAACGTCCGCATAAATGCGATCACGTGTCACGCCGGGTGTGTTTTCAACAATAGAGATTCTCCTGCCTGCGATTCGGTTAAAAAAGGTCGACTTTCCCACATTGGGGCGTCCTACCACTGCAACAATGGGTTTTGCCATTTTTCACAACACTCCTGATCTTTGGATTTACTGCTGTTATTTGTAATATTTTTTGAACAAAGGCTCTACCATCAACAGGGCAGGCAAAAACCGGAACTCCCAGTTTTTTTTCAACTTCGCCGATTGTAATATCATCCAAAAATGTATTTTCTGCATCACGCAGCATGTTTTCGGGTATAACGACAGGGGATTCCTGTGATCTTTTCGATAATTGTTCAATTAAATCTTTTCCGGTAACTAATCCACTTACGTTGATCGATTCACCAAAAAATTCATTCTTAACAGGTTGAACATCCAATTTTAACCCAATTATTCTCTTCTCAAGTTCTTGCGCCATTTGTATCATAAAATCAAAAGCCAACATACCGGTTATAATCTTTAAATTAACCGTTTTAGATTTTTTAATTAAAGGCATCTTTTTAATGTACTGCATCAATTGATGCTGGAAAAGTGTGATCATTCCAACGCCGTTTTCAAGCTGGTGAAATTCTCCGTAAAAAGCCGCCGCCGGAAGCTTCTCACCTGCTGTTAAATAAATTTCATCCGAAGCATATACCTTTTTTGAACCGGAAAGTTTTTCATATTGTTGCTGCCATTGATTGATGATTCTTAATGTTTCCTTAGCAATTGGCTTGGTAACCGTTTCAAGTATCGGTAATCCATTACGATACTTGGTTTTTCCTACCGGAACGATGGCAATACTTAAGACGGAATCAATAATTCTCTCGATATCTTGCAATGTTTTTTTCAAAACGGATCCGTCGTTCCAACCAGGACAAAGCACTACCTGAAGGTTCATAGCGATTCCGTTTTCATGGAATTTTGTCAACAACTTTAATGCTTCCCCGGCAAATCGGTTGTTCAGCATCTTTTTTCTTAATTCCGGGTTTGTTGTATGGACTGAAATATTTAAAGGGCTAATACGATAACGAATTATTTTTTCAACATCTTGATCTGACAGATTTGTTAAGGTGATATAGTTCCCCTGAAGAAACGATAGCCTTGCATCATCATCTTTCACATACAAACTGTTTCTCATATCCGGAGGCATCTGATCAATGAAGCAAAAAACACATTTGTTCTTGCATTGCCTTGTGATTTCACTCTCTTCATTAACAAATTGTATTCCGAGTTCTTCATCGTATCCTTTATCGATTTCCAAAATCCATTCTGAGCCGTCAGGCTTGGCAAGTTCAACCTCCAAAAAATCTTCCGCTGATAGAAATTGGTAGTCAAGCATATCTTCTATGGGTTGACCATTTATTTTTACAAGAATATCACCTGGTAATACTCCCATTTCATCTGCTATGCTTCCTGGTTTAATATGATTTATAATGTTTTTCCCTGATTCTTTCAATATTTCACACTCCATTTAACATTCACTCATCGGATAAACAGGACAAACTCATCATATCATCATGATGAGTTGTCCAAATGGCTCTTTTTTTCTTTCAGAATCTTTGTCAGTTCTTCCATAAAAGTATTCAGGTCCTTAAATTCGCGATATACAGAAGCAAAGCGAACATACGCTACTTCATCCAGATCTTTTAGCTGATCCATTACCATATTACCAATTTTTTCTGTCTGTACTTCTTTTTCCATTTCGTTTTGTAATTGTTTTTCAATATCATCGACCAAATGTTCAATCGCCTTTAACGGTACCGGTCTTTTTTCGCAGGCTCTAATAACACCATTCATTACCTTATTGCGATTAAACGGTTCTCTGTTACCTGATTTCTTAATGACAATCAATGGAATTTCTTCAATTTTTTCGTATGTCGTGAATCGTTTCTGGCATTCATTGCATTCTCTCCTGCGTCTTATCGCCTGTCCCTCATCCGTCGGTCTTGAATCAATGACTTTGGAATCAAATTTTCCACAAAATGGACAATTCAATCCTATCACCCGCTTTCTGCTGTTGGTGATGTTCTTACATCATAATCAATTTATTTTTTTCTTCTTAAGAAGACCGGAATGTCCAGTTCATCATCCTGGTTCTCATTTGGATCCATATTTAATTCGTCTGTTTCTTTTTCCGATTTCTTTTCGTTGGACCGCTTTGTCTCATGTGTTTTCGAGATATTTTTCGCTGTTTTAATAAAGGTTTCTTGTTCACGATCTTCGTCAAACCCAGTTGCTATTACTGTAATTTGAATTTCATCCTGCATTTCCTCGTTAATAACGGCACCAAAAATAATGTTTGCGTCTTCGTCTGCTTCCTGAGAAACCATTTCTGCCGCTTCATGAACTTCAAAAAGACTTAAGTTTGAACTTCCTGTGATATTGATTAACACACCACGGGCGCCTTTAATGGATGTTTCCAGGAGTGGACTCTGAATTGCCTGCTTTGCCGCTTCGGTCGCTCTGTTTTCCCCGGATGATTTTCCAATACCCATATGAGCCAAACCCTGATCAAACATAATGGTTTTCACATCTGCAAAATCGCAATTGACCAGCCCGGCATCATCAATTAAATCGGAGATACCTTGAACACCTTGGCGCAAAATATCATCGGCCAGCCGAAAAGCTTCAATAATCGATGTTTTCTTTTCGATGACCTGAAGCAAACGATCATTTGGAATTGTCACCAATGTATCTACTCGCTCCTTTAAGTCTCCAATTCCTTTATCCGCATGCTTCCATCTTCGTTTACCTTCAAAAGTAAAAGGCTTCGTTACAACACCTACAGTAAGAATCCCCATTTCTCTGGCAATTTCAGCAACTACGGGAGCTGCTCCGGTTCCGGTTCCCCCACCCATACCAGAAGTGACAAAGACCATATCAGCACCTTTTAAAAGCTTGGCAATGTCATCCCTGCTTTCTTCTGCAGCTTTAAAGCCTACTTCAGGATTTGCACCTGCTCCAAGCCCTTTTGTAAGTTTTTCACCTATTTGCAACTTTTGTTCTGCTTTAGAATTTAAAAGTGCTTGCTTGTCTGTGTTAACCGCAATAAATTCTACACCTTTCATGCCGGTTTCAATCATCCGGTTTACTGCATTATTCCCACCACCGCCAACACCAATAACTTTAATTTGCGCAACGCTGTCCATATCCATATCAAATTCCAACACAGCATTCCCTCCTCTATCTTCGGATCATTAACAGGATTCTTAGCTTCAGGTGGAGTTTTAACTCCATCTGAAGGTTAGAAAACGTTATCCAGGGACGTACCACCGCTTATCTCCCGCTTGTAGAAGAGGGAGTCTTAGCGGTGGTAGTCATCGGATTAATATTTCTACAAATAGTTCCATTGCCTTTCATTATATTCTGTTTCTAACGCAATGCTCAAAATTTCATTGTGCCTCCCGCTCGGCTTGACGCATCCGGTTGATAAGATGCCTCCTGATGATAGCAAAATTTTGGAATAGTCTGCTGCCAAATGCAAAAACAGCTGCATAGTATAAAGGGACTCCCAACTTATCGCCAATATAGGCTAATAAAGCGGCTAAAACCGCATTACTAAAGAAACCAGTAACAAAAATTTCTGTATCAAATGTATTCTCAAGGCTTGCTCTAAATCCTCCAAATACAGAGTCCAAAGAAGCTAGAATCGCAACGGATATGTAAAGAGACAAGGCCGCAGGATACGTTACTGGTAAATAGAGTCCTAATAATATTCCGAGAATTAATCCAACAATAGCAATAATCACAGGCTTCCACCTTCCTCTGCTGTAACGTATTGAAGCGTATGATTTCCCTGATATTTGGGTATTCTGATTCGCTCGCTTATATGCGATTCAACCTGCAGACCAAAGACTTCCTTAATTTCCCAGGCATATGTGCCAGGTGCTTTTATCGCAGCGTTCAGTGTGTCAGGATTTCCAATGGCTTTTATCACAAATGGCTGCGCATAGGTCATTTGATTAATGGTTATAGTTGGACCGGCGCACTGAATTTCTGAAGTGTTGAGGTAACGTTGGCCATTTATTGAAAGTGCTTCGGCTCCGGCAATTTTAAGATCATTAATGATTTTGAGCACGTCTTCATCGTGCACAATCACGTTATTAGGGTTTTCACCTTCATATAATTCGCGTTCGCTGTCTTTCAGAACAACCAACACGCCAGGTCCTTCCAGATCGTAAAAACCACTTCTCATTCGCATTAATTCAATGTCCTGAATTATTATATCATTGATACTGCCATCTGACTCTATGGCTGACTGATATTCTTTTAATCTGTTTTCCTGCGATTCAATCATGCTTTTAAGCTGTTCAATTTCCTCTTTTTCCTGTCGTATCTCCATATTAAGATCACTCATTGTTTTAATACTAACAAAATAATAGTCTTCGTCTAAATTTTTAACCTGTATCGCTAAAATTAAGCCTACTAACAAGCCAATTCCCAAAAGAAGGCCTTTTACAAAATAACTCTTCATCATATTCGCTCCCGCCTGCTATGGCTCCGTGGTTTCCATCGGTTTGGCATATTCAAATTCATAGACGCGATTATATCGCGGCATCAATATCTCTTCCGTTTTTGAAACATCAACCTGAAGATTATAATAGTTTCTCATGTCCCATACGATGCCATATCTCATATTGAGTGCAGCTTCCAATGTTTCAGGATTTCCAATGGCCTTTACGATATATGGTGGCGTTGTGGCCGTATCATTAATATATAGTGAATTACTTGAATAATATATCTCAGTGGTGGAGACATAACGTTGGTCGTTAATGGAAATAGCCTCAGCTCCTGCTGCGTTGAGCGTATTGATCAATGCCAGCAAAATTTCATAGTTGTACATGATAAAACTTTCTGCATTTGTCTGATTAAAGGCAACCGGAGGGTCATCAATCTCTACAACCACTCCCGGACCAATCCCCTCAATGTATCCAGCAAGCAACTGGTACCTCAGCAGGTCGTTTTTTAGATTTTTAATTAACAAGTTTTCATCGGCTTCCGACAATTCATATTCTCTTAATCTGCTTTCCAGATCCGTTAGTTCCTCTGTGAGTTGATCTTTTTCCGCGCGAAGATTTCTAAGTTCTGCTGTCATTTTTTGAGCCTGCTGTGAGGATAAAAATCCTCCTTCTGCCACTTCCTGCACAGATTTTATCTGCATCGCCACTACCAGTCCAAGCAGTCCACATATAATAGCAACGGCAATTTTTCCTTTTATTTCTTTCATTGCACTTCCTCCTGACGAACTCTGGGGCGCACCGTAATATGGTCGTCATATCGCATATCCAAAATAACATTCTCCATATTACGAGTATGAAGCGTAATCAATGCTTCTTTTAACGCCAACACTGAGTAAGCCGGCTGATCAACCTCCCCCATAAGTACTTCTATCCCATTGAAGGTAATCAATCGCACATCATGGCTGTCTGTTATGTGGATCTCTGAAATATGATCCATCATTTCAGCTTCCTGCGCAGCTGTCAATATATCATAGGCTGACTCGAGAATCGATTCATTTTTAACCTGTACAGGCTCTCCAACTCTAAAGCTCTCGAATTCTACACCTGTCACGATGCTTAAGTTTTCATCAATAAGTCCATCTGATACTCGTAATACCACCTGTTCGTGATCCAAATAGATAAAAGACCCCATATATGGTATTATAGCATACTCTTCCCTTTCTCTGATAACAATCTTTATACCGCTGATTCCTTTTCTTTTAACCTGACTCTCACGAACATAAGGATGCTGTTCGATCATTGTTTCGATCTGTCCCGTCCTTACTTTATACAAATTATCTCCAAGGTCTATATCGGAAAACCTAATTATATCCTGTTCTGAAAGTTGATTCAAGCCTTGAATTTCAATTTCTTTGATCAAAAAAAATCGAGACTCAAATACCACATAATACAATGCTCCTCCTACAATTGTTATCAGTAATAAAAATAAGGTCAGCTTTATCATGCATGAATCGCCATGCTTATTCCCGTTCCGGTATTTCTGCTGAGTCATCTGTTATTCCCGCCTTTTTCGCTATCACACCATTATCCATAGCAGAACCTCATGATGACAATACTACTCTATACCCAGTTTTTCAACAATCATTTCAACCGGCAACTTAGCCGGCATTTCCTGTTTTTCTGGTTCTTTCATTTCCAGCCCTTGAAGGATTGCCTGATGCAGTTTTTCAGGAGTAAGCTCCTTTTCAAGAATCACAGTTGCTCTGCCGGTTATTTCTAGCATGCGTGCATTTTTTTCCTGATGATTATCAGCAGTGTACGCTTTCGGTATGAGAACAGCATAACGTTGTGCTGCCTGAATTTCTGCAATTGTAATGGCTCCAGCGCTTCCAACTATTAGATCACAAGCCAGCAACGCTTCCGGCATTTCATCGATATATGGTACAATACGATGTCCAGTTGCTTCAGTTCCTTTTTCTTTTAGATTTCTGACCGTTGTTTCGTAGTGGGTTTTGCCCGTTGCCCAGTAAAGATAATATTCAGTATTATTATATTGTTGCAGCATTAACTCCACTGTCTGGTTGATATTAGATGAACCTCCACTGCCTCCGGAAATTAGAACCATTTTGTGCTTTTTGAATTCCGGAAAATAGGTTCTTGCTTTTTCTTTATTAATCGTATAATAATTAGACCGAATCGGGTTTCCGGTTAAGGTCAAGTTGTCTTTCTGCTTAAAATACTTGGCTGCCTCCTGAAAACTCAAAGCAACAACAGATACATATTTGTTCAGAAAACGATTTGTTAGTCCTGGATATGCATTCTGTTCATGAATCAGTGTAAAAATTCCTTTCTTGGCCGCTACATATACCACCGGCCCCGTAACATAGCCGCCTGTTCCAATCACATAATCTGGTCGAAACTGTTCAATCAGCCTTTTAACCTGAACAAGCCCCTGAAGCAACATTTTGGCGCTTTTAACATTATGAAATGACAATTTGCGTTTTAAGTAGGACACGGTGATGGCTTCTAACGAATATCCCGCTGCCGGAACTAGTTGACATTCGAGTCCGTTTTCTGCACCAATAAAAAGAATTTCTGCTTCAGGATCTCTTTTTTTTATTTCATCCGCAATGGCAATCGCTGGATAAATATGCCCTCCGGTACCACCACCACTTATCATGTATCGCATTTTATCCTCCCTGAATTCCCGTGTATTTCGAAATGTTCAGCATGATACCCGTACAGGCCATCATTACCAACAAGGCACTGCCTCCATAGCTAATAAAAGGCAGCGGTATTCCGGTTACAGGTAATAGCGAAGTAGCAACTCCTACGTTCACAATCACCTGGATTGCAACCATGGATGTAATGCCTGTTGCCGTTAAACAGGAAAACACATCTGGTGCACTCATTGCAATACATGCACCACGCCAAATAAAAATAGCAAACAATAGCAGCACCAGTGTCGCACCAAAAAACCCAACCTCTTCTCCGATAATAGCAAAAATAAAATCATTCTGCGGCTCTGGTAGGTATAAATGTTTCTGTATGCTTCTACCTATACCCCGTCCTGCAACACCGCCTGATCCTATCGCCAAAAGCGATTGCACTGTTTGCAAGCCAGCGTCCATTGGATCAGCCCACGGGTCCATGTAAGCAATAAGTCTTCTTGCCTTGTAACCCTGACCACTGATAAAAATATAACCCAAAGCTGCCACAACACTTCCAACTCCCATTACAGAGAGTCCTGCAAAGTGAATCATATTAACCCCACTGACAAACAACATAATCATCATGATGCTCACAATAATCAGTCCAGTGCTGAAATCAGGTTGTTGGTATACGAGAGCAAACACGATCCCACCAATTAACAAGTGAGGAACACATCCATAACGAAATGTTTTTATTCGATGTTTGTTTTTCTCCATGGTGGCTGCCATATAAAATATCACTGCCGCTTTAGCAAGTTCAGATGGCATAATCGTAATACCACCAACTTCGATCCAGCGTTGTGCATAATTAACTTCTTTACCTGCAGATGTTAGAACAACAACCAGCAAGATCAAAGCAGCCAACATAATTAGATTGGAAAATTTAGCCCATATTCGGTAAGGGAAAGCGCTGCAAAAGGTTAGTGCAATCGTACCAAGGGCGGCCCACATTAAGACCCTTCTCAAATAATGAGCGCCATCTCCAGTATTTGAAAGAGCATACGTATAGCTGGAACTGAATACCATGATGATTCCAACCACAACAAGCAATATGGTCGCTGTCAGCAAAGGAATATCTATTCCTTTATTGGCTTTCATACACTCACCACCTCTATAACTCATTTCTGATTAAATTTCTGAACAAGTTTTTTAAAATGATTTCCTCTGGCTTCATAATTTTCATACATATCCCAGCTGGCACAGGCAGGCGATAATAAGATAGTGTCACCAGGAAGCGCTTCCTCGCAAGCTGTCCTAAAGGCCTCTTCCAGATCGTCTGTTTTTATAGCCTCATAGAAACCAAGTTCTGAACATTTATGAGCCAATTTTTCCGCCGTTTCGCCATACACAATCACCTTTTTAACCCGCTTATCGAAGGCTTCAATAAATTCAGTAAAATCGTTACCTTTATCCATTCCACCTGCCAACAGGATGATTGGATCTTTGACAGACAAAATAGCTTTGATTGCCGCATCCGGATTGGTTGCTTTCGAATCATTAATGAAAGTAATCCCTTGGTTTATTTCTACCATTTCTATGCGGTGTTCAACCCCTCTAAATTTTTCCAGCGATTCCCGAATTGTCTCCAAAGGAACATTCATAACCCATGCCATTCCAACAGCTGCCATGGCATTTTCAAGATTATGATCACCCGGCAGTAAAATTTTTTCACGATCGATAATGATGGCACTCCTCTGATCGTCCTGAACAACCATCTTGCCATCTTTGATAAAGATACCTTTCTGCAAAGGTATGCAACGGCTAAAAAACATTAATTCTGCCTTCAGTTTCGCTTTTTTTTCCATAAACTGCTTGCATATTTCATCGTCCGCATTAATCACTGCTACATCTTCAGCATTCTGATTAGAAAAAATTTTAAATTTCAGGTCAGCATAGTTTTCAATAGATTTATGTCGATTCAAATGATCCGGTGTTATGTTCAACAACGCAGCCACCTTTGGCTTGAAATCAATAACTGTCTCGAGTTGAAAACTACTGATTTCCATAATGCAATAAGCATCCGCTGTCAAATTTTTTACTTTTGAAACGGCAGCGGTACCAATATTTCCAACTACTTCATGCTTGATTCCCGCTCTTTGCATCATATCGCCCAGCAATGCCGTAGTTGTAGTTTTACCGTTCGTTCCCGTTATGGCTGCAATAGGAGCATCCATATGCCGGTATGCAAGTTCTATTTCACCAAGTACCGGCAAATCCCGTTTTATTGCTTCTTCGATAAACGGAAGCTTTAGCGAAATTCCCGGGGACAAAATAATATAATCCGGATTTCCTGCTTCTTCCAGCGTTTCAGGGTGTTTTCCGAAAATTCCGGTATAGGACACCGACTTCAGTTTGCTAAGTGTCGGCACAATTTCATTCCTTGATTTTGCGTCATTGATGATAATCGCTGCGCTTTGTTCGGAAAAAAACCGAACCAGTGAAATACCGGTTATCCCAAGTCCTACAATCATTACTTTTTTTCCATTATATTTTTCAATTTGTTGGTTCATATCATCCATACCCTTCATGTTTATTACTGAATACCGAGAATGCCTGCAAGACACAATATAACCGTCACACCCCAAAAGACAGTCACAACTCTGGTTTCCGACCACCCGCCAAGTTCGAAGTGATGATGTAGTGGACTCATTCGAAGCACACGTTTTCCTGTCTTTTTGAACACAGCAACCTGGGTTATTACCGATAAGGTCTCAACAAAAAAGACACCTCCTACTATCGGCAACAACAACGTCAGATTTGTCGTAACGGCTAGTGCTGCAACAGCACCACCCAAGGCCAAAGATCCTGTGTCCCCCATAAATATTTTTGCAGGATATATATTGTATATAAGAAATCCAAGACAGGCACCGGAAATGGCTCCAGCAAACCACCCCAAATCTCTATATCCCATATGCCATGCGACAAGGCTAAAAAAGCCAGCAACAATGATAGTAACGCCGGAAGCCAGTCCATCCAATCCATCTGTTAAGTTAACGCTGTTAACGGTTCCAATGATGACAAAAATTAAAAATGGAATCCACCATAAGCCCGGCTTAATGAACGTACGCAGGTATGGAACATATAACTCATTTGGTATGATATCCCATTTCATCGCGAAAAAAAGAAACAAAGAAGCCACCAAAAACTGTAATCCCATTTTTTGACTAACTCTCAGCCCAAGCGGTCTCTTTAAGACTACTTTGATATAATCGTCCAGAAATCCAATCATCGCAAATCCGATGAATGCAATTAATGTAACTTGCAGTTCCCGGGTTGCTTCTGAAAGGATCATTACTGCCGCAAGGCTGGAAGGTATTATGATCAACCCCCCCATCGTCGGGGTTCCTTGTTTTATCAAATGCGTCTGTGGACCATCTTCCCGTATACTTTGTCCTGCGTTCACCCTTCTCAACAGCGGAATCATGACGGGGCCTAAAATAGACGCAAAAACAAATCCAAGCAAAATCGAAAGAACCAGTGCTCTTTGCAATACCAATTAACGTGCTCCTTCCTCAATGAGGTCAAAAATATTCTCTAAAGCCATCTTTCTTGATGCTTTTAATAATATCACATCTCCCTTTTGGATTAAATCTTTAAGTACAGCAGCTGCTTCTTTGTAGTCCTGGGTCTGTAGAATTTTATCTCTATTCATCCCCATCTTCTCCGACTCTATCGCCATCCATTCCGACAGTTGCCCTACCGTAATCAGTATATCAATTTTATGGTCCACTATTTCCCTGCCAATACTGCGATGAGCGTTTTCCGTATGTTTACCCAATTCAAACATATCGCCTAAAACTGCAATCTTACGCTTAGCTGGATAACGGCTGATAAAAAGTATTGCCGCTTTCATCGAATCAGGATTCGCGTTGTAGGCATCATTGATCACATCGGCACCTTGCAGGCGACATATTTCCATTCGCATACTCGTCGGTTTAAATGAATGTAAGCCATTTTGGATTTCATCATTTTCCAGTCCAAATAACAGCGCCAGTCTGATTGCAAATAATGCATTGTTGACATTATGTATTCCGGGATGAGCTACACAAAAGACATACTGGTCGGTAAGATTCGTTTTGAATTTAAACCCTTTTTGACCCAAATCTTCAATTTCCATCGCATAAAACACAGATTCCGTGTTTGTCCCCACTTTTTCAATTCGAAAGGGATGTTTATGGTTTTTTCGCAAAAAATCAACAAATTCATCGTCTCCATTGATTAGCAACGTGCCATCCTTCTTCAATCCATCGGCAATTTCTTTTTTGGCTCTGGCAATATTCATCTGACTGCCCAGCTTTTCAATGTGAGCCATACCAATGTTAGTAATAACAGCGAAGTCAGGACATGCGATTTTGCTTAGTAAACGAATTTCACCCAGCCCAGACATTCCCATTTCAAGAACGGCAATCTCGTGTCGATCATTGAGAGCCATTATGCTCAAGGGTAATCCAATATGGTTATTGTAATTCCCTGGATTTTTTAAGACCTGAAACTTTGATGACAAAACGGCTGCCAGCATATCTTTTGTTGTTGTCTTTCCATTGCTTCCGGTGATTGCTATCACTGGTATATCAAATTCTCTTCGATATGCCGAAGCCATGTTTTCAAGCGCTTTCTGACAATCATCAACAGCAATCCCTATTATACCCTCTGGAATTTCGTCAGCTGGTAAAATATCCGGCTGGAAGATACATGCCGTTGCACCCTGTTTTGCAGCATCTTCAATGAAGTGATGCCCATCCCACTGGCTTCCTTTTAGAGGGATAAAAATACTTCCCTTCCGACATTGCCTGGAATCGATGGTAACGTGATTGATCATACAGTATTCCGTTACCTCTGAACTCAAAGTTCCTTTTGCATACAAAGCAATTTTGTGAATACTCGTTTCTTTCATATAATCTTTTCCTCTCTGGCAACTTCTATTGCAACTTCATAATCATCGAAATGATCTGTTTTATTGCCAATCGTCTGAGTTGTTTCGTGACCTTTTCCAGCGATCAAAATAATATCGTCTTCTTCCGCCAATAAAATCGCCTTTCGGATTGCCTCTCTTCTGCTTTCAACAATTTCATATTCGCTTTGAGTTTTTTTAATTCCATCTTCAATCATGCTTAAGATGTGATGCGGATCTTCAGAACGTGGGTTGTCTGAAGTTAGGATCGTATAATCGCTCAGTCTTCCAGATACTTGTCCCATTTTCTCTCTTTTTCCTCTGTCTCTGTCTCCTCCACATCCAAAAACGGTGATCACTCGTTTACCTGCAAATTGGCGAATTGCCTCCAGAACATTTTCCAAAGCATCCGTTGTGTGAGCGTAATCAACAATGACGCCAAAAGTGGTGAATTCATTTATGCGTTGGAATCGACCTGGAATTCCACTGGTTTTTTCAAGCGCCTTGACTATATGCTCCTGAGACATTCCCATGGTGCGAGCGGCCGCAATCGCCGCCAAAGCATTATAAATGCTGAATTTTCCCGGTATCGACAGGTGAACCGTATGATTCATTCCCATTCCTGTCGCTGTAAAACGAATGCCTTTAAAATCCATGAAAATATTTGTTGCTTGAAGCGTGCACACAGAATCCAGTCCATACGTAACCACCGGCACTTCAGAACCCTGAAGTGCTTTGGTTAGTCTGACCCCATATGGATCATCCAAATTAATGACATTTGCTTTTTTTGTCATGGTAAACAACTTTTTTTTCGCTTCATAATAATGCTCCGTTGTAGGATGAAAATCCAAATGGTCTTCTGTAAGATTTGTAAAAATTCCCACTTGAAACGTCGTTCCATTCACCCGATGCAGACTCAGAGAATGAGAAGAGACTTCCATGACACAAGTTTCAACTCGATTTTCCAACATAATTTTCAAGAGGTGCTGAAAGTCCGGCGACTCCGGAGTCGTTCTTTCAGTAGAAATCTCTTTGTTGCCTATCCAGTTGCTAATCGTTCCAATAAGACCCACATTTTTCTGCTCTTCTTCAAGTATTGCTTTTAAAAGATAAGTAATGGTCGTTTTTCCATTTGTTCCTGTAACGCCTATCAAATCCAAACTACGAGAAGGATTGCCATAAAACTCTGCAGCCAAATTTGACATTGCTTTTCGGGCGTTTTTAACCTTTATAATGTTAACATCCTTGTTTATTTCCATCGGTTTTTCAACTATCAACGTTTTGGCCCCATTGCGAACAGCTTCGCCTGCAAATTCATGACCATCAGCCTTCAGGCCAGGAATGCACACGAAAACTGCATCCGGAACAGCTTTTCGAGAGTCATATGTGATCAGTGTAACTTCTTCATCATGACAGTACTGTTCGACTTCATGTTCAATTCCAGCCAATAATTCTTTCAACTTCATACCTATCCCCCCGTGTCAGTTCGCGTTGTTTGCAAACACAGATCACACAAACAGCTTCTCCATTATAATTTCTTTTGGGGCAAATTTCCAGCCTTTCATTAAAATTATTCCGGCGCAAAACGAACATTTATCAACGATCCAGGCTCCAACAATGTCCCTGGAGAAGGGCTTTGTTCAACAGCAAGTCCACTTCCTGTTATTTTCAATTGAAGATCTCGGGTTCCTATAATGGTATTTACTTCCCTGATCGTTTTGCCACGTAAGTCTGGTACCAGCACTAATCCTGTTGCATCTGCCTCGTAACTGGTATACGTTATGATGCTGGAGTCTTGAGGCACAGTTGTCCCTGGCTTGGGGAATAAATCGACAACCACCGCATCTTCACCTAGAGAAGACTGAGTTTCCAGAACCATCTCCAGTTTGTGTTCGCTTAACAATGCATTGGCTTCTCTTACAGTCATATCTCTTATTTCAGGTACAATAACATCCAGATTCCTGTCTTCATCCTGTATTTCAGGTTTATATTCCAAATGCCTCAGTGCTTCTCTGAATATTTCCCCCGCAACAGGTGCTGCCACTTCACCACCATAATATGCGCCGGCACTTGGGTCATCGATTAAAATTAGTAAAGCAATTTCCGGCTCATTTGCAGGATAAAATCCAAAAAAGGACGATATATATTTTCCTGAAACATATCGACCATCTATAACCTTCTGTGCTGTTCCGGTTTTTCCACCGATGCGATATCCTGGAACAGATGCTGCTGACTCCTCCGAAATAGTAAAATCCAATATTTCTCTCATTTGCGCAGAAGTTTTCTCTGAAACAGCCTGCCGAACCACCACCGGTTCAAAAACATCCTCCAGGTCACCTTCTGCCGATCGAATCCCTCGAACCAGCCGTGGTTCCAAGAGATACCCACCATTAATCGTTGCAATAGCAGATGTCATCATTCTGATTGGAGTTACGGAAATACCCTGACCAAAAGAAATAGTAGCCAGTTCGACAGGCCCTACCGCCGATTCACTATACATAAGAGAAGCTATTTCTCCAGGGTAATCTACACCTGTGGGTTCATTAAAGCCAAAAGCATGAAGATATTTATATAATGTCGTTTTTCCCATGCTTTGTGCTAATTTAACAAAAATTGGATTATCTGAATTTCTTACTGCTTCTGCCAGGGTTTGTTCCCCAAATGGATTATACCAACGCCAGGACCTGATAGTAGTACCACTCACTTCAATGGTTCCGCCAGAGTAAAAACTAGTTTGAGGTGTCGCAATATTTTCTTCTAAGCTTGCAGCCGTAGTAATCACTTTGAATACAGAGCCCGGTTCGTATATTTCCTGAAAAACCGGATTTCTCCACATCTCGAACCAATAATCCATTCTTTCTTCCGAATTCAACAACTCCATTTTTTCATATTCTTCCTTATCCAGAGGTATTCTGGGGTTATTAGGATCATAATCGGGCTTCGCAGCCATCGATAAGATTTCTCCAGTGTTCACATCCATCATTAACGCGATCACCCGTTTCGCCTTGTTCTTTTCCAAAGCCTTCGAAACTGCTCTTTCTGTGTAGTGCTGGATCACTTCATCCAACGTTAGGATTAAGTCGACCCCATCCGACGGTGGATAATGGGTTTCCATGTAGAAAGGAAGTTGCCGCCTGGCGCCGTCCAGATGAAGGATAGATCTGCCTGCACTTCCCGAGAGTTCTTTTTCGTAGCGTTGCTCTATTCCCGCAATCCCTCTGCCGTCATCCGTCGTGTGGCCAAGAATATAGGCTGCAAAGTTCCCATAAGGGTAGTTTCGTTCGTTATCATCCACAAACCAAATGCCTCTTATGCCATGCTCACTTATTTCTTCCACCACATCATCATTAACTCTTCTTGCAATGCTGACCAACGTTGTATCTTTCTGCGACAATCTGTTAAAAAGAGTTTCCTGATCCATCTCCAGTATATCCGATAGAATATCCGCTGCTCTTTCCGGATCATTGATCAGCATCGGATTCGCCCATATTCGATTTTTAACCGTTGTTAGTGCTAATTCTTTTCCATTTCTGTCGTATAAGGCTCCTCGTTTTGAGGGCACAACAAAATCACTGGTATGTTGCTGATTAGCCATTGCCTGGTAACGCTCCCCTTCAACAATTTGAAGCCATCCCAGTCTAAAAATCAACACAAACATTGCCAGTGATACCAAAATATGTAATATAAAAATTCTTTTTCTGCATCCGTTAATTGAGCACTTCAAAAGAACGCACCCCCCGCCATAGTATATCATTAATGGATATTAGATGCGTAATATGCCGGCAAATTTATAAATAATTTTCTCAATCGGTTGCGGCAAACTCTGTTGTTTCTGTTCGATTTCTTCATTACTTCTTTGAATACGTTGTGAAATCTGATTGACTCTCTCCGGATCAACACTAATATAAATAAGCTGTTCTTTATCAGGGTATTTCATGGAAAGCCTGCTTTTTGCTTCCTCTTCAATCCATTCCAGTTTTGAAGATTTTTCTATGTCTACCAACAACTGCTCCTTTTGATTTTGCAGTTGCTCCACTTTTTTGTCCAGTGATGAAACTTCATGACGAGTACCAGTAATGTCTGCATATCGCCCTACCAAAAATATGTTCAATGCAAGAACGCCACACAAGCAAACCATCAGAACCAACATCTCCAGGGCATACTTTCTCTTTAATGCTTTTCTTGTTTTTACCCGTTTAGTTCTTTCAGGTTTTTGAACCGGCACTTCATAAGGTTGTTCTCGTGGTAAACGCTCTGCTGCGTACATATTTTTTCACTCCTTTCAGGAGGGTTATAATCGTTCAGCAACTCGCAACTTAGCACTTCTGGCTCGCGGATTTCGTTCCAACTCATTTTCCTTAGGAACCACAGGTTTTCTGGTAATAATTTTAATCAAAGACTGTTGCTGACATCGACACTCTGGAAATTCAGAAGGACACACACAGTCTTTTTGAAACTCTTTAAAGGAATTTTTTACCAGTCTGTCCTCAAGTGAATGAAAGGAAATAACACATAACCTGCCTCCTGGTTTCAGATGATTCACTGCTACTTCCAGCGTTTTTTCAATTTGTTGAAGTTCTTGATTTACTTCCATTCGTATTGCCTGAAATGTTCTTTTAGCCGGATGAGGCCCTTCTCTCCTTGCTTTCGCAGGAATAGCATTTTTAATTACCTCAACCAGTTCAAAACTGTCTTCTATTGATTTTTTACTTCTCTTTTGAACAATAAAAGATGCAATTCTTTTCGCCCATTTTTCTTCACCATACTCTTTTATAATTCGATGGAGGTCTTCCTCCGAATATTCATTAACTAAATCTTTTGCTGTCATCAACTGCCTTTGGTCCATTCGCATATCCAGCGGAGCATCCTGCATATAAGAAAACCCTCTTTCTCCCTCATCTAGTTGAAAGGAAGAGACTCCCAAATCCAGTAAAACACCCTCCACCAATTGAACCGAAAGACTATTTAGCACTTCATGGAGGTTTGCGAATTCATCATGAACAAGTTCATACCGACAATTCAACTCCAATTGATCAAGATGTTTTCTCGCTTCGCGAATTGCTGTATCATCCCGGTCAATGCCGATGACCATTCCTTCTTGATTCAGCCTTTTTGCTATTTCACCTGTATGACCACCTCCACCGAGGGTTCCATCTACATAGACACCGGAAGGGGTGATATTTAAATACTCCAAACATTCTGACAGTAAAACCGATTCGTGGTGCCTGTCCACGCACATCATCCTTTCCGGAAGCATTTGTGTTTTTATATGCCAAGTTCCTGCATTTTGCTGGCTATTTCATCATAGCTAAGGTTTTCATCGCTATTGTATTCGTTCCAAACTTTTTGGCTCCATATTTCAACACGAGTCCCTACACCAATCACCATAACTTCTTTTTCTAGACCAGCATGTTCTCTAAGGTTTGCAGGAATTCTTATTCTCCCTTGGCTGTCAAGCTCACATTCCGTTGCGCCGGAGAAGAAAAATCTGACAAAGGCTCTGGCATTCTGATTGGTTAGTGGGAGTTGTTTTAGCTTGCCTTCCAGTATTTTCCATTCATGAATCGGGTAAACAAAAAGAGATTGATCCAATCCTTTTGTGGCAATAAATCGCTCACCCAGCTCTTCGCGAAATCGTGCCGGTATGCTTAATCGACCTTTAGTATCAATCGTATGGGAATATTCTCCGATAAACATAGGCAAAACCCACTTTCCTGAATGCCATGGATTTTCTTTCCACTTTATACCACTTTATACCACTTTTGTGAAATATTCAACCATTATTAGGATTGTTTCACAATAAAGTTTGTCTTTTTTCCTGCAAAATAAAGGCTTTGAGCCCTAGAGCCTACAAATTTACGTTCTGTTAAAACGTTCGTTCTAATTTTGCACAAGAAAAAACTGCTTTCTTTGTTGAAAGCAGCGAGTGAAAACATAGTGGTTTTATTCTGTATGACGTGGATTTTGCATCCGAAACACTTTTATCGCAATAATTCCACCGACGATCATTGCAATTGATATAATCTGCGCGGTTCGAAAGGGGCCAATCATTAAGCTGTCGGTTCTCAAACCCTCAATAAAAAACCTGCCTACTGAATAAAGAATCAGATAAAGTGAGAATACCTCTCCATTCGCTTTCTTTTTGGGCGTATAGTACAGTAAAAAGATCATGACTAAAACATTCCATACTGACTCATATAAAAAAGTGGGGTGAACCTGCATTTCGTTAACGGTTATGGCCCAAGGCAAGTCCGTCTCACGGCCATAAGCTTCCTGATTAAAATAATTTCCCCATCTTCCAATGGCCTGACCAAGAATAAAACTGGGGGCTGCGATATCGGCCATGTTCCAGAAAGGCAAACCCTTTTTTCGACAAACGTAATAGCCCACCAAAAAACCAAGGATAATTCCTCCATGGATCGCCAAACCACCTTCACGAAACTGCAGCATACGAATCGGGTCTTGCATATAGTAACTCCAGTTAAAAAGAATATAATATATTCTTGCTCCCAAAACGCCGAAAGGGATTGCCCAAATCGCTATATCAAATATAGCTTCTTCGCCATAACCTTCGTTCTTTGCTCTTTTTTGAGCCAGTAAAACACCAAAAAGCATTCCTGCTGCCACTAGCAGACCATACCAGGCAACGTCCATCCCAAATACTGTAAATGCGATGCGGTTCAATGCGATTCCTCCATTCAATAGATTTCACTTAGTCATCTTACCACATTTCAACTGCGAAAAAACGAAAAGCCGTGTCGATTATCTGATCGATACGGCTTTTCGGAACTGATATTTCACCATCACTATTGCATGACAATCTCTACCATTTGATCATTAACAACCCCAGCACCATTTCCTTCTTCCATATCCACATGCATCTCCAAAGCATAATTGGGATTGACTCGAACCAGGACATTTTCAAAGATGACACTTCTTTCTCCACCTGTTCGCACGTTAACTGTGTCTTTATCTTTCAAGTTCAGTTTTTCAGCATCTTCAGGTGTCATATGAATATGCCTTGCTGCTGCAATCACACCTTCTTGCAGCGTCACTTCTCCCTTCGGCCCAATTATTTTAACACCCGGTGAATCTGACAAATCTCCAGAGTCTCTGACTGGCGGTTTAACGCCCAAGGTAAAACTATCTGAATAAGATATCTCTATCTGTGTTTTGCTACGAGTCGGTCCCAAAACCCGAACTCCCTTAATGGTTCCCTTCGGACCGACAATATCCACTTTTTCATCTGCCGCGAACTGCCCCGGTTGTTTTAGATCTTTTATTTTTGATAATTCGTACCCTTTCCCAAACAACGTTTCCAGGTCCTCCTGGCTTAAATGCAGATGCCTATTCGATAGTGCAATTGGCACTTTCATCAACATATCATTACCTCCCTTAATTAATGTTTGTCCACCTAGGGACGTAGCACCGCTTATCTCCCTCTTGTAGAAGATGGAGTCTAATCGGTGGTAGTCATTGGATAAATTTTTAACAGCTATATTATAGCTATTATTTAGAAGAAAATCAAGTTTATATAAACTATTCTTCAATAGTCGCAATATACGGAAGATTCCTGTATTTTTCTGCATAATCAATTCCGTAGCCCACAATAAATCGATCGGGTATTTCATAACCAACATAATCTATGGATAAATCACATTTTCTTCTGGAAGGTTTGTCCAACAAGGTGCATATTTTAAGAGAAGCTGCTTTTCTTCTCTTTAAAATATCCGTTAAATATTGAAGCGTCAAACCAGTATCAACAATATCTTCCACAATGAGTACATGCTTCCCTTCAATATCTACATCCAAGTCCTTCAGAATTCTTACAACGCCCGAGCTTTCTGTCGAAGTCCCATAACTGGACACCGCAATAAAGTCAATGGACAGAGATAGTTTGATTTCTCTGATCAGATCACTCATAAATATATTTGCACCCTTTAGTACACCTACCACCAAAATGTCCTCTAGATGACGATAATCCTTTTCTATTTGCTCCGCCAATTCCGTCACTTTCTCTGCAATCTGTTTCTGACTGTATAATACACCATCGATGCGTTCGTCCATTCTTATTCTCCTCTCCTTATGCAATGATCAAGTGTAATCAGATTGATGATGATTCATTTCTTTTTAAAAACAACATAGTTTAATTCCGTCTCCAAATATCTGGCCAACGCATACAATACATCTGACAATCTGTTGACATATTTCATGAGATAATCGCTTACCGATTCTTCCCGGCTAAGCATAAGAATTCTTCTTTCCGCACGACGGCAGACCGTTCTGGCAACATGTAAAGCCGCCGATCCCTTATTACTGCCCGGCACAATAAAGGCATCCATTTTATCAATTTTCTCTAAGTAAATATCAATTATCTTTTCAAGATCATCTACATGTGTCTGATCAATCTTTTCAGGAAATTCTTCTCTGTTCGTGGTTGCCAGTTCACCCGCCACATCAAACAACTCCCGCTGTATTTGTTTTAAAATAGTTTCTATCTCTTGATTTTCCGAAAAATGTCTTGCAAAACCAAGGTGACTGTTCAACTCATCGATTGTTCCGTAACTTTCAACCCTTATGTCATCTTTACGCACTCGTTTCCCGTCATAAAGACTTGTTTCACCTTTATCACCAGTTTTTGTATAGATTTTCACATGAAATCCTCCCATCTATTGCACCCATTTCATTTTTTAGTTCATCATGTTATGATTATTACGAAGTAAAAAACGAGGTGTTTTTATGAATTATCAGCAAATTGCCGACGCTCTGGCCAAAAGCCGCGCCGGAGGATACGACCATAACGCCATGTTCGCCGTAATGCTGCCACTAATCTATGTCAAAGATGAGCTGCACATTCTCTTTGAAGTGCGTTCTTTTGCCCTGGAAAGTCAGCCTGGTGAAGTTTGCTTCCCCGGCGGCAAAATGGAAAATCTTGAACATCCTTCCAATACTGCATTGAGAGAAACCATGGAAGAGCTCAACCTGAGTCAGCGTCAAATTATAATCATCGGCGAGCTGCCACCCTACACAACACCCTTTCAATTCGCAATATTCCCTTACTGCGGCGTATTGCAGCACATTGATTTTAAGGATATCCGTTACTCTACTGATGAAGTGGATTCTATTTTTACGGTTCCACTGTCCTATCTCATGACTCAAGAGCCGGAAGAATATACTTTGTCTTTTGACATGAAAATGGATTCCCGGTTTCCATACCACCTGATCCCTAACGGCGAAAAGTATGGCTGGAGAACCGGGACGTATAAAGTTCTTTTTTATTATTACAAAGAGTATGTGATTTGGGGAATGACCGCTAAAATGCTGCAATTTTTTCTTCTCAGCTTAAAAAATAACACTGATTTAGAATCACTTTAGACCTTCTTCCAGAAGGTTTAAAGCTGTCAGCCGCCACAAGATTCTTGCTGAGATGCACTGCATCCGGATTTCGATCCGGACCCAACTGCAAATACAGATAGTTTTCGAACAATATCATTACTGCTGCATTTTGGACACTCCTCTTTTTCATCCATTTTAGACATTGGCTTTAATTTATCAAAATGATGCCCGCACTCTTTGCATTGATATTCATATACCGGCAACCGCTTTCCCTCCTTATCTGGTGGATAGCTCCAGTCATTCAAACGCAGTAAAATCAGAAAAACTCATATCATAACCTTCAAACTTAACGTCATTTAAATCAATGTTGCGTGGATAGACAATTCCTCTCATGGACTTTTTTACCCGCAAATATTTTTTCAAACCAGTTTGACCGACCATATGCTGCCACGAAAGACCCGTCGCACCAGAAAAATCACTGCCTCCAATTTCTCGACCTGTAAAATCAGCCTTGGTTAGGTCTATTCCCGGAGGATAGACGATTCCTCTCAAGTCCATTCCTGCCACTTGGATGTGATCCCATTTTAGGTTTTTCACTCGACTGAAATCTGAAAAACGTAGATCGATACCGGAAAAATCTGCCTTTTCAATATCAAAATCCTCTGGATAGACGATGCCTGCCAGGTATCTGGCATCTTTAATATGCTCCCATTTTAATCCTTTTATATTGCTAAAGTCATTTCCGCTAAAATTCTTTCCTTCGGATTCGATGGTTTCCGGATCGAAGTTTTCCGGGAATATAATGCCACTGGCATCTTCTGCCCACTGTATATGTTCCCATTTCAACTGATGCACACGACTAAAATCACTTCGACTGATATCCTTGCCTGCAAATTCCGCCTGCTCCACATCGAAGTTTGTAGGATATATGATTCCGCTGTGTTCTGCAGCTTCTTTTATTTGATCCCAATCGAGGTGTTTGACTTTGCTAAAGTTGCAATCCGTCAAATCCCGCGGTTTTCCCATGATATCTTCATTAAAATCAGCATTTTCGATATCAAAGTTTTCCGGGTATACAATCCGAAACAAGAATTCAGTTCTTCCTATTTGTGACCATTTCAATTCACGAAGACGACTGAAATCACTACCACTAATATTTTTATCATTGAGATCCGCATTTTCAATATCGAAACTCTCAGGATATACTAAATCCGTGAGCCCCCATACGGATTGTAAGTGTTTCCATTTAAGTGTTTCAACATTTTTAAAATCACTGCCTGCAATAAATCTTCCATCCCAATTCAGATTTTCTGCATCAAAACACTCCGGATAATGAATCCCCCAAATTTCCAAAGCCTTCTTTAACATCTCCCAGTCCAACTGCTTCAATCTGCTAAAGTCACTTTTGGATACATCTCTTTTGGAAAAATCTGCATTTTCCGCATCAAAGCTTTCAGGATAGCTGATTCCGCCGATGTTCTCAGCTTTTTCAATATGCTTCCACCTTAAAGATTCCACACGACTGAAATCGCTACCATGCAAATAAGTCTCATAGGAGCTCCGTCCAAGGTGCTTGCCAGAAAAATCAACATCCTCCGGATCAAAACTCTCCGGGTAAATAATCCCATGAACACTGGATGCCTTCAATAAATTATTCCAGTTAATTGCATGTTTCATGATTCGTCTTCCTTTTTGTCTTCAGGGAAACAATATCCTTTACCGGTAAAATCATGACAGAGACGGTATTCTCCACCCTCAATATGAATGACCGCACCATGCACCAGGCTATAGGCAATTTTTCTTCTCGCATCGTTATAAATACGTTGAAACGTCGAACGAGCAATTCCCATGACTTCCGAACTAACCTCTTGTCCTAAGTTTTCATAATCCATCAATCGTATGCTTTCAAATTCTTCAATGCTCATATCGACATTATCTAAGGTTTTAGCATCCTGATTCAAAGGTCCATATTCTTTTACCGCAGGAATAAAGCAAACAGTTCGCTTCTTTTTGGGTCTGGCCATTTTTCTTCCTCCTTTAAAGGTTCTAACTATAAGTATATCTAATATCTTGGATTTCAGTCAATTAAATGCAAAAAATACTTTGTAATCTGCTTATATCTTTGCTATAGTTCTCCTTAGAGAGATGCTTAGGAGGCGGTTTTATGGAAGAAAACCTGTACATTAATCCTCAGGATTACTACGAGAAAGAAGAGTTGATCGAACTTACCAGAGAGCTAATTAAAATTCCCAGCCACAAAGATGTTTTACATCAGGAAAAAGAAGTTGCAGCATATATTAATGATTATTTTAATAAGCATCACATCGACTCTGTGCTTCATCCGGTCATTGATGAAAGAAGTAATGTTATTGCCAGAATGATGGGAAATGGAACTGGCCGGTCTTTAATGTATAACGGTCATACCGACACCGTCCTTCCCTACAATATGACCATCGACCCTTTTGCAGCAGAGGTTCGGGATGGTTGCATCTGGGGTCGTGGCGCCGTTGATATGAAAGGAAGTATTGCTGCTTTTATGATGGCGATGATCATCATTAAGCGGAGTGATTTTGTTCCTGGCGGCGATATTATCTTCACAGGCGTAATCGGAGAAGAGGGCAAAAGCGAGGGAACTGAATATATCATTAAATCGGATATACGCGCAGACGCCGCCATCGTAGGAGAACCTTCAGCTTATGAATACGCTGTAGGCCATCGCGGTTTGGAGTGGTTTGATGTTATATTCAGAGGAAAAGCTTCTCACAGCGGGAGACCAGAAAGAGGCATTAATGCCATTGAAATGGCCATGACCTTTATTCAGCGCGTTAAACAAGATTTGTATCCCATTCTGAAAGAAAAATACGATGAGTATGCCGGTGAATCCGTCATGAATTACGGAACTATTATTGGCGGGACAGAACAAAGTACCGTTGCTGATCAGTGTATGATTCGTCTGGATCGTCGCTATATCCCAGGCGAAACAAGAGAATCTGTCTTGGAAGAATACCAGAGTATTATCGATGTTATCACGGAGGAGGAACCGGCCTTTAATGCTGAAATTCGTGTCACTCCCGAGAGTTTGCTAGAGCTCTATCATCCTCCGATGATCACCTCTGTTAATGAACCGATTGTAACAGCCGTGCGCGAATCCCTTAAGGATGTCATTTTAGAAGAGCCATCTATCACTCGCGGAATCGGATGGTCAGATGCCGGCCTGTTAAAAACTTACGCAGATATACCCACCGTTGTTTTTGGACCAGGCGACCTATCCCTGGCACATACGGAAGAAGAACACATCGCCATCGATGATCTGGTTAATTTCGTTGAAATATTCACTCGATTGATTCAACGCTTTACCACCATGCCAATGGATGATGATTTATAAATGATTATGCGTCTTTTCGTCTCTGGCTTCTCTCTCTTTGAACTTTATGCAATATTTTCTTTCTCAGACGAATGTTTTTCGGTGTAATCTCCACTAACTCATCATCCGTAATAAACTCCAAAGCCTGTTCTAATGACATTTCCGCTGGAGGCACCAGTTTTAATGCATCATCTGCTCCGGAAGATCTGATATTCGTCATCTGTTTCTTTTTACATACATTGACGGTTATATCTTCCAAACGAGCACTTTCACCAACCACCATACCCTCGTACACATCCATGCCTGGTTCGATGAAAATCCGCCCTCTCTCCTGAGCATTAAAAATACCATACGCTACAGATTGTCCAGTTTCGTGAGCAATAAGGGAACCTCTGTTTCTTCCTCGTATTTCTCCTTTATGGGCATCATAACCGTCAAATAAATGGTGAAAGGTTCCGTATCCTTTAGTATCGGTCAAAAACTCTGATCGATATCCTATCAATCCTCGTGCAGGAATTCGAAATTCCAGTTTCGTTGTTCCGGTTCCAGAAGGAATCATGTTAATCATTTCCGCTTTTCGCTGTCCCAGCTTTTCAATCACACTGCTCATATGTGCTTCCGGCACATCGACATACAATAGCTCCATAGGTTCCAGCAATCCGTCTTCTGTTTGTTTCATGATCACTTCAGGTCTGGATACAGCAAATTCGTAGCCTTCTCGTCGCATGGTTTCGATCAGTATGGATATATGGAGCTCTCCGCGGCCAAGTATTTTAAAACATTCAGTTGTAACCGTCTCCATTTTCATTGCTACGTTGGATAGCATCTCCCGCTCTAGTCTGTCTTTCAAGTGACGACTGGTAACAAATTTTCCTTCTTTGCCAGCAAAAGGGCTGTCGTTTACCATGAAGTTCATTGAAATCGTCGGTTCGTCAATAGAAATAAAGGGAAGTGGCTCTACTTTGTCGAGAGAACAAATCGTATCGCCAATGCTGATCTCATCAATTCCGGAAACCGATACAATTTCTCCAACAGAAGCTGTGTCAGTTTCGATGCGTTTTAGACCCTGAAACGTATATAGATTGTTGATTTTTACATTAATTTCGCTACGCTCCGTTGTTGCAAGAACCGCTTGCTGACCTTTTATCAACGTACCGCGAACAATCCGGCCGATACCAATTTTACCGGTATATCGGTCATAATCAATGTTTGAAATCAATAGCTGCAGCCCGTCGTTTTCTTCACCTTCGGGACAAGGAATTTCTTTGACAATCGCTTCAAAAAGCGGCTTCATATTCTGGCCTTCTTCTTCCATGGTGTTGGAAGTAGTTCCTGCTTTTGCAGAGGCATATACAACCGGAAATTCCAACTGATCTTCGTCCGCTCCTAATTCAATAAACAGATCCAATACTTCATCCACTACTTCTTCCGCTCTGGCTTCCGGCCGATCTATTTTGTTAATAACAACAATGGGCTTCAACTTCTGCGCCAGTGCTTTTTTAAGAACAAAACGGGTCTGAGGCATTGGGCCTTCCGCCGCATCCACAAGTAACAGAACTCCATCCACCATTTTCATAATTCTTTCGACTTCTCCACCGAAATCAGCATGACCCGGAGTGTCTACAATATTAATTCGTATGTCATGATATTGAATAGACGTGTTTTTTGAAAGAATCGTAATACCTCTTTCCCTTTCAATATCACTAGAATCCATAACGCGTTCATCTACATTTTCGTGTTTCTGGAACGTGCCGCTTTGACGAAGCATCTGATCCACCAAAGTCGTTTTACCGTGGTCAACGTGTGCAATAATAGCCACGTTTCGCAAATCATTTCTGATCATAAATTGTTTCCTTCTTTCTTTTTTTCCAAATTTCGGACCCATCCGATTCATGCGACGTTTCATTATATCATAAAAAGCCTGCCAGAAGCAGACTTTTATCAAGTGAAGATTCTTATTTTTACATAATCGTGTCTTTAATCCTTGAAAAGGCTATAAACAGGCACCTGCTTCAATCAACGCTTTTTTTACCACTTCTTTTTGCGACTCCGAAAGTTGCTGCATTGGTTTTCTTGGCGCACCTCCCTGATACCCCATTACATCCATTGCGTATTTCAATGCCGGAACGCCAATTCCCGAAGTGACCAATGTATTGATCCGAATCAGCTTTAACTGCTTTTCACGCGCCTGCAAAAACTCACCTTCATTAACAAGTTCATGAATCCTGCAACATTCATCCGCCATAACGTTACCAAGTGCCAGTGTTGCTCCCTTTGCGCCAACAGTGAAAGCTGGCAATAAGTAACTGGCGCTTCCTGCAAAAACAGAGAAGTCATCTTCTGTATCCCAAATGATCTGTGAGAGTTGAACAATATTTCCAGCAGTGTCCTTAATACCAACTATATTTGGATGATGGGATAACCTGGCCACTAAAGGTGCCGGCATATTGATTCCTGTGTTTCCAGGCATGTTATAAAGCATTAACGGGATGGGTGAAAATTCGGCCACATCGACAAAATATTGATAGAGAACCTCTTCTTTCATGCTGCCTTTATAATAATGCGGCGGCAGTATTAGCAACGCAGATGGTTCGAAGGGCTGAATTTTTTCAATGAATCGCATTGTCTGATAGAGCGACTCATGACTGGCGCCCACAATCACTTTTTGATGGTCAGGTTTTTCCTTTAGCACATACGTGGAAACATCCAATTTTTCCTGTTCCGTCAAGTAAGGAAACTCACCATTAGATCCAAGTACTACTAAACCTTCCAAAGCTGTGTCTCCCCATTTCCGAAGATTAGATTGCAGCTTTTGATAGTCAATCGCTTCCTTTTCATCAAATGGTGTTACAATTGGTGTAAAAATTCCTTTAAACATGCTGTTCCTCCTCCGTTTGATGTTTCGATTCCTCCGTTCCTGACAATTTTGACATTTTCAGAATCACATTGTTCTTCACGACGATTCGATGACAGTCACTTTGAAAAACCGTTGAATCGCCAAGCTTTTCGAGCCTGTTCATCTTTTTTGCGATCTTTTCTATTTCTTCATTTTTCCTATTTTGAACTCCCGACACTATCATACCATCTTTTATCGCTTTTATGAACTGCTTAGTCAGAATGCTTTTGTAATTATTTGGAATCATACTCTTCTTTATTCGATTACAATACCTGCAGCTTAGAAGCAAATTATAGTAATCGTCCGGACCCCCTTTACTTCTTGGCACATAATGATCGATGGTTCCCTGATGATATTTGAGCTTTTTCCCGCAATACCGACACATTCCGTTATCCCTGATGTATAAGTACTTTTTTTCTTTTTTTCCGGTACTCATGAGTAAAATCCTTTTTCACCAGTCAGCTTATACGCTTTTATCGACCGATAGGTTAAATGGTCATCCAATCGAATACTTTCCATCAAATCGATTTGATCGACACAAAACGATTGAATGTTGATGGGTTTTTTGATCAGGTTTTCTTTCGAACGTTCATCGTTAAAAGCAACCTGTCTGGCAATCGTGATATGCGGTCGAAAAGACCTTTCATCAGCAAATCCCAATTTGCTAATTCTTTGATGCACTTCTTCATGCAGTTCAATTAATGCTTGATGATTGCGTATTCCTATCCACAAAATCGCTTTATTTCTTTTTTCAAAATATCCCATCCTGTCAAATTCCAGCTCAAAAGGCGGAAATATCTCAGCACATTGAGCAAGCTCGTTTCTAACTAATTCTGCTTCTCCCGCTTTCATCTCCCCCAAAAACTGAACCGTTAAATGATAAAGATCATGCGGGACATATTTTCCATGAGTTACAAAGGATCGAGATTGCTCCGCTGTTTCTTTAAGCAAATGTCGATGCACTGGCGTAAAACGAATGGCAATAAACATTCTGCTCACAATATCGCCTCCTCTCACATCTATTGTACAGAATCCATATTCACCAGGCAATAGAAAAGCCCTCCATTTTGAAGGGCATCATTCTATTCGTAATGACTCACTTTTTTCTGTATTTGTTCAATATCGATGGCTTTTGCTCCCCGTTCGATGGCAATCATACCGGTTCTTACAACTTCTTTAATACCAAAATCTCTTAGCATTTCGATTAATGCACCCACTTTCTTCAAATCACCGGTAGCCTCCACCGTAACAGATGTTTTGGTAATATCAACAATTTTTTGTCGGAATATATTGACAATTTCAACAATTTCATTTCGAGTTGCCTGTGTGGCATGAATCTTAATCAAAATCAGTTCTCTGGCGACAGAATCATCACCAATGTTTGAAACTTTAATCACATCAATCAATTTGTTCAATTGTTTGGATAACTGTTCAACCACATACTCATCACCTGTTAGCGCTATGGTTATTCGAGAAATATTTGGATGTTCCGTTTCTCCAACCGCGAGACTATCAATATTAAATCCTCTTCGACTAAACAAACCTGCTACCTTGGATAATACACCGGGTCGATTTTCAACCAGAATCGCCAATACATGTTTCATCGCAAGCAACCTCCTTCTATCGGTATAACATTTGCCGTATTACAGATTTGAAATTCCAGTAATGACGAGTGGTCGGTTTCCAGTAACTCTTTGATGGCACCATGTATGTCTTTGGCATCAGTTACTCTTTTAGATTGAAATCCGTAGGCTTCTGCCAGCTTGCAAAAATCAGGATTTCCCTGCATGGCCACCTGATTATATCGTTCATCACAGTAATGCTGTTGCAATTCACGAACCATTCCAAGACAACTGTTATTCAATACAATAATTTTCAATTTCAGCCCTTCCTGAACGGAGGTGGCCATTTCGGTCAGGTTCATTTGAAAACTGCCGTCTCCTGTGACTAAAACAACTTCCTGCTCCGGTTTCCCTATTTTGGCCCCAACGGCTGCCGGCAATCCATATCCCATGGTTCCAAGACCTCCGGAAGTAAGAAATGTCCTTGGTTTTTCAAAACCATAATACCTACCTACCCACAATTGATGCTGCCCCACATCCGTTGCAATAATAGTATCGTCACTGGTTTGCTCAGAGAGGCTTTTAATAATTTCCATGGGGTTAAGACTTTGCAGATTATCCCCCACTCCCTTGGTAATTTGCTTCCATTCTGCAATCGAATCTCGCCATGAAGGGTTATTCTTACGAAAGTCTTTTTGAAGAATATCCCTCAGTGCTTGTTTCATGTCTCCGACAATCGGTATATCAATCATGATGTTTTTCCCGATTTCAGCAGGATCCACATCAATGTGAATGACTTTTGCTCTTTTCGCAAATTCTTCTGTTTTACCTGTTGAACGGTCCGCCATTCTTGCCCCCATAACAATTAAAAGATCTGCTTCCTCAATGGCTTTTTTAGCCGGATAGACGCCATGATCTCCACCCAGCATTCCCAATGACAGAGGGTGGCTTGACGGAAACGAACTAATCCCCATCATTGTTGTCGCAACTGGCGCATCAATACGCTCTGCCAACTGTACAATTTCCTCAGAGGCACCACCCATAACGCCTCCTCCACCAACGACAATCATTGGCCTCTCGCTTGCCATCATTGCCTCAACAGACTTTTTAATTTGCCGAGGATGACCCTTATAGGTTGGTTTATAGCCAAGAAGATTGGCTTTTTCCGGATATTCGAAGTCAACCATCGCCATCTGTACATCCTTCGGTATGTCGATCAGAACAGGACCCGGTCTTCCTGTAGAAGCGATATGAAAGGCTTCCTTCAATACTCTTGGTAAATCTTCAACATATTTAACCAAATAATTATTTTTCGTAAAGGGCTCTGTCGCACCGGTAATATCAACTTCCTGAAAAACATCATGTCCAATGACATTGGTAGCAACCTGTCCGGTAATTGCCACCATTGGTATTGAGTCCATATAGGCAGTTGCAATACCTGTGATCAGATTTGTTGCACCAGGGCCGGAAGTCGACACACACACCCCCACTTTTCCGGTGACTCGACTGTAACCGCTTGCAGCATGCGCAGCTCCCTGTTCATGCCTGACCAGCACATGTTTCACTTTGGATGCAATTAGCGCATCGTACACTGGAAGGATCGCACCTCCCGGGTATCCAAAAATGTATTCCACTCCTTCTTTTTCGAGCGCTTTCATCACTACCTCTGCGCCAGTCATTTTCATTTCAAACCCTCCCCTGTTCTTTTTGAAAATATTTTACCCAAACAAAAAAACAGCCTGCCATCCTCTTTTCAGGACGAAAGACTGTTTCGTGGTACCACCTGTATTTATTCATGCTTCACAGCATAAATCTCAGTGAGTTCATAACTCTGGTTTTTTAACGGAAACCTCCCGGCAGTCCTACTAACTGTTTCAGATCTGCACCTCAAGAGCGAGTATATGATTGATCTGCCTGTCGATTCACACCACCCACCGACTCTCTGAAAAAGACCTGACCAATCTTTAATCTCTATCATTGGTTCTTATTGAGTTGCTTCAAAATTTAAAATTAATTAACGTCTACGATAACAGGTTTTCGATTCATTGTCAACACAAAAGATAGTAAATTATTCGTTATATATTTAACGAATTTTGCGTAATTCGCATAAAAAAACGACCGCTTCACAAACAGCCGTCTTGAAGATTTTATAGTATGAAGTTTTTTTTGGAAGAGCGAGTAAACCTATAAGCCGAGTTCTGTATTTGATAGTCATCTATCTAGGCCTGCAGTTACCAGCAGGCTCAAGCAACCTACCACGGGACACGACGGGCAGCCGCTACCTTGTCCCTACTTGGTCTTGCTCCGGATGGGGTTTACATAGCCAGCCTGTCGCCAGACTGCTGGTGAGCTCTTACCTCACCTTTCCACCCTTACCCGGCACCTAAAACAGAATAACCTTTAAGTTTCATAAACTACTCTGTCTTAGGTGCCGGGCGGTATTTCTCTGTTGCACTATCCTTAGAGTCGCCTCCACTGGGGATTACCCAGCATCCTGCCCTATGGAGCTCGGACTTTCCTCGTCATCAATGGATGCCGTGACTATCTGGTTTACTCGCTCAAGATCATCCAACCTAATAGTATCACTACAGCTGCTTTCTGTCAAAAACTGCTGTTCAGGGATATGATCACCGCACGATAATAGGATTGATCTGTGTTGATGCTCCAATAATATCCACTTCAATATTGCTTTGTTCAAACTGCACCTGAAGCTGTTTAAGCATCAGAGGTACAAAGGTTATTTCCGATTCAAAATGTCCAATATCAAATAAATGGATTCCTTTTTCATAAGCAGATTGCGCATCATGGTATTTGACATCACCGGTCACCAGGCAGTCACAACCTTTTGATTCAGCAGCATCAATTGCACTTGAACCACTCCCCGTCAATACTCCAACACGCTTAATTTCATTCGAACTACCTGGTGTCCAGCGTACAAAAGCTACGGAAAATACGGTTTTTAAGTGTTGAATAAACGCTTCTGGTGTCATTTTTGTAGAAAGATCTCCTATTCTACCAATTCCATTTTGATATCCTTCATTTTTCAACGGATATATATCATAAGCTACTTCTTCATATGGATGCGCTTCAATCATGCATTTTAAAACATGCTTTCGAATAGATTCCGGCATGATCGTCTCCAGCCTTACTTCTTCTACCTGTTCAAGTCTGTTTGATGAACCAATAAAGGGATTCGCATTTTCTAATGGCTTAAAAGTACCCTTGCCATTCAGATAATAACCGCAATGACTATACTCTCCAATATGGCCTGCTCCAGCATCCATGATAGCATCCGATACTTGCTGTGCATATTCGGCAGGAATAAAAACAACCAGTTTTTCCAGCTTTTCCGAGCTTGTTTCCTCCAGCAAAGATATGTGTTCCAATTCCAGCAGGTTGGCAGCCCAGTCATTTAGGCCTCCGGATGCAATATCCATGTTTGTATGAGCTGCATAAAGGCTTATATTGTTCTGAATTAAACGGGCAATCATTTTTCCTTTTAATTGATCAGTTCGAAGATTTTTTAGTGGGTAAAAGATAAATGGATGATGTGTAATAATGAGACCCGCCTTCTTTTCGATGGCTTCATCCAGTGTTTCCGGCGTCACATCAAGCGTAACAAAAACGCTGTTTACTTTTTGATCCATCGCCCCCACCTGAAGCCCGACAGTATCCCAGTCCATCGCCAACTTCGGTGATGCTTTTGTTTCAAAGATTTGAATGATTTCTTTTACACTTGAAGCCATTCTATCACCTCTTCGAGTTGTTTAATTTGTTTCTCACAACGACTTAACGCTCTTTGATTCAATGAGTTGCTTTTTAGCAATCCATCCTTCTTAGTTTCCATCTGATCCAAAAGCCTGACGATATATTCGCGCAACAACTCAGGCGGTTGTTTTTTCCATTGTATACCAATCATAGCTTCTAACGTTCCAATCCCTGTTGCGGGCAGTTCTTCCTGTTTCACTTTTATGAGATGGTAAAAATGATTCTTTTCTTTTACCAGCTGATCTTCTAAAACCCGATACCCATTCGCCAGTAAATATTCTCGCACTTCAGAAATCGCTTGCATTGGTTGCAAAATAAGATAATCTGCATTCCTAGCTTTTTGGGGACACGAATACAGGAATGAATTAATTAATAATCCACCCATTCCGGCAATAATAATGACCTTGGCCTCTCCTGGCTCAAGTACCTGAAGTCCGTCTCCCAAGCGAAAATCCATCGCGCTTTCCATTCCATGTAATTGAGCAGTTTTCCTGGCTTTTTCGAGAGGTCTTGGATTAACATCTGAAACTATAGCTTTTTTTGTTGTTCCAGTCTGCAGCAAATAAACCGGCAGCAACCCATGATCCGTTCCAATATCCGCAATGGTTGATACCGGTGGAATCATGTTGGCGATCGATTCTAATCTGACAGGCAGTTTTACCATTAACCTGACACATCCTTTTTCACAAGAAAACCGCCTCCGGCGGTTTTCTTTATTCGAGATAGTCTTTCAGTTTTTTGCTTCGACTGGGATGACGCAGTTTTCTTAATGCTTTTGCTTCAATCTGTCTGATCCTCTCACGGGTTACCTGAAATTTCTTGCCCACCTCTTCCAGTGTCCTCGCTCTCCCATCATCAAGTCCAAACCGTAATCGCAGCACTTTTTGTTCCCTCACTGTTAATGTATGCAACACATCCACCAATTGCTCTTTTAAAAGTGAGAAAGCAGCTGAATCCGCAGGTGCCAATACATCCTCATCCGGAATGAAATCTCCAAGATGGCTATCTTCCTCCTCACCGATAGGCGTCTCCAAAGAAACTGGTTCCTGTGCAATTTTTAAAATTTCCCGAACTTTTTCAACAGGTATATCCATTTCCGCAGCTATTTCTTCTGGCTTTGGTTCTCTACCCAAATCCTGAAGTAATTGTCGGGATACACGGATTAATTTATTAATAGTTTCTACCATATGAACCGGTATTCGAATCGTCCTTGCCTGATCTGCAATAGCTCTGGTAATTGCCTGCCTTATCCACCAGGTTGCGTAGGTGCTAAATTTATATCCTTTTCGATAATCAAATTTTTCCACTGCTTTAATGAGACCCAAATTCCCTTCCTGAATTAGATCCAAAAACAGCATGCCACGGCCAACGTATCGTTTCGCAATACTAACCACCAAACGAAGGTTTGCCTCTACCAGTTGTTTTTTGGCATATTCGTCACCAGTTTCCATGGCTTTTGCCAGTCTGATTTCCTCATCACTGGTCAGCAGTGGTACTTTTCCTATTTCCTTCAGATACATCCTGACCGGATCATCAATATTAACGCCTTTTAAGAAGGATAAGTCTTCTTTTACCGGCTCATCTGGTTTAAGATCAGAATCGACTTCGCTTACCAGTGAGTCATCTATTTCAATCTCATCTTTGTCGCTGATAATATCAATGCCTAGCGTACCAAACTGTTCATATAATTCATCAATTTGATCTTTATCCAGTTCAAACTTTTCCAAGGTATCCATGATCTCGCTATACGTTAAAGAACCTTCTTTTTGTCCTTTATCAAGTAATTTTTTTAGTGATTCCTTGGTAAGGTCAATCACGTTATTATTTTCCACCGTTACCGCCTCCTTTCTGTAAAGAGATTTTTTGCAGTTCTATATTGATTTTACTGACTTCCATACCTATTTTCAACATTTTATCTTCCTTTTCATCTTTTCCTATGTTCTCTTGATCGCATATTTGTTTTTGCTTTTCCATCCAGTAATTAAGCTCTTCTTTTAATTTCTTTCTTTTATAATTGAGACGATATCGGTCAATGATCCGTTCCTTCGTTAAATGACTGATATCCAACTCCATAACCTTCTGGAAATCTTCTTCGAATCCTTCAAAAAAAGTTATATCTTGAGAATTTGTCTTTAGTTGATGCTGTTCTTCCACAATAATGGCAAATATAATACGATGTGCTTCATGTAAAAAAGAGTTCGGATTGATAGAATTTTTAATTTCGTCCAATTCTCCGACATTCTCCAGCATCCATTTTAACAACTGTCTTTCGGCCAACAGATAGCTTAGATCATTTGTCATTGGCTGCATTGGGTCTATGATCTTAAAATTTCTACTTTTTTGTTGATCTGGATTGAAACTTTTCTTTTTCCTCACTTGTTGATCCGAATTTTGAATTTCTGATAAGAGAGCAGACTTTGATATTCCCATTTCTTCCGCCAGCCGGGAAGCATACGCCTCTTTTTCAACTGGACTTTTTAGCTTCTGCAAAATATTAGCAACTTCACGGGCAAAGTGAATTTTCCCCTCCACTGTTGCCAGTGAATGTTTTTTTCGAATCATGGCAATTTGATAATCAACAGATGTGGGAGCCTCCGAAATAAGCTTTTCGAAGGAGGCTCTTCCTTTTTCTCTAATATATTGATCTGGATCCATACCTTCCGGCAACGATAAAATGCGAACCTTTAGGTCAACTTGAGTAAAGAGTTCGATACTTCTGAGCACCGCATTGCTTCCGGCTGTATCGGCATCAAAACAAAGGATAATCGTTTTTGTATATCGAGACAGCATTTTGACGTGTTCAATGGTTAATGAAGTCCCCAGGGTTGCTACCGTATTTTGAAACCCATATTGATGCAAAGAAATAACATCCGTGTAGCCTTCAACAACCAAAATATTTCCCTGCTCCCGGGCATGGATCCTGGCAATATTAAGTCCATAAAGCAGCTTTCTCTTGTTGAAAATAGGAGTCTCCGGAGAGTTCAGATATTTAGGCTGATCGTCAGCACTTACGACTCTTCCGCCAAACCCAACGATGTCTCCACGTACATTAAAGATCGGAAACATTAATCGTTTTCGAAAACGATCATAGCCTTCGTTGGTTTTTTTAGTCGTAGTTGCCAAACCCGCCTGCTGAACTAATTTTTCCGGATAACCAAGGGGCTTAACATGTCTTAACAAGGCGTTCCTCTGGTCCGGTGCATATCCTAACCCAAATTGTTTAATGGTTTTTATTTTCCATCCACGTTTTTTTAGATACTGAATGCCCGGGTTCGACTGAGATGTCAATTTTTGGTAAAAAAAAGTGGCAGCTTCTCGATGCAACTCCATTAATTTTCTGTTTTCTTCCAACCTGCCTTTTTCTTCTGATGTCATGTTCTTATCGGGAATTTGTATGCCTGCCCGACGTGCCAAATGATGAATTGCTTCAACAAAATCAAGGTTTTCCTTTTCCATAATAAACTGAACCACTCCACCACCTTGACCGCATCCAAAACACTTGTAAAGCTGTTTTTCGCGACTAACCATAAACGACGGCGTCTTTTCATTATGGAAAGGGCAAAGCGCTCTGTGGTTAGAACCTGAAGGCTTCAATGGCAGGTATTCATTGATCACATCTACAATATCATTTTGCTGAATGATCTCGTCAACTAATTCTTCAGGTATTCTGCCGTTCATAATCCACCTTCGTTCTTTTTCTTAAAAAACCTTCGGAGATACTTATTCGACACCTTTTCTTGAATTCCTTCTTATATATAATAAATTTATTTCAAACCGGGTTGTGGAATAACTAACTCTTTAAAAAGATTAATGGCAAACTGGTCCGTACAACCGGCTATTTTATCTGTTGCTTCCTGTTCGGAGAGGTATTGGCGGTAATGCCTGAATAAATACTCGACAATCAGCGAGGCTTTTTCCTTTTCTCTCATGCATACCGCTCCGTTATAAACTTTTTTAAACATAAAGCACCGGAGGTCAAGCATCATTTCTGCCATTGCTTCACTTTGATAAATCATCGGCGCTTCACCTTTTTCAAGTTGTGTAGCTGTTTCCATGATCATGTCCTGAACAAAAGCGTTTACTCGTTGGCTGTGACTGGTTCCAAGGATTCGATTAAATTGATCAGGAATTTGATCTGCAGATAAAATACCAACTGCCAGGCTATCCTGAATATCATGGCATAGATAGGTAATCCGATCAGCAATTTTCACTAATTTCCCTTCCATGGTTACCGGTATTCCGTCGCCTGTGTGGTTGAGGATTCCATCCCTGACTTCAAATGTCAAATTCAATCCTTTCCCATTGCTTTCCAGATAATCAACCACCCTGAGGCTCTGCTCATTATGTGCAAAGTGACCAGAGAGAGCATCCAGTACTTCTTCTCCACTATGACCAAAACAGGTATGCCCCAGATCATGCCCTAATGCAATGGCTTCAATCAGATCTTCGTTAAGCCTGAGGGCACGGGCAATTGTTCTGGCAATTTGACTTAATTCCAGTGTATGGGTTAATCTTGTTCGGAAGTTTTCAAAATGACTAATAAATACCTGGGTTTTTCCTTTCAGTTTTCGAAATGACTCGCAATGAATAATACGATCTCTGTCTCTTTGATATGGAGTGCGAACGTCGCATTCCGCCTCATCTTTCTTTCTCCCCTTCGTTTTGATGCTTAACTGTGCATCAGAGGAGAGTCTATTGCTTTCGTGTTCTTGCGACACATTTCTTATCAATTTGTTGGTTTCCAACCATTTCCACCCCTCACAAATCATGGAAATACTTTTCCTGACAAATTCATTATTATATCAAAACAATAAATATAAAGCAATAGTTAATTGTTGTCATCGTCATAAACAGGATTCTATTCCTTAACATCGTTTTGCTCACCGTCTTCACCGGTCTTTTCTTCTTCTTGATTTGTTGTATCACTTATATTGTTTTTCGATTTCTTACTTTGGTACTCTAGCGTGCCTTTCATCACTTTTTCCAAGTCCGGCAGTAATCTTCTCATTTCCATCGGTACTGGGAATAGAACCGTTGTGCTTTCTGAGTTAGACATATCAGAAATGGTACGAAGTGTTCGGAGTGTCAAAGCGCCTTCCTGCTGGCCTAAAATCTCAGCAGCTTCACTAATTTTAACTGCCGCCTGTTTTTCACCTTCCGCCTGAATAACCACGGCACGTCTATTTCGCTCTGCTTCCGCCTGTTTAGCAATGGCACGCTGCATTGCTTCTGGAATAATGACATCTCTCAACTCTACAGCCGTCACTTTAATTCCCCAGGGATCCGTTGCCTGATCGACAACAGCCTGTATTTGTTTATTCAGTTTCTCTCTTTGAGACAGCAATTCATCCAGATCTGCCTGGCCCACCACACTTCTCATGGTCGTTTGAGAAAACTGGCTGGTGGCTTCATGATATTTTTCAACATTTACAACAGCTTTATCCGGCGCTGTTACACGATAATACAAAACTGCATTTACCTTGCAGGTGACATTATCTCTGGTTATTACTTCCTGAGGAGGCACATTATCAACAATAATTCGAAGGGATACCTTTTCAATTCGGTCGATGATTGGAATAATAAGGATTAAGCCCGGCCCTTTAACCCCAACCAATCTTCCGAGTCGAAACTGAACGCCCCTTTCATACTCAGGTATAATCTTAATGGCCATTTTAAGCAACAATAGCACAACAATGATTAAACCCGTTAATGGAACCAAGTTTTCTATAAGCATAATTATTTCTGTCATTTTCTACCATCCTTTCTTATTTAACCCGCTTCATCCTTCATTTCTATTCTTCCTTAAGATCACTTTCCACAATGCACGTCATATTTTCTCTATCAATAATTCGAACCTGCATATCTTTTTCGATTTTTTCACCACCTGCTGATCTTGCTTTCCAGAGTTCCCCGCGAACCATAATGAGCCCTTCCGGGTCAATGGTTTCCACCACTCTTGCCACGTCCATCATAAACTCACGGCTGCCATGGATAATCGGAGATTTTTTTAAGCGATAGATCCCCGCCAGCATGATCACCAGTACAACGGAGCCAATGATTCCAATTCCAAAGGCCATAAAACGAAATTGTGCAAGCCATCGGTCAGAAACCAGCGGCTCTACAGGAAGATATAAAATACCCAATACCATACTAATCACACCACCGACACCCAAAACCCCATAGGTTGGAGTGAGCGCTTCAGCAACCAGCAAACCAACCCCTAACACCATCAAAAGAGCTGCAAAGAGATTCACTTCAAAAAGACCCAGGCCGTATAAGGCCAATAATAATGAAATAGCTCCCAGAACTTCCGGCACAAAGGTTCCTGGCGAGCTGAAACCGATGATTAAACCGTAAACTCCGATCAGTAAAAGAACAAACGTTATTTGAGGATTGCTGACAAGATGGGTAATTTTTTCCTGTGTCGTTTTCTCCATCTCTCGGGCGCTTGCATTTGACGTGTTGAGCGTCACGATTCCAGACTCCAGCTCTATTTTTTCGCCATCAAGACTGTTTAAAAGTGAATCAAGGTTGCTTTCAATCAAATCAATCACACCCAATTCCAGAGCTTCACCACCGCTCAAGGTCAGGTTTTCCGTGACAAACCGTTCAGCAATATCTCCAGGCCTGTCGCGGGCCTCAGCAATGCTTTTCATGTGACCTGCCAAAAAGAGGATTGTTTTGTCGTCAGCAGCTGCACTCCCTTCCTCATCCGGTCTCACCATTACCGGCATTGCGGCACCAATGGTGGTCCCAGGAGCCATCGCTGCTTTATGTCCGCCAATCATAATAAAAGTACCGGCAGATGCGGCAATCCCACCTTGTGGAGAAACATACGTAATAATAGGAACATCCGCGCTGATCATGTCTCCCACAATATCTAAGGTGGCATTAACAAGACCGCCGGGGGTATTCAGAAGAATTACCAGAGCTTCAGCCCCATCTTTTTCAGCTACTTCAATGGATCGTCGAATATGATTGGTCGTTCCCGCCGTTACCATGCCTTCCACTTTCAGTGTGTACACAAAAGGCGAAGACTGGTTTTCTTCAGCTAAACCAACAAGCGAAATTAAAAAAATCATCAGGGTCATTACCAATGCCACAATGGTTCTTCGATTATATAAATATTTCAACAAAATCCCTTCTTTCTGCCTTTGGATATATCATAAAAGCGATTGAATATTTTATCACACTTAATAAATACCCAAAAATTAGCAATACAATAGAGAAGAGAAAAGAAAAAGAGAATACCTGTCACAGCATTCTCTTTTTCATCTTTGCTTTATTCTTTTTCTGGCTCATGCATATCATTTAAGGGATGTCTTAAGGCTGCCTGAGCCGCAGCAAGCCTGGCAATAGGAACCCGGAACGGTGAACAGGAGACATAATCAAGACCGATCATATGACAAAACTCTACAGAATTCGGTTCGCCGCCATGTTCTCCACAAATTCCCAACTTAATGTCACTTCGTGTACTTCTTCCTTTTTCAATAGCCATTTTCATCATTTCTCCAACCCCTTTTCGATCAATCTGCTGAAAGGGGTCTTTTTCCAAAATACCTTTATCCCGGTATTCTTTAATAAATCTGCCGGAATCATCTCTGGAGAACCCATAGGCCATTTGAGTCAGGTCATTGGTTCCAAAGGAGAAAAACTCAGCACCTTCTGCAATTTCATCGGCTACGATCGTTGCTCTGGGTATTTCAATCATGGTGCCAATCAGATAAGGTACCGTTACGCCGCTTTTTTCCAACACTTCCAGAATCACTTTTTCAACCAGTTCTTTAACATATTCAAATTCTTTCACTTCTCCTACCAGCGGTATCATAATTTCCGGGATTACTTCCTGATTTTCATTTTGTTTCAATTCGGTAGCTGCTTCCATAATTGCTCTTACCTGCATTTCATATATTTCCGGATACGTAACGGCTAATCGACAACCACGGTGACCTAACATGGGATTAACTTCTTTAAGTTCGAAGACTATTTCTTTGAGGCGATTATGCGGGACTCCCATTTCAGCTGCTAGTTTTTCTATATCTTCTTTTTCGGACGGCAAGAATTCATGAAGAGGAGGATCCAGTAATCGAATCGTAACCGGACGCGCACCCATCGCTTTGAAGATTCCAATAAAGTCTTCCTTTTGCATGGGCATCAACTTATCCAATACTTTTCGCCTGTCATCTTCTGATCTTGAAAGAATCATCCTTCTCATGACAGAGATTCGATTGTCTTCAAAGAACATATGTTCCGTCCGGCAAAGACCGATTCCTTCCGCTCCATATTCAACTGCCTTGGCAGAATCTCTCGGTGTATCTGCATTCGTTCTCACCTTAAGTCGACGAACATTGTCCGCCCATTTCATCAGGGTTAAAAACTGCCCCCCAAGGCTTGCATCCCTCGTTTCAATTTGTCCAGAATATACATTTCCGGTATTTCCATCAAGGGAAATATAATCATCTGCTCCGAAAGACTCGGTCTCCGTTTTCATGATTCTTTCTGCTTCGTTAATGTTTAAATCACCGGCACCAGAAACACAGCATTTTCCCATTCCACGAGCTACAACTGCTGCATGGGATGTCATTCCGCCTTTTGCTGTTAAAATACCGGCTGACGCCACCATTCCCTCGATATCCTCCGGAGAAGTTTCATTTCTAACGAGTATGGCTCGTTCGCCTGCGGCATCCGCTTTAACAGCTTCTTCCGATGTAAAGCAAATCTTTCCGGAAGCTGCCCCGGAAGATGCTGGCAGCCCTTTTGTGATCAGGGCAGCATTCTCAAGGGCTTTCTCATTAAAGGTCGGATGCAACAGTTGGTCTAAGTCATTGGGATCTAACCGCAATAGTGCTTCCTCTTTTGTAATCAAGGACTCATTCACCATATCTACCGCAATTTGAATGGCTGCATTGGCCGTGCGTTTACCAGTTCTTGTCTGAAGCATATAGAGTTTACCGGATTCAATGGTGAATTCAATATCCTGCATATCACGATAATGAATCTCCAACGATCTCGCCACTTCATTAAATTGATTATAAGCCTCCGGCATAATCTTCTTAAGCTCTTCAATATCACGAGGTGTTCGAATTCCAGCCACAACATCTTCTCCCTGAGCATTCATCAGAAACTCTCCATATAGTTTGTTTTCTCCTGTCGAAGGGTTTCTGGTAAACGCAACACCAGTCCCCGATTCATCACCCATATTACCAAATACCATTACCTGAACATTCACCGCCGTACCCATTTTATGAGGTATATCGTAATGCTCCCGATATGTTCTGGCTCTTGGATTATTCCAGGATTTAAACACTGCTTCAACCGCCATCAATAACTGTTGTTGGGGATCCTGAGGAAAATCTTTTTTTGTTTCCTTTTTAACAACAGATTTGAATGATTCCACCAGTTCTTTAAGATCCTCTGTTGTTAGTTCCGTATCTGTTTCAATTCCTTTGTCACGCTTTTTTGTTTCCAGTAAATTATCAAATTTATACTTAGGTATCTCCAGCACCACATCACTGAACATTTGAATCAGCCTTCGGTAGCTGTCATAAGCAAAGCGTGGATTTTCCGTTATGCTTGCCATTCCTTCTGCTGTTTCATCATTAAGACCCAGATTCAAAATAGTATCCATCATTCCTGGCATGGATACTGCCGCTCCAGACCTCACGGAAACCAACAGAGGATTGGTCGGATCCCCGAACTTTTTATCCATTTCCTTTTCCATTTCCTGATGTTTATCATCAATTTGCTGCCGAAGCTCGTCCCAAATGATATTTCCTTTTTCGTAATACTCGATGCAAGCCTCCGTTGTAACAGTGTATCCTGCCGGCACCGGCAAACCGATATTGGTCATTTCTGACAGATTCGACCCTTTCCCCCCTAAAAGAAATTTCATGTCTGCCGATCCTTCGCGAAAAGCATATACATACCTTTTCAAGTCGCACACCTCCATTTTATTATTTCAGTTTACCCACATTATACCCAATTTCTCTGCATATTTCCAAAATTATACTGGCACTCTCTTCGACGGCTCGAGCAGAAACATCAATGACCGGACAACTCAGCTTTCGCATGATTTCATCTGCATATTCAAGTTCTTCAATAATCCTTTGAATGCTGGCATAGTTAGCGCCATCTTTTAATCCCAGCGCCTTAATTCTTTCTTTTCTGATTTCAATCAGTTTATAAGGATCTGTTGTTAATCCGATAATTTTCTGCGAAGACACATCAAAAAGCTCCTTAGGCGGCTTTACTTCGGGTACCAGAGGAACATTGGCCACTTTAATATTTCGATGAGCCAAATACATGCTCAAAGGTGTTTTTGAAGTTCTTGAAATACCAATTAAAACAATATCTGCTTTCTTTAACCCCCGCGGATCTTTACCATCATCATACTTAACAGCAAATTCAATGGCTTCGATCTTTCTAAAATATTCCTCATCCAACTTTCTAATCAACCCTGCTTCACCAATTGGTTTCATCTCAAACCTTTTTTCCAGTGTTTCCATGACGGAAGACATTAAATCAATAGTCAGAATTCTTCTTTTTGTCGCTTCCTGTAGCAGGTATTCTTTCACGTCTTCAAGGACAAGGGTAAACATAATGATTGAATCTTCAGGTGTTGCTTCCTCCAGCATATCTTCTATTTGAGCTTTTTCGGATACAAAAGAATGTCTTCGAATCTCATACTCCGTATAATCAAACTGGCTCAGCGCTGCTTTTGCAACCTGCTCTGCTGTTTCTCCAATGGAATCGGACACGATTAAAATATTCATTTTTTCTCTCGAATCTTCCTGCATAATCAATTCCCCCTCCTGTCCCCTTTATCTAAAAAGTCATTTTTTCAGCAAGATATTGTTCAATTTGGTCCATTGATACCCGTTCCTGCTCCATTGAATCTCTGTGCCTAATTGTCACACTTCCGTCTTCAAGTGTGTCAAAATCGATGGTGATACAATACGGTGTACCAATTTCATCATGTCGACGATAACGCTTTCCAATACTACCCGCTTCATCGTAATCAATCATATGATTGGCAGCTAACTGATCATACAGCTTCTGAGCTTCTTCTGAAAGTTTCTTAGTTAATGGCAAAACAGCTGCTTTAAAAGGAGCCAGCGCAGGGTGCAATTTTAATACCACACGACTTTCTTTTTCGTTAATCTCCTCTTCTTCATATGCATCCACCAAGAATGCCAATGCAACCCGGTCGACGCCTACAGAAGGCTCAATGCAGTAAGGAATATATTTTTCATTCGTCGTTGGATCCATATAATGGAAGTCCGTCCCAGAATGCTCACTATGCTGTTTCAGGTCAAAGTCTGTTCGATCAGCAATACCCCAAAGTTCTCCCCATCCAAAAGGAAATTTGAATTCAATGTCTGTCGTTGCATTACTATAATGGGATAGCTCCTCCGGTTCATGCTCTCTCATACGGATATTTTGTTCCTGAAGTCCCAGACTTAGCAGCCAATTCCTGCAAAAATCTGACCAGTATTGAAACCATTCCATGTCGGTACCAGGCTGACAGAAAAACTCCAATTCCATTTGTTCAAACTCTCTGGTTCTAAAGGTAAAGTTCCCTGGAGTAATCTCATTTCGAAAGGCTTTACCAATTTGGCCAATACCGAAAGGTACTTTTTTTCTGGAAGAGCGCTGAACGTTCTTAAAGTTAACAAAAATCCCCTGAGCTGTTTCAGGTCGCAAGTATATTTGGGTACTGCTGTTTTCCGTAACACCCTGAAAGGTTTTAAACATCAGATTAAATTCGCGAATTTCCGTAAAATTTTTCGCTCCACATTCAGGACAGGAAACGCCTTCCGTATCAATGAAGTCTTTCATTTTTTCAAGAGACCATCCATCGACATGGGCTTCTTCTGCATCCTCTTTCAAAAAATCTTCAATGATTTTATCTGCTCGGAACCTGCTTTTGCATTCTTTGCAATCCATTAACGGATCGCTAAATCCGCCGACATGCCCGGATGCTTCCCACGTTTTAGGATTCATCAAAATCGCAGAATCCAACCCTACGTTGTGAGGGTTTTGTTGAATAAACTTCGCCCACCAGGCTTTTTTAACATTGTTTTTCAACTCTACTCCCAATGGTCCATAGTCCCATGTATTGGCCAAACCACCATATATTTCCGAGCCTGCGAATACAAACCCTCTATTTTTGGCCATCGCTACGATCTTTTCCATACTTTTTTCCTGACTCATGTCGTTTCCTCCTTTAAAATTGTTCAAAAAAATGCCTTTCATCCCAATAAAACCTAGGGACGAAAGACATATAACCTTCCGCGGTTCCACCCTATTTGACACAATGCTCGTGTCCACTTTGTCCTTAAGCTCCGAAGCGCCCTTCACACCTATCCGGTACCAGGCTTTCACTCTTCCCGGCTCGCTTCAACCTTCCAGCATGTTACTCCTCTTCTTCATCGCTCTACAAGTATTAATGATACTTATAATGAATGTATCAGATTCAGATAAAACTGTCAATTTTAGTATTCAAAGTCTTCTGGTAACAAGGTCTTTTCTTCAGCCTATAAATCGTTATAAAGGCTTATTTTGCCAATATGTTCACCTTTTTCCAGTAAAGCATGTGCTTCGCTTACTTGTGTAAAGCCATAGGATTTATCATGCATTAAAACCTGTAACGTTCCTGTTTGCATTAAATTAGCTATTTTTACCAGTGTATCTCCCATTTCCTCTCTTCCGGACTCAGATAATAATGGCATTAAGAGGAATACCACATGAAGCGTTAGACCCTTTGCGTGTAGAGGAGATAAGTCATGGGTGGATCTTGTATTGGTGGAAATGATAACACCTTTAGGAGCTGCCGCCCGGAAGGAACGATCAAGGTTTTCTTTTCCCACCGTGTCCAGAATAAGGTCAAACCCTCTTCCGTCTGTTAAACGACGGACATATTCTTCAACATTCTCTTTTGTATAATTTATCGTCTCATCTGCTCCAAGTTTCGAGGCGATTGCAGATTTTTCATCGTTGGAAACTGTAGCCGTCACATGTGCACCAAGATATTTAGCAAGCTGGACGGCCACATGACCCACACCCCCGGTTCCACCATGAATCAGTACTCTATCACCTTTTTTAACTTTCCCTCTGTTGACCAGTGCTTCCCATGCCGTCAGTGACACTACCGGTAGCGCGGCTGCCTGAGACATTGATATTTTATCAGGTTTTTTGGCCAGCAGTCGTTCATCAATCACCATGTATTCCGCCAAAGCACCACAATGCCCCCTTACACCTCCGCCCAATGCAAAAACGTCCTCCCCTACCTTGAAATCCGTGACATCCGACGATACTTCCACGATTGTTCCCGCTGCATCTCCATGCAGCACCGCAGGAAAATCAGGTGTTGCCGCCAGGACCAGGCCGCTCCTGATTTTCGTATCGATGGGGTTCACACAAGAAGCCATTACTCTTATCTTTACATAACCAGGTTGTAAATCAGGCTCATCCACTTCTTGTTTAACAAACACATCCGGGTTACCGAATTCATTCATCACCATTGCTTTCATTTCCAATTCCCCTTCCCTATTATTGACCTTTTTACCCTTCTTAATAAATACATTACCCAATTTATAGTTTAATTACTTACCATTCATCTATGAATAACTCATACTCCGCTGTGCGTCCTGAATAAAGCAAGAAACCGAAAGAAGGGACGGATCACCGAGGATACGGTATTCTCACTATGAGCACACTTTTTCTCCAGATTGGAACGGAATGAGGGGGTAACATTTCAGGCAGCAGAAGATATATTTAAAATTTCATGAGTCAGCTCAGGGAATGATTGAGTAAGACTTGACAAAAAAAAAGAAAAACGGTATTCTGTAACGAAAGAAGAAATATAGAAGTGTATTGGATCAAGTTAAATGTAGTTAGGTGTAGGCTTTTAACTCCTCGAAACAATTGGAATCAGAGGTGCATACCACGCATGTCTAAACAACTTTTAAAGTCTCGCTATATTATTGATTGTTTTCAGATTTTTCAAACTTTTTACTCGAATTATCATGGTCTTAGTAAAGACATTTGATAGATTTTATGATAATGAAGTAATTCATTATCATAGAAGGAACAATATGATTTTTTGCAATTACGAAAGGCTTAGTATTATGCTATCTTAGAGGGACAATCATAGATGAAGGGAGTGACTTAAAAAAAATATACTAAAAGAATTTAAAAAGATTGTTGAAGCGTAATCTTGTTTTAAGAGCTTTCTAAAGGCAATGGATCCAATCGTTTCACTGAAAACATATTGTTCTAAATACAGCCTGGAGGCCTTAGTAATATAGCTCTGAAGAGAAGAGTGGTCTATAGGCTATCTTCATGACAACTCGATCGTGCAGACCAATCATAAAATTTTCAAATGAGTAAGAATTAAACTAGAATTTCATAAGGAGGTTTTTTAGTGGAGGCAGTATTAGAGCAAATTCAGCATTTGCAAATTTTAAATCAATTTTGGCTTTCTATTTTCTTATTAATTCCAATGGTCCTGGTAGCAAGAACCGTTGTTGCAGGGACGAGGTTTTCGCCCATATTAATTGTTGTTATTTTCGGTTTGAGCTTAGGCTTCGTATTGGTTGCCAGTGGAGTTGCAACGCCAGGCTTATCAGAATTTCCCATTATTGATTTCATCAGCAGAACCAGTGTTTTGGCATTAACCGTTTCCTTTTTTGTTGGTGGTCAGGAAATGCGTAAGATTTTCGGCAAAAAAGATGTGCCGTATGCTGATATGGTAGTTCCCTCTACACAAGAAACTATATTGGGTACAAACAGTACCCAGCTGGTCTATATTATCAGATCTTTCTTTTTACTTCTGGGTATTGAGTCATTATACAGGATTATTGTAGGTCTTCCCTTTGGAGATATTAGTCGTTATTATTCTTTATTGGCTTATATTGGAATCATTGGTGCGATTATTTTATTGGATCATAGAGCCTCTATTACTGATAAACGACTTTATGTTAAAAAAGGGGTCGTAGAAATGATTGGGCTTACTGCAATGCTTGTTGTTACATATCATATTTCAGTAGCCATTAACCCCATCATTGGACTTCCTCAAATTTTCTTTTCTGTAGTGCTTTCTGCTGCAGCGGGAGCAATTTTTTATAAATGGGTATTCGGACCTACCATTAAAGCTTTACTATTTGCAGGGATTCCTGTGCTTTTAGCAGCCAACTTCATCGTAGGGGGCTCTAGAATGGGAGAAGCCTTTGCTATTGAAGGAATGACTGCAGTTATGGCTTATGGATTTTTTGGTCAGATGTTCTGGATGTTCGGAGGAATTGCTATTCTTATGTTTTTCGCAAAAACAACTCATGCTGGCATTTTAGCCCCAGGAATGGCAGGCGGCCTTTCTCACTCTGGTCTAACAGGAGCCTGTACAGCAGGAGACTTAGGAGATACTGCTGCAAAGCGAGCGCCTATTATGATCAATGTACCCTTTGTAGGCCATCTCTTTGTATTTTCTATATTGGCTATGAGTGCTGAAAGAGGCTCTTTAATGCTGGTTCCTGCCTTTCTGATCGTTTCAGCAGGCTTTCTCTTCACATTTTTAGCCGTTAGAACTCTTAGAAAGGCTAATGGTCATGATCCTACTGAGGTTAAAGGATTGATGCAATGGTGTCTTGGAATTCAGCTCTTAGCAGTTTTCGGAGGCTTTACATTATTGGCCTTAGCAGGAATGCCTATAGGATACTCTGGTATGGCTAAATCTTCTGCTATTTCTCATTTTGGGTTATTTGCTGCAACTCAGGGAGGAATGTTCGGTGAGGAAGCGGCTGCTATGATTCCATTTATTTTTGCCATGCCGTTCTTAATCCATCCATTTGTATTCTATATGTTTGGTAAAGCCATGGAAAATGAAGGACACATGCCTAAAAAGCCTGTATATACATTAGCTGCCATAGGTACAATAGGAATTATTTATGCTTTATTGTCTGTGTAATAAGTAATTATAAACAGGAAAAAAAAAGCAGAAACGTATTGAATCTTCTGCTTTTTTTTATTGCTTTTTTTGAAGTGGAGGAGGAAGACGGCCTGCGAAAAAGAAGCCGCAACAGCAATATCAGTTAAAAAGTTTTCTGTTGAAGTAATTGGAATAGCCTCGTAGTTTGCTCTTCACCTTTTTTAACCCTGCGACTCTTCTGTTATCAGATCTTTAATGGCTGCTCCAGGTGGTACCATAGGAAAAACCTTATCATCCGGATCAATAGGACAATGGATCACAACGGGCACTTTCTGGGCCAATGCTTCTTTCAATACCGGTTCCACATCCTCAATTTTTTCTAATTTGTATCCTTTCGCACCGTAAGCTTCTGCCAGTTTGACAAAGTCAGTGCATCGGTTACGGTCTGTTTGGGAATAGCGCTTATCAAAGAACAAATCCTGCCACTGTCGCACCATCCCTAGAACCTGATTATCCAGAACAATCACAACAACTGGCAGTTCATAATGAACGGCAGTAGCCAGCTCATTATTGTTCATGCAAAAGCTTCCATCTCCTGCAATATTAACTACAATTTTATCCGGATTACCAAGTTTTGCTCCAAGGCTGGCCCCCAGTCCATATCCCATGGTTCCAAGCCCTCCTGACGAGAGAAAGGTTCTTGGCAAAACATAGTCATAGTACTGCGCTGACCACATTTGACTTTGACCGACTTCTGTTGTGATAATCGCTTTACCAGAAGTTAACTCGCTAAGCTTTCGAATGATATAGTGTGGCTTAATGCTTCCATTCTGATTGCAGGCCAGTGGATACTGCTTTTTCCAGTAAATAATTTGTTCTTTCCATTCGAGCCTATGCATCCTTGTTTCCGTCGTTAGCTTTTCATTCAACCTTTTTAGTGAAGCTTTTACATCCCCGGCTACATGGTAAAAAGCCCTTACATTTTTATTAATTTCAGCCGGATCAACGTCTATATGAACGATATTCGCTTCCTCAGCAAACATTTTTGTGTTACTGGTAATGCGGTCACTAAATCTTGACCCGACTGCAATAAACAAATCACATTCTGATGATGCTAAGTTGGATGTCTTACTCCCGTGCATACCAATCATCCCTGTGAACAGCTCATGATTTGTTGGAACTCCTCCAAGCCCCATTAGCGTCGAAGATACCGGTGATTGCATTTTTTCAACCAGCTCAAGGGCCTCTACGGCAGCATCGGCTCGGATAACACCACCACCAGTGAGAATAAACGGCTTTTTCGCTTCTTTAATGAGTGAGACAACCGCATCCAAAGTCTCTTCACAGATTTCCTCGGTATGCTCCATAATCGGCTCAGCTTCTTCTTTTTCATACTCAGCCATTGCTGATGTAACATCCTTTGGTATATCAATCAGAACTGGTCCTGGGCGTCCATCCTGAGCAATATAAAAGGCTTTTCTAACGGTTTTTGCCAGGTCTTTCACGTTTTTTACAATAAAGTTATGTTTTGTAATCGGCATCGTAATTCCGGTAATATCAACTTCCTGGAAGCTATCTTTGCCCAACAATGCTACAGGCACATTTCCTGTGATAGCAACCATGGGAACTGAGTCCATATAGGCGGTAGCGATACCAGTTACAAGATTTGTAGCACCGGGACCAGACGTAGCAATGCATACCCCAACTTTTCCCGTTGATCTTGCATAGCCGTCTGCAGCATGCGACGCTCCCTGTTCGTGAGCAGTTAAAATGTGTCTGATACGGTCTTGGTACTCATAGATTGCATCATAGATATTGATGACCGCTCCACCAGGATAACCAAATATGGTATCAACCTGTTGCTCCAACAAACATTCCATCAAGATTTGAGATCCATTTAAACGCATTGAGTGACACACCTTTCCTTTACATGGTTTTCATTGTATGGAGGACCACCTGTCCCATTTCTTCCGTACTGACCATTTTGGTTCCTTCGCTGTATATATCCGCTGTTCGATACCCTTTGTTCAGCACCTCTTCCACTGCATTTTCAATAAGGTTTGCTTCCTGCATCATATCAAAAGAAGTGCGCAACATCATGGCACATGACAAGATCATTGCCAAAGGGTTTGCTTTGTTTTCACCTGCAATATCAGGAGCAGAACCATGAATTGGCTCATACATTCCTTTTTGATCTGCACTCAGGCTGGCTGATGGCAACATGCCAATGGATCCTGTAATCATGCTTACTTCATCAGACAAAATATCTCCAAACATATTCCCGGTTACGATCACATCAAACTGACCAGGATTACGAACCAACTGCATCGCCGCATTATCAACATACATATGATCTAAGGTCACGTCCGGGTAGTTCACCGCTTCTTCGACTACGATCTTTCTCCATAATCTGGAATTTTCCAGCACATTAGCTTTGTCGACGCTCATCAATTTCTTGTTCCTCTTCAATGCCATCTCAAATGCAATCTTTGCGATTCTTCTTACTTCGTCTTCATGATAGAACATGGTGTCGTAGGCAGCTTCCTTACCATCACCATCAATTATTGTTCCCTGCTTGCCGAAATAAATACCTCCAGTTAACTCGCGGACCACCATCACATCCAATCCATTCTCCACAATCGATGGTTTTAACGGACAGGAGTCGCTCAAGGCTGGAAACAAAATTGCAGGCCTCAGATTGGCAAATAATTCTAATTCTTTCCGCAGACCCAGCAATGCTTTTTCGGGTCGTTTCTGCCCATCAAGATGATCCCATTTAGGGCCGCCCAAAGCGCCAAGTAGAACGGCATCGGCATCCTTGCATGTTTCCAGTGTTTTAGGAGGAAGTGGAACCCCTTCCTGATCAATTGCTGCACCACCAGCTAAACATTCATTTATTTCGAATTGGTGTCCAAATACTTTTTCAACATATTCCAAAATAGCAAGTGTCTGCTGCATTACTTCCGGTCCAATGCCGTCACCCGGAATCACGGCAATTTTTTTATACATATGGATCCACTCCCTCAATGATTATTTCAATTGTTGTTTTACATGATTCACCAGACCATCCGCTTCAATAATTTTTTGAATGAATGGCGGAAAAGGCTGTGTCTCGTAGGTTTTATTTTGGGTTATGTTTACAATAATCCCTTTTTTAAAGTCTACTTCCAATTTATCATCCGCTTTAATTTCTTCGACCGCTACTTCACACTCCAGAATAGGTAACCCAATGTTAATTGCGTTCCTGTAAAAAATTCGTGCAAATGTTTTCGCAATGACACAGGATATTCCAGATGACTTAATTGCCAGAGGTGCATGTTCTCTTGAAGAACCACAACCAAAATTTTTCCCGGCAACAATCATATCACCTTTGGCTACTTTATGCACAAAATTCGAATCAATATCTTCCATACAGTGACTTGCAAGTTCTTGCGGATCTGAAGTATTGAGGTGTCTGGCTGGAATAATAACATCCGTATCTACATTGTTGCCATAAACAAACGCTTTTCCTTTTGCAATCATCTTTTCACTCCCTCTATCAATTAGTGTCTGTTATCCTTCCGTTTAAATGTTCTTATACTGAGTCCGGTCCGATAATTTTTCCCGCAATAGCGGAAGCTGCTGCAACTGCTGGACTCGCAAGATAAACTTCCGATTCAGGGTGTCCCATTCTTCCTACAAAATTTCTATTTGTGGTCGCAACCGCTCTTTCTCCCTTTGCCAAGATTCCCATATGACCTCCCAGACAAGGACCACAGGTTGGCGTACTAACAATGCCACCGGCTTCGATGAAAATTTCGATAAGACCTTCTTTCATCGCCTGCAAATAAATTTTTTGTGTTGCCGGGAATACAATCAATCGCATATTTTTCGCCACTTTTTTCCCTTTAAGAATTTTTGCAGCTGCACGCAGGTCTTCAATTCTGCCATTGGTACAAGAACCGATGACTACCTGGTCAATTTCAACCTCACCAACTTTATCAATGGATCGCGTATTATCAGGCAAATGAGGAAATGAAACCGTCAAGGGAATCTGACTTAGGTCAAGTTCATAGGTTAATTCATATTCTGCGTCTTCATCCGGCTCATAAACAGTATATTCTTTGGTAGAATGCGCTTTAACATATTCCAGTGTCTTATCATCCACAGGGAAAATTCCATTTTTAGCCCCTGCTTCGATAGCCATGTTTGCAATCGTGAATCGGTCGTCCATTGAGAGGCTAGCTATGCCTTCTCCGGTAAATTCCATTGATTTGTATCGTGCACCATCAACGCCAATCATCCCGATGATATGGAGGATAAGATCTTTGCCGCTGACAGGTGGCTTTAAAGAACCTGTCAAGTGAAATCTGAGAGCTGATGGCACCCTGAACCACCCTTTACCAGTTGCCATACCGGCTGCCATATCTGTGCTTCCTATTCCCGTCGAGAAGGCACCCAAAGCACCATAGGTGCATGTGTGCGAATCTGCTCCAATTACAACATCCCCGGGAACCACCAGTCCCTTTTCCGGTAGAAGCGCATGTTCGATCCCCATTTCACCAATTTCAAAATAGTTTGTAATATCCTGCTCTACAGCAAACTCTCTTAAAATCTTACAGTTCTCAGCTGACTTGATGTCTTTGTTCGGTGTGAAATGATCGGGCACAAGAGCGACTTTATCCTTATGAAAAACATTTTTTGCACCCATTTTTTCAAATTCTTTCAAAGCAACCGGAGCCGTTATATCATTCCCAAGAACCAAATCCAATTCCGCTTCAATCAATTCACCAGCGGTAACAATTTCTTTTCCGGCATGTTTTGCCATTATTTTTTGCGTCATTGTCATTCCCATTAATATACTCCTCTCCTTTACATATAGGCACTTACTTTTTCTTCGATATTTTTGATCAGCTTATACTCCATGGAGTCTACCAGTGCAATCCAGCTAGCCTCAATAATATCAGTAGATACGCCAACATTGCTCCAGAAATGCTTTCCGTCGCTGGATTCAATTAGTACTCTAACTTTTGAACCAGTGGCCGTTCTGGTATCAAGAACACGAACTTTGTAATCTGTCAAATATACTTCTTTCAATTCAGGATAAAAAGCTTCCAATGCTTTACGCAGCGCTTTATCCAAGGCATTTACTGGACCGTTCCCTTCTGCCACCGTAAGCTCCTCTTTTCCGTCTACTTCTATCTTAACAATGGCAGATGTTCCACTTTTGCCATTTGATGTCTGCTCTCCAATGATCTTAAAATGGTCCAAGGTAAAGAATGGCTTATATTTTCCAAGGCTCTTGCGAATGATAAGTTCAAAACTGCTTTCTGCTCCTTCAAACTGATAACCTTGATGTTCCATCTCTTTTAAGCGATCAACAATTTCTTTTGTCTCTTTGGAGTTTTTATTAATATCTGGATTTACCTTTTTAATCTTTGATAAAATAGTGCTTCTCCCCGCTACTTCCGACATTAAAAATCTTCTTTTATTACCTATTTTTGTTGGATCAACATGCTCAAATGATTTCTCATTTTTATTAACACCGTCAATATGCATTCCACCTTTATGGGCAAATGCGCTATATCCAATGAATGGGAGTCTTTCATTGAGGGCTACATTGGAAATTTCCGCAATATAACGAGCCGTCGGTGTCATTTCTGCTAAACTGCTATCCGCGAGACATTGATACCCTTTTTTTAACTGAAGATTGCCAATGACACTGCACAAATTCACATTTCCACATCTTTCACCAAAGCCGATATAGGTACCCTGAACATGGCGAGCACCAGCGTCAACAGCACGTATGGTGTTGGCAACCGCCATACCGCCATCATCATGGCAGTGAATGCCTACGTTGTTACCCAGCTCTTTCAATACGCGACTGGTTGCCTCATGTATTTCCTCTGGAAAAGCTCCGCCATTCGTATCGCATAAAACAAGCCAATCTGCACCACCATCTTTTGCAGCTTTTAAGGCTTTCATAGCGTACTCAGCATTTTCCTTATACCCATCAAAAAAATGTTCTGCATCAAAGACAACTTCTTTTCCCGCTTTTTTGAAGTGCTGCATCGTATCCTGGATCATCGCCAAGTTTTCCTCCAGCGTCGTGTTGATGATGTCCGTCACATGAAAATCCCAGGTTTTTCCAAAAATAGCAACACATGGCGTTTCTGCCATCATTAAGTTCTTTAAGTTTTCATCCTCTTCCGGCTTCACATGAGGACGTCTTGTACTGCCAAAGGCTGTTAAGCGGGCCTGCTTCAATTTTAATTTTTTTGCGTACTCAAAAAATTCAAGATCTTTTGGGTTTGAACCAGGATTTCCCGCTTCTATATAATGAACTCCCAGCTCGTCCAATGCTTTTGTAATTTTGATTTTATCTTCCACCGAAAATGATATCGCTTCTGCCTGAGCACCATCTCTTAGCGTAGAATCAAATACATGAATTCTGTTTTGCAATCCTTTCACGCTCCCGCCTTTTCTTCATCTTCATTACTTATCATGCGATTGATCGCGTTAACATATGCTTTAATGCTGGCCTCGATCACATCCGTACTGATTCCGCTGCCGTGATACAATTCGTTATCTCTTCTTATTTGAACAAAGGCTTCTCCTTGAGCGTCTTCACCTTCCGTAATAGCCTGCAGCGAATAATCGTCCAATTTATACTCTTTTCCGACCAGCTGATCAATGGCTCTAAATGCTGCATAGATTGGTCCGGAACCAGTGGAAACAGCCTCCAAATCTTTATCAAAATTTTTCAGCTTCACCGTTGCCGTCGCCGTCATATAATTACCGCAGTTAATAACAAATTGTTCAAGTTTGAAATACTCTTCCATTTTTAGGGTTTTATCTTTAATCAATGCTTCCAAATCTTTGTTGTAGACCACTTTTTTCTTGTCTGCCAATTCCTTAAAGGACTGGAATACATTATCCAGTGTCTGCTTATCCAGTTCATACCCCATGGATTGCATTCGATCTTCAAAAGCGTGTCGTCCTGAATGTTTGCCCAATACCAACTGATATTGGTGTAACCCGACAGACTCCGGTGTCATTATTTCATAGGTGCTCTTATTCGCTAAAATGCCATGCTGATGGATCCCCGACTCATGCGCAAAAGCGTTCTCACCAACGATTGCTTTATTTCTTTGTACTTTCATTCCTGTCACTTGACTAAGCAGTCGACTGGCCGGATAAATCTGCTCTGTCACCACATTGGTTTTATTCTGATAAAAATCATACCTGGTTTGCAAGGCCATAACAATTTCTTCCATTGCTGCGTTTCCGGCACGTTCCCCAATACCATTGATGGTACACTCCAATTGGCCGGCTCCAGCTTTGGCTGCTGCCAGCGTGTTCGCAACAGCCATCCCCAAGTCATTGTGACAGTGCACGGCAATGGTTGCTTTGTCAATGCTTGGAACATTTTCTTTGATTCCTTTTATCAGAGCAGTAAATTCATCAGGTGTCGTGTAACCAACCGTATCTGGCACATTAATGACTTTTGCACCCGCTTGAATAACAGCTTCAAAAATCTTGTAAAGAAATTCCGGTTGACTTCTGGTTGCGTCTTCTGCTGAAAATTGGACATCATCCAAATATGATTTTGCATGACGCACCATATCAACAGCTCGTTCCAGTACTTTTTCCGGCGTGGTTTTCAGTTTATATTTCATATGAATATCCGATGTTGCGATGAATGTATGAATTCTGGGTGCCTCAGCATTTTTAACAGCTTCGTATGCTCGATCAATATCTTGAGGTAGTGTTCGGGCCAAACTGGCGACCCGAACATCTCTTACCGTTTCCGCTACCGCTTTTATGGCTTCAAAATCTCCAGGAGAAGCAATGGCGAATCCTGCTTCAATGACATCCACTTTCAATTTTTCCAGCTGTTTGGCCATTTCAAGCTTTTCTTTTAAATTCATGCTGCATCCTGGTGACTGCTCCCCGTCACGCAAAGTGGTATCAAAAATTTTAATACTACTTTCATTCATGATTACTCACTCCTTACCATTACTTTTTTAACCAACTCATCATTTTTCTCAAATCTTTCCCTACAACTTCAACCGGATGCTCTGCTTCCAGCTTTCTTCTAGCGTTAAAGCTTGGACGATTGGCCTGGTTTTCCAGAATCCAGTTTTTTGCAAAGGTACCGTCCTGAACTTCTTTCAATACTTTTCTCATTTCATTTTTTGTATCTTCTGTCACAATTCGCTCACCTACACTATAATCACCATATTCAGCTGTATCACTGACAGAATAACGCATATAGCTTAATCCACCCTCATTGATCAGGTCAATAATCAGCTTCATTTCATGTAAGCACTCAAAATAGGCACTTTCCGGCTGGTATCCCGCTTCAACCAATACTTCAAACCCTGCTTTCATTAAAGCAGTGACTCCGCCGCACAGTACCGCTTGCTCTCCAAATAGATCCGTTTCTGTCTCTTCCTGGAAGGTTGTTTCAAGCACACCGGCTCTGGCACCGCCAATTCCAGCTGCATATGCCAATCCTACTTCCACTGTATCTCCTGTAACGTCCTGGTATACTGCAACCAAACACGGAACGCCTTTACCTTCCTGATACTGACTCCGAACTGTATGTCCCGGTCCCTTTGGAGCAACCATGAAAACATTAACGTCTTCCGGCGGTACCACCTGTCCATAATGAATGTTAAAACCGTGAGCAAAAACAAGATAGTTGCCTGGCTCCAGGTTTGGTTCAATGCTCTCTTTGTATAATTGAGGTTGTTTCTCGTCGTTGATTAGCATAATGACTACATCCGCCTGCGCCGCCGCTTTTCCTGCAATATCAACTTTCAAACCTGCTTCTTCTGCTTTTGGCCAGGATTTACTTCCTTCATACAATCCAACGATGACATCTATACCTGATTCGTGAAGGTTCAACGCATGTGCATGTCCCTGACTTCCATAACCAATTACCGCTACCTTTTTACCTTGCAGTACATCCATTTTACATTCATTTTCATAATACATTTTAGCCATTTTTTATTCCTCCTTTTAATTTAACGATCTCTGCGACCCAGCGCAGTAAGACCGGTTCTAACAATCTCACGTATCCCATAAGGTTCCATCAATTCGATAAATGCTTCAATTTTGTTATGATCTCCTGTTACCTCCAAAATCACACAATCCGTTGCAACATCAATTACCTTTCCTCTGAAGATTTCCACCACTTCAAGAATAGATGCTCGTGTCTTCTCGTCGGTATTAACTTTTATTAAAGCAAGCTCCCTGTAAACAGACAATTCGGGTTTAAGCTCTTTAATACTGACAACATCGATCAGTTTATTAAGCTGCTTTTGAATTTGCTCCAGCACTTCCGGATCTCCTTTGACCACCAGAGTGATGCGTGTCATTCCCGGCAATTCAGTACTGCCGGAAGAAAAGCTTTCGATGTTATAACCTCTTCGCGTAAACAGTCCGGAGATTCGGCTGGTTACCCCCGGCTGGTCCTCGACCAGCAATGACAACACATAATTATCCATTCTTACGCCTCCTTTTTTCATTAAAAAAGCCCTCATCTCTGCCTTTAGCAGGGACGAGGACTATTCCGCGCGTTACCACCCTAATTGTTTTCACCAAAAGTGAAAACCACTCAAATCAGGTTCAATCAAACCCTTAGTCTATAACGGGACTTGCCGATTACCCTTACTCATTTTCAGGGTAACTGCTCCGGAGCGAGTCGCATTTTACAGCAGTACCAGTTTTCAGCAGCCACTGGCTCTCTATAACTGCATTGAATAAAACACTAACTCCATCAAAACGCATTTGCCTGCTCTTCAAATAGAAAAGCGTAAATTCAGGTTCAATCAAACCTTAAGCCTTTAACGGGGCTACCCGATTATCCTTACTCTTTTTTCCGGACAACTGCTCGGGAGGGATTCTAACGATCCAACAGTATCGGTTCTCAGCGAACACCGACTCTCTGAAACTGTATTGTTAATCATTACTGTCTCCGTCTGTGCATTTTGTTGTGTTTAATAATTAAATCGTATTTTAACAGGCTTTCTATTCGTTGTCAACAGAATTATCTAAAATTTTTACAAAATTGTTATTGTTAGCTGCTTTTAGCTTCCTGAGTTAATTTTGATAATTCCATTTCATTGAACCGATATGCTTTTCGGCAAAAGTGACAAATAATTTCAGCATGCCCATCTTCTTCAATAATTGAAGTGATTTCTTTAACACCAAGGCTGATTAATGCTTCTTCCATTCTTTCCTGAGAGCAATCGCAATGAAATGCAACCTGTTTTTCTTCAGTTATAACAGGATCAAAACCTTCCAGCACTCTTTCCATGACGGCTTCTGGTGTATTCAAGTTTTCGAACAGCTCACTTAACGGTGGAAGGCATATAAGTTTCGCCTCCAGCAAACGAAGCTGTTCTTCACTAATGTCCGGAAGCACTTGAATGATAAAACCGCCAGAAACCAGAATATGATAGTCCACATTTACTTTAACGCTCAACCCCACCGATGCGGGTTGTTGTTCAGAATGCATAAAATATGCAGTCAAATCTTCTGCTATTTCACCTGTTGAGATCGGATAAGTACCAATATAGGGTGCTTTCATCCCCAAATCTTTGATCACTGTAATTTCACCATCCGTCCCCACTGCCGCTCCAACGTTTAATTTTTCCGGTGTCAGGTTTTCTGTTTCTGCCTGAGGGTATTCCACCAGGCCTTTTACATTCCCTTCATCATCTGCTACACATAGAACGGTACCCAATGGACCGCCGCCATTCATTCGGAGGGTTATTTTTTGTCCCATGCCTTTAAGCATTTGTCCCATCATAGCAGTCGCTGCCATCATTCTTCCAAGTGCCGCCGCTGCAACAGGTGATAGTTGATGTATTTCTCTTGCTTTTTCCAACATTTCTGTATTTTGAACAAAAAATGCACGAACTTGACCTTTTCCAGCTGTTACTCTAATGACTTTATCCATTACCTGCACTCCTCATTTCGTGAAAATTTAAAAAACAGGCTGGTATCTTCCAGCCTGTTTTGTCCCGTTATATATGGAATCCGTTACCGGAATTTCCAGCTTGATTTGGGGCCTGTAATAAATGTTCGCATTTGATCAAGCTTTGCTTACATTAGTAGCCTGAGGGCCTTTTTCTCCATCAACAATTTCAAATTCCACTTCCTGCCCTTCTTCGAGGGTTTTGAATCCATCCATTGTAATGGCAGAAAAATGAACAAAAACATCTTCTCCATTTTCTCTTGAAATAAAACCATACCCTTTTTCTGCATTAAACCACTTCACTGTACCTTTTTCCATTTGCAAATTCCTCCTAATGCTTTGAATAAATTAATGAAAAACCAACTATTTTCATCAAGATAAATATTATCACATCAAAATAGAGATTGTCAATAAAACAACTATATTTTAAACAGATGTGATGACATTTGAAATTTGCCATACAATAATATAAATGAAAAGCGGAATAGCACCCGTTAAAGGTACATATTCCATCACTGAAACTTTGTTTTCCGATTGAACCTCTTTTTCCTCAGGAAGTGAGGCCGATAACATTTTAAGCTTTCTCCAAAGAAAGCTAGCGATCACGAGCCCAATCACCGCAAGAACGCCGAAGAAAATCAAGCTGGCAAACAATGATTCCTGCATTGCTGTTTCGGCTATTTCCGTGTCTTCGTTTGGTATGTAGTCTTCCATGATAAAGAAAAAATAACCAATAGAGATCGCCAGAAGGTTATTGAAAACGTGTCCAATGATGGCGGCCCACAATGACTTTGTTACAACAGCCAAAGAGCCAAAAACAATGCCCAGCACTATTGGCCCCAGTAAATTATAGATATTATAATGGAAAATTCCAAATAAAACAGAGGTTATCAATACCGCTCTTACATTGCCAAGTTGTTGATATCCTCTAAGAATAACCCCGCGAAAAAGCACTTCTTCACAAATTCCAGCTGCCAGCGATACGATAAGTACCAGTCTGAGATATTCGTATAGATTGGTTGCCGCAGGGATCTGGGGAATGCTGATCTCACCAAAACGACTAAGAATATTCATCACAATAAGATTGCCAAAAACCGCAGACGGATACATGAACAAAGTAATCAAGACTGTAAGCACAATTTGCTTCCAGTGAAGCGGGTACAAACGCAGGGTCGACTTGATATCAATTTTTTTAATCTCCATATAAACGACTGCCGGCAAAAGAACTACTGCAAACTGAGTGATCAGCAACCCTGTAAAAATTTCTCTTGACTGGACATAAAAGCCAAGTGTGAAAAATAGGATCGATCCTGCCAGAAATAAAAGATTCGCGTCAACGACTCGTAATTTGTTATCCCGATCCATTACTCACGCTCACTTTCTTCATCCAATTCCACCGCAGACCGCTTAATAAGAATGTTCAGGAATGCCTGAACTCCTAACGAAAGAACATCTTCGTCAAAGTTAAACTGCCCGTGATGTAGAGGATACAGCATGTTTTTTTTCGGATTTTGTGTACCCAAAAAAAAGAAAAGGCTTGGATATTTCCGTTGATAGAAAGAGAAATCTTCTGCCAGCATGATAGGATCCGTCATTTCTACCAGCCTTGGATCCTGAGCCGAAACCCATTCCTCAACCATTTCCGGAGGATTCACCACTGGTGGGTAGAGTTCGCGCAGATCAACATCGATTTGACAGTCAAAAGTTATTTCTGATCCTCTTATAATTGCCAACAAACGTTTTTTCAACGTATCATAAGATGATTCACTGAATGTTCTAATAGTACCTTCCATCGTTGCTTTTTTAGCAATTATATTGCGCACCTCGCCGCCATTAAAGGTTCCAAAGGTTATCACCGCTGGCTCCAAGGGATTAATGTTTCTGCTGACAATCGTTTGAAATGCGGTGAGGAGATGGCTCGCAATGATCAAGGCATCGTTTCCGGAATGTGGTAATCCACCATGTGCATTCTCACCCCATACTGTAATATCAATTTCGCTGTTTTGTGCCATCATGGGGCCGGAAACAATGCCGAGTTTGCCTTGCTGAATACCAGGAAACAGGTGAAGTCCATATATTTCCTTTACTCCATATTGATCCAGAATTCCGGACTGAACGATAATGTCAGCACCTCCGGTACCCTCTTCACCTGGTTGAAACAACAGAACAACATTATCTTCAAGCTCTATTTCATCAGAAGTAAGAACATTCGCCAACCCAAGTAAAATGGACATATGGCCATCATGACCACAAGCATGCATACAACCTGGTTTCTGAGATTTATAATCCACGTCGTTAAGTTCGTTCACTTCCAGAGCATCCATATCGGCACGGAAGCAAAAAGTGGTTTTTCCCGACTTTCCAGGAATGAAAGCAAGCACTCCTGTTCCGGCAACTTCGCTTTCATATTGAACCCCTAACTGATCCAAACAGCTCTGAATGTATATTGCTGTTTCCGTTTCCTGGAATGCCAATTCAGGGATTCGATGTAGATCTTGACGGTACTTTTTCAGTTTTTCCGATAACTTGATTCTATCAAAAGACCATTCCATTCCACATTCTCCTGTTCAAAATCATAGTCAATATCGATCTTCATCCGTTACAATAAATACATAGGGAATATTCCGGTAATGATCACCATAATTCAATCCATATCCAACGACAAAAGCATCTGGTATGGTAAAGCCAAAATAGTCCGGTTCAAGGTCTGTTAAACGACGGGAAGGTTTGTTAAGCAACACACAGGATTTTAAACTCTTAGGATTTTTTGTTTTCAAATGTTCCATTACATGTTTTAAGGTAAGTCCTGAATCCGCAATATCATCCACCAACAATACATCAAATTCCGTCAGATCTTCTTCAACATCCTTGTCAATCATCACTTTTCCGCTGGTTTGCAGGCCATCACCATAGGATGAGCTAATCATAAAATTAACCTTCAGCTTTAAGTCGATGGTTCGCACCAGATCAGCACAGAATATAAAACTCCCCCGCAACAAGGAAATGACATACAAATTTCTACCCTGATAGTCTTCCGTTAATCGTCTGCCTAATTCTTGAGTCTTATCTTCTATTTCCTCTTTAGAACATAGAACTTCCCATTTCTTGTCATCAATGTTCATACGTTACCCCCTATAATACGCAAGTCATTAGGTATTTAATCTAAATCTCATTCTATAAACAGGATTCTTAGCTTCTGTTGGAGTCTTAACTCCATCAGAAGCTAAGAATGCGTTATCCTATCCATAAGTAGATGGCTTAAATGTATCATTTGGTGGCAGATACTTAGTTTCTTCACGCCAGGCGTAGCACCACTTATCTCCCTCTTGCATAAGAGGGAATCTTAGCGGTGGTAGTCATCGGATAAAATAATTTCACTGTCAATTCTATTACAAATAGGGCGGTTGATTCTTGTCGTCATTTAATATTTCCTTGATTTCTTTCAATAAATGTACGATTCGATTTAACGAGTATTGCAAGGAAATCAAAATAATAAACACGATTACCAAGGGAACAATCCAAAAACCATTCAAATCCATCATCCCACCCCTTCGCTTAGTAGGTTCGCTTGCTTTCTTCAGAAATATCAGAACTCAAGTGATCAACACGTTCCTTCGGTATTGTGACAACATCAGGATTTCCATCACTAATATATCTGATTCGACTTCCGCTTTCAAAGGTACTCATCCAGTCATACATTCCAACCCCATCTACTTTTGTTTCACTGGCACGAACCCGACGTATTCTCGACCCGTCAAAATCTTCATGATACGGGGAATGATAAGGATCCCATCCAACTTCCAGCACTGCAACATGATGATAACTGACTTCTTCATGCTCACCGCTTACCAGGTAGGACCATAATGCTTCATCCTTAGGTCTTGAGCCGAATGGCAAGGCAAAGGTATTTACATCATAATCCGGAACATATTCGCTGACCAATTGAAGAATTCTGCCCAGTTCCCGTTGAATAGTTGCTGCATCCGCCTCTCCCAGGTGTAAGTGTGTAGCAGTATGATTTCCAATGTCCATTCCATTGTCCACCAGAAAATTCAGCTTATAATCCACCCACTCTTTCTGTCCAAATGGAGTTCCCCCATTAATAAAAAAGGTGGCATGAGGCATAAAATCTGGATGTTTTTCATGAAAATCCATTAAAATTCCCACAGCCGAATCAGGGTCAATAATCCATTCACCGGATTCATCTTCAATCATATTAAAGTTATTCTGATTACCATCGTCAAAGGTTAAAACCACCGGTGTTTTTCCTGGTGGGGTTGTTATGTTTCCCGTCGCATAATCTTCCAGTCTAAGAGGTCTGTATCCCTGCTGATATAAGTTTTCTAAATCCTGTCGAAAATTATCAGGTGTTCGAGACCATTCGGCTTCCGGCTCACGAATATGATGATACATTAGAACCATTACCTGTCCCAGTTCATCAACTCCTAATTCTTCAGGGTCTATTTCCTGCCATTCTTCTTCCCTTTCCTGAACATCATCTGCTTCGTTGATTCCATTCTGCACTTCCGTTTCCTGGTCTTCACTAGTTTCCAATATTTCACCTGCAGGTTCATTTGATCCATCGGTGGAATCCTGCGCTCCGCTACAACCAACTGAACCTATTAACATACCAATACTCAACAATAGTAACAGATATCTGCTTCGTCGCATTTTTGCATCTCCTTTATGGTTTTTTTATGCTGCCTTTGGGACAAACTCTCATACAAATACCACAAACAGCACCTCGACCAATATGTTGATATGCCTTTTTCATATGTTGACTGCAGCGTACCGGGTCTACGATTAACTCCCTCTCTATTCCAGGGACCCAATGATGCATTCCTGCCAAGGCGAATGCCGGACATGCTTTCACGCAAATCAAACAGTCACCGCACTGACTTTCTTCAATGGGTTGATCCACCTCCATAGGCATCGAGGTGAGTACGGTTCCAAGTCTGATTTCCGGTCCATAAGCTTCAGTAATTAAATTTCCGCTCTTGCCAATCCAACCAAGACCTGAACGCGTTGCTGTCATTCGGTGCGAAACCATCCCCCGATATTCGGAAGTTTTTTCATTGAGGCTCTGAGACGCTGGTATTGCATAAGCAGTATAACCCATCCGCTGTATTGCAAGCATGGTTTTGAGGCTAATCTGATCAATGAATGTATTGATTGATCGGTAATGATGAAAATAGGTTTGACTGGGCCCATTCATTGGACTTATTTCCTCCAAAATCCGATGCGAGAGACGTACTGCAAAAGAGACAGCTATTGGCATATCCTTTAAAGATGCAGGCAAATACGGGTACACATCCCCAACGCCCGAAAGATCCGCTCCAAGTTCTTTTAACAGCACTTTAATTAGTTCCTTCTCATTCAACACTCAAATCATCTCCAGCTTCTTCTCCCAGAAAAATGGAACGGATTTGTCCCAGCATATAGAGTGAGCCTGCACATAAAACCGCCCCCGATTCAGGTGTTATTTCAAGCGCTCTATCGATAGCTTCCCTTATAACTGGTTCAACCCATACGTGGGAATGCTTATCCCGGACGATCTTCCCCAGGTCTTCGGCTTTTAAGGCACGGTGGTAATCTGGCTGCGTCACTACCACTCTGTGAATCTGCGGGAGCAAGGCATCCAAAACACCTTCAATTTCTTTATCCTCCAACACTCCAATTACCCAGGTGATGGATGCACCTTTTAAAAGCAAAGCGATGCTTTTTGACAAGGATCGTGCTCCCTGAATGTTATGCGCTCCATCAATAATAACCAAAGGTTTCTCATGAATAATTTCTAATCGCCCCATCCATCTTACTTGTTCAAGACCTTTTCTCACCAGATTTTCCTCTATGGTAACATATCCAAGTTCCTCGAGCATCTGGATGGCGGCCAGGGCCAGCATACAGTTCTCCACCTGATGCGGACCTGGCAGCGAAACTGTCAGCGATTCATAGTGCCTTCCCCGAAGTAAGACCGTAAATGTCTGACCCTGTAAGGTTGTATCATGAATCGTTAGGCTTTCAGGAATCACGTGAACAAAGGGAGCTTGTATGGAAGCCGCCTTTTCTTTCAACACCTGATACGCTATCTGTTGCTGAAAACCCGTCACAATTGGAATGCCATTTTTGATGATACCGGCTTTTTCACCGGCAATGGCCTCCAGGGTATTGCCCAAATATGCCATATGATCATAGTCAATTGGGGTAATCACACATAATAATGGTTTTTCGATCACATTGGTTGCATCCAAGCGACCACCAAGTCCCACCTCGAGAATCACATAATCCACTTGTTGCTGTTGATAGTATAGCAACGCCATCGCCGTAACGACTTCGAATTCCGTTGGATGCTGGTAACCTTCTTCCAGCATTATGTCAATACAATGCTTTATTTTTGCCGTTAATTTTCCCAGTTCCTCATCTGGTATGTTGCTTTCACCTATTCGTATGCGCTCATTGAATCGCTGAATATACGGTGATGTATATAATCCTACCCGAAAACCAGCAGCCGTTAACACCGACTGGATCATTGAACAGGTGGATCCTTTTCCGTTGGTTCCGGCAACATGAATCACCTTTAATGTTTTTTCCGGATGATCCAGGAGCTTCAACAGTCTCCTAATATTTGTCAATCCCAACTTACTTCCAAATTTATAGGTTCCATGTATATAGGTTAATGCCTCCTGATAATTCAAGGCGTGAACCTCCTTTTGTCCGTAACATTTACTGCTGAAGCTCTTCCATTCGTTTCTCCACATTCTTTAGCATTTCTTCAAATTTGATCTTCTTTTGTTTTTCTTCTTCCACCAGGTCAGCAGGCGCTTTCTCAACAAAACCTTTGTTTTTCAATTTTCCCTGAACCCGTTTAATCTCTCCCTGTAACTTCTGCTTTTCTTTGTCCAGGCGCTGTATCTCTTTCTCTATATCCACCAGTTCCTCCAATGGAATGAAAAGCTCAGCTCCAGCAAAAGAAATTGAAACAGCTTGTTCTGGAACCATCTCTTTTGTATTTGGAAATGATACCCCTGATACAGAGGCCAGACTCATTAAATAAGGCGTCCCTTTATGGAGTGTATCTCTCAATTCCTTACGTGCATTCAACACCATTAATGCGGCTTTTTTAGATGCTGGCACATTCATATCCGCCCTAATATTTCGGATGCTTTTAATCACCTGAACCAATTGACCCATCTCTTCTTCTGCTTCGGGATTAATCCAATCCGTTTTTGTTTCCGGCCATGGTGCAACCATAATATTTCCTCGTTCACCAGGTAGATTTTGCCAGATTTCCTCTGTGATAAATGGCATAAACGGATGCAATAGCTTTAAAATATTTTGAAGCACTTCCATTAGCACTGCCTGCGCGGTATATCGTGCTCCTTCGTTATCACTGTATAGTCGAGTCTTACTCATTTCAATATACCAATCACAATATTCATTCCAGGTAAAGTCAAAAACTTTTTGCAATCCCAATCCAAGTTCAAATTTATCCAAGTTAGAGGTTATTTCCTGTTCTACACGCTGAAGTCTGGATAAAATCCACCGATCTTCAAAGGTCAGTTTATGCTCTCCTTCGCTGAGAAGCGGCATGTCACCGTCCAGATTCATTAGCAAAAACCTGGTGGCGTTCCACAATTTGTTTGCAAAGTTTCGACTGGCTTCCAGTCTTTCATCATGGAACCGAAGATCGTTTCCTGGACTGTTTCCCTGAATCAGTATGAAGCGAAGTGCATCAGCACCATATTCATCGATTACCTGTAGCGGATCCACGCCATTTCCTAATGATTTGCTCATCTTTCGCCCTTCGGCATCTCGAACCAATCCATGCACCAAAACATGCCTGAAAGGAACATCCTGACATGCTTCCAGACCACTAAAGGCCATCCGTACCACCCAGAAAAAAATAATATCATATCCTGTAACCAACACGCTGGTAGGATAAAAATAATCCAGTTCAGGTGTCTTATCCGGCCATCCCAAGGTTGAAAATGGCCAAAGAGCCGAACTAAACCACGTGTCTAAAACATCCTCATCCTGAAAAATGTTACTCCCCTTACACTGAGAGCACGTTTCCGGTACTTCCCGAAGCACCATCATTTCACCGCAATCCTGGCAGTAATATGCCGGAATTCGATGACCCCACCATAGCTGTCTTGATATGCACCAATCCCGGATGTTTTCCAGCCAATGAAAGTATATTTTGCTGAACCTCTCTGGAACAAATTTTGTATCACCATTCTTCACAGCATCAATGGCCGGTTTTGCTAGCGGATCCATATGCAAAAACCATTGTTCGGAAGTAATTGGTTCGACGGCTGTATTGCATCGATAGCACTGACCGACATTATGCACCCTTTCTTTCACAGTAACAATCAGCCCAAGTTTTTCCAGATCGTCCACCATTTTTTTTCGCGCTTCGTATCGGTCCATCCCCTGATATGGTCCCCCATTTTCATTAATGCTGGCATTGTCGTTCATTACTCTTATTTGCGGCAGATCATGGCGAATCCCAACTTCAAAATCATTAGGGTCATGGGATGGTGTAATTTTAACAGCACCGGTACCAAATTCCGAATCCACATATTCATCAGCAATGATTGGTATTTCGCGATTCAATAATGGCAATATGACGGTTTTACCAATTAAATGCTTATACCGTTCGTCTTCCGGATGAACAGCAACAGCAGTGTCTCCTAAGATCGTTTCCGGTCTGGTGGTAGCAATTTCGATGTAAAGATCTTCATCTTTGATCGGGTAGTTAACATGCCAAAATTTTCCATCTTTTTCCTCATGTTCCACTTCAATATCAGAAAGTGATGTTTTGCAGTCAGGACACCAATTGATGATTCGATTGCCGCGATAGATCAAGTCTTTTTCGTATAATCGTACAAAAAATTCCTTGACCGCTTTGTTACAGCCATCATCCATCGTGAAGCGTTCCCGGGACCAGTCACAGGAATTACCAAGCTGCTTCATCTGATCTACTATTCTTCGTCCATAATTGTCTCGCCAAGCCCAAGCTTCCTTCAAAAACTTATCCCGGCCAATTTCTTTTTTACTGAGGCCTTGTTCCTGCCTGATTTTATCCACAACTTTTACTTCTGTAGCAATACTGGCGTGATCGGTGCCGGGAAGCCACAGGGTTTCAAATCCTCGCATTCTTTTAAACCTGGCAAGAATATCTTGCAGTGTCTGATCAAGTGCATGCCCCAGGTGCAACTGACCGGTAATGTTCGGTGGCGGCAGAACAATGCAAAATGGTTCTTTTTCGGAATTCGGATCTGCTTTAAACAAGTCCTTATCCATCCAGTCCTGGTAAACTTTTTTCTCAAAGGTTTTTGGATCATAATTTTTTTTTAATGTTGTCTCCATCAATTCAACCTCCCAGATCTATTAATATCAAAAACAAAAAAGCCTTTTCATCCTTATATCGATAAGGACGAAAAGACTTCGCGGTACCACCCTATTTCCTCACTCTCATCTAAGTAAGCGCGAGGCTCTCTAGAGGAATATAACGGTTCCCATTCCGTCTGAACGTACACACTCTAATCGCTTCCGCTCAGATGCTCTGAAGCTACTTCGACAACCAGTCATCCTAAAACCTCTCAGCCATGGGTTTTATTCTCTGTAGGTTCTTTTGTTGCCTACTCTTCTTCTTCATCGCTACCATCTTTCTTTATTTAATTGCCCTCATTATATCTTTTTGGTTTTTTTTGTCAAGGTCATTCCTTCATCAATTCCGATTAGTATCCTTTATTCAGATCCACCAGATTGATCATATTTCCCGTTCCACCCTGATAAACCCTTAAATTATTTTGCAGAATGGGCATGAATTTATCCATGTATTTTACGGATTCTCCACACATATGCGGCGTAATCACTACATTATTCATTTTCCACAAAGGACTGTCTTCCGGCAGAGGCTCTTGCTCAAAAACATCCGACACCAGTCCTCTCAATTCTCCATTTTGCAGTGCTTCAATCATATCCTTCTCATCAACGGTTCCACCTCTTCCCATGTTGATGAGGCAGGCCTCTTTTTTCATGATCGAAAACAAAAACTTGTTGATTATTTTACGGGTTTTATGCGTTTCCGGCAATAAATTGATGATGTAATCACTTTCTTCAAAAACCATCTTTATGTCTTCGATACCAGCCACTTTATCAACATAAGGAGTTTTAGCAGGATTATTTTTGATTCCTATGACGCGCATTCCCATTAAAGAAGCTTTTTTTGCCACTTCCTGACCGATACTTCCCAGTCCGAGAATTCCAACTGTCGCACCAAATATTTCATCTTGCGGTACTTTTCTGGACCAGGTATGGTGAAATTTATTGTTCATCATTAAATGAATGTTTCTAGCTAGCATGATCATGCTGGCAATGGCGTATTCTGCCATATGAATCCGATGTACGCCTTTTCCATTCGTAATAATAACCCCTTTTTCATGCAGTTCTTTCAATGGGAACGCGTCAACTCCGACACTCAAGGCCTGAAGCCATTTTAATTTTTTACCTTTTTGGATAACCGAGGCTTCACAGGGAAAGGTTACAACAACGTCTGCATCTTCAATTACCTCTTTCAGTTGTTCTGATTTGTTGACAAACACAATTTTCTTAAACTGATCCGGATCAATCAACTCTTTAATCTCTTTTTCTGAATACGGCAGATAGGCGGGTATATTAAAAACAATTTTGCTCACATTCGGACTCCTTTCAACACTTGCATACGTCGACCACTTCACCGTCCGTCACTTCCAGCAGCTGTTCTATGGTTACCGGCACAGCTGTATTGGCTGTTCCGGCAGCAGCGTAGACAACATCAAACCGTTCCATGCTGGTATCTAAAAGAACACGAACATTTTTTAACCCGAAAGGACAAACCCCGCCCGGCGGAAATCCCGTTACATCAATACACTCCTCCGCTGAAGCCATTTTAGGTTTTTTTCCCAACAGTTTTTTTATTTTGCTGCTGTTGACTTTTGCATCGCCGCTTGTAACCACCAGCACCGGTTCGTCGTCGGCAAGAAATAAAATGGATTTAGCTATTTGTCCGACGGTTACACCAAGTTGATCTGCTGCCATTTGTGCTGTTTTGGTCGTTCCAAAATCAAATACAATCACTTTGGTGTTGATTGACAGCGACTCTATATAGTCAATCATACTCTCCAATCGTTCCTTTTCCGTCATTAATCTATCCCTCCCATTATAGCATTTTTTACAAGCGAACAATGACTTCATTAAACCAAGGCTTAATTTCGTTTTGTATGGAAATCAGTTCTTCTTTTGTATACGGAGTTAACTGATGCTTTCCAGCCAATACGTTTTGCCCATCCCTAAAGTTCTGTATCACAAATTTCTTTGCACCTTTAATCCAGTAAGCAATTTTGATCAGATCATCTTTGTCCAGCAATTCGTGACAAACCGTTGTTCTAAACTCATATTCGCGAATATTCTCCACGATCAGATCAATGCTCTTTTGAATTGCCGCTAAATCCACTTCCACTCCTGTAACCTGATGATATTTTTCCAATGGAGCCTTCACGTCCATCGCAACATAATCAAGGAGCCCGTGTTCAATCATTTCTTTTAGGGCATCTGGATTAGATCCATTGGTATCCAGCTTTATTTTATATCCCATCGAACGAATTTTAGTGGTCAAGGACAACAAGTTATCCGATAACAGGCTTTCTCCACCAGATAAAACAACGGCATCAATCAGATGTGATCTTCTCGATAATTCTTTCAAAATTTCTTCTTCATTGAGTGCTTCGCCATCAAAAGAAATAAGTTCCGCATTATGACAATATGGGCATTTAAAGTTACATCCTTTGAAAAAAAGCACCGTGGACAATCCGTTAGGATAATCAATCAGCGATGTTTTTTGAATCCCTCCAATTGGCATTTTATCCACTCCATTCAAATCTTTTGTTGTTTACTTAATTATATTATTCCTGCACTTCGAAAAGCAAACACAAAAAGTGTCATGGTTAAAACTGATAAAAGCGTGCTGATCATGATAATGTTTGAAGCCAAGTCCTGATCTGCATCCATCGCTGCAGCCATGATAAAGGATACTGTTGCCGTCGGTACTCCGGTTAACACATAGATCAGAATAATGTCTTCACTGGAATAACCTATCGACACTGCAGAAACAACAGCAAACAATGGCAGTATAATCAGTTTTATGCTGCTGGCTAAAAGTGCTGGTATTAAGTTCACGTCAATATGCCCAAAATTAAAAGAAGCGCCAATGGCGATTAACGCCAGCGGTGTTGCAACTGAAGCAAAGTAATTCATTGTTCTGGCAATCACTAAAGGAATTTCCACCGGCAATAATGAAACGAGAATCCCTGCTGTAATGGCAAAAATGAGCGGATTTTTTCCTATATCTTTCAACGTATTGGCCAGGCTGATGCGCTTGCTCTTGTCTTTTCCGGCATAAGTAAGGATAATAACTGACAATATATTATAAAGCGGCACAATAATAGCCACCGCTAAAGGTCCCTTTAGCGCTATTCTGCCAAGAATATTTTCCATCAATGAGAATCCAATATACAAAAAATTACCCCTGAATGCCCCTTGAGCAAAGGCCCCCACCTGATGTGGATTCCGAATGAGAAGATTTCCTGTCACCCACGAAAAAACCGCACCACCAATGGTCACAATGCCGACAAAAATAATGAATCCAATGTCAAAATATTCCTGCACTGAAGTCATGGAAGTATCATAAAAAAGTTTTACTGGTAACGCTACATAAAACACCATGAAATTTGCCTGTTTGATAAAGTGGCTGTCAATCAGTTGCTTGTATTTCATTAAGTAACCAGCACACATAACCAGAAAAATTGGCAAAGCTGTCGCCAGACTGAATAACAAGTTTTCCACCATGAGCTGTCTTCCTTTACTGTATGTAATGGTCATATTCTATCACAAAGAACACTTTTTTTTAAGCATACTCATTATTTTGAATGTGAAATGACAAAGGCCTCCCTGCTCTTTAAAAAGCGAGGGAGGCTTTGCGAGTCTCTTCAGAGGTCAGGGGTTAGCCTGAGCCCGAAGGGTGAAAAGTAAATTCTAAACCTTAAAGACTTATCCACACCCTGAAGGATGCAGGCAACCTAAAGGGTGCAGGCAACCTAAAGGGTGCAGGCAACCTAAAGGGTGCAGGCAGGAAAAATGCGCATGCTATTTACTTTTCCAATAGAAACCTGTTTGTTATGAAGCGTTTATATTTTCGTTTCCAACTTTATTGTTTGTTTCCGACTTTAATGATAATTCACACTCAAACTCCAGTCTGTCTTTAAACTCTTCTTTTTTTCCTTTATTCCATGACTGCACCGGCCGGTGGAATCCGACAACCCGAGTCCAAACTTCTGTGTCTTCGCCACACACAGGGCACTCAAAATGCTCTCCCTTGATGTAACCATGCTGATGACAAATACTATAAGTCGGTGTAATCGTCATATAAGGCATATGGGAATTTTCAAAACTCCTTTTCAACAGGAGCTTTGTCGTTTCCACATCCTGAATCTCTTCGCCTATAAATCCATGAAAAACTGTTCCTCCAGTATACTGGGTTTGTAGCTTTTCCTGCGCCTCAATTGCTTCAAAAATATCCTTTGTATGTCCCACGGGCAGCTGTGTTGAATTTGTATAATAAGGTTCTTCGCTTCCCTGAGATATGATTCTGGGGTACATGGCTTTGTCAATTCTGGCAAACCGATAGGAGGTTCCCTCTGCAGGTGATGCTTCCAGATTCCAAAGACTTCCCGTCTCTTCCTGAAATATTCGAATGACCCGATTCATAAATTCCATTATTTCCACTGCAAACTCCAGCCCATCTTCCGTAGTAATGTCCTCCCCCAGCAAATTCAGGCATGCTTCATTCATCCCATTAAGGCCAACCGTCGAAAAGTGATTTTTAAAGTATTCACCTGTAGAGTCTTTAACGCTCTGCAAATAAAAACGTGAATATGGATACAGTCCGGCTTCCATATAGTTTTCCAGGACAATTCTTTTCTCTTCACAGATTTCCTTCGCCAGCTCCATCAGCTTTCGGACCTGCCGCTTAAAATCTTCCATATTTTCTGATGTATGACCAATTCTTGCCATGTTCAGGGTTACCACATTAATAGAACCCGTCATTGGATTGGCTCCGAACAACCCACCACCTCTTTTGCGTAATTCCCGGTTATCCAAACGCAGTCGGCAGCACATGCTTCGAATATCTTCCGGCGCCATATCTGAATTAAGGAAATTGGCGAAGTAGGGTGTCCCGAATTTTCCGGTCATTTCCATAATGGCATCGGCGGTTTCTGAATCCCAGGGAAAATCAGGTGTTATATTAATAGTTGGAATCGGAAAACTGAATGCCCTCTGGGCTCCGTCCCCTTCCATCATCACTTCACAAAAAGCTTTGTTAAATATATCCATTTCTTTTTGAAATTCGCCATATGTTTTATCAACGGTCTTACCGCCAATAATTGCCGGCTGATTCTTTAGCAACGGGTGAGGAGCGATATCTAACGTAATATTCGTGAATGGTGTTTGAAAGCCAACCCGAGTTGGGATATTTAAATTGAATACAAATCGCTGCAACGCTTTTTTCACTTGATTCATCGTTAACCCATCATAATAAATAAACGGAGCCAGGTATGTATCAATGCTGGAAACTGCCTGTGCACCAGCTGACTCTCCCTGTAGCGTGTACAGTAAGTTCACTAATTGTCCCAAAGCCGTTTCAAGGTGTTTTGGCGGCTTTGATTCCACTTTGCCTTTAGCTCCTTTAAATCCTCTTTTCAGGAAATCTTCCATATCCCATCCACAGCAGTATGGCGCCAACAAACCCAAATCGTGAATATGCAAATCTCCTCTTATATGAGCATCTCTCAATTCCTTGCGATAAATTTTATTAAGCCAGTATTTCGAACTGATTGATTCTACAATATGATTGTTCAATCCTTGAAGCGAAAAACCCATGTTTGCATTCTCATTGACACGCCAATCATCCAGGCTCACATATTCTTCCACCATTTCTTCTGCATCCATGAATAAATTCTTTACTTCGCGGATCTCTTCTCTTTTTTTACGATATAAAATAAACGCCTTCGCTGTCTTGGCATGGCCTTCTTCTATAAGCACTTTCTCCACCAGATCCTGAATATCTTCCACGGATGGTATGCTTGCCCGATAGGTTTCATTTACGATATCCACTACTTTTTTCGCCAGCACTCCAGCTCGAATTTCATCGTCTCCACCTACTGATTTCACCGCAGCAAAAATAGCATCTTTTATCTTTGTCATTTGAAAATCGACAATTTCACCGTTTCGTTTTTGTATTCTCGTAATAGCCAATCCATAGCGCCCCCTTTATTTAGTGTAAACCTCATTGCTCAATACTATATATGGTATACTCTAGCGGATGCTCTCCTATTTTCAAAACGCGATATTCGGGCAAATTTTTAATTTTTCACAGCTCATTCTTTGTTTTTCATCCTCTATCATGTGTTTAACTCCATTTGCTTATCTTCCATTAATTTGCTTGTTGACATATTCAATCGAAATAGTACCCGTTGAAATCACTGAATGACAAGAGCCCTTATCAAATCGAGACCAAGGGCTCATTTTATTAAAATGTTGCTTTTAATCGTGGTCCGCTTTTGCTTTACGAATCCTTTCAATCTTTTCCGTCAATTCAGCCCAACGTTCCAATGCCGTTTCCAGCTTGGCTTCCAGACGCTCTTTCTCTTTCATGCATTCCTGCAAGACAACAAAATCAGACTGTTGAAAAATCATGTCCTCATCAATCTTTTGAATTTTCTCCTCCAGATTTTCAATCGTGTGTTCAATTGTTTCGTATTCTCGCTTTTCATGAAAGCTAAGTTTTGAAGGTAGCTGCTCCCTTTTCCGTTCTTCACTCTCGCTTGGATTCTTTTCTCTTTCATGCAGTGACGATGATTTGTTTTCATTATCTTTTTTAAGCCTTTCCATCCACTCGCTGCAACTACCGTGGTACTCACCAATCTGACCGCTTCCATCTAAAATCAAGAGACGGTCCGTTAGTCTGTCTAACATATACCGATCATGAGAAGAAATAACCACCGTTCCTTCGAATGATAACAAATAGTCTTCCAACAATGTCAGGGTATACAAATCGAGATCATTAGTCGGTTCGTCCAGAAGCAGGAAGTTGGGTTCCTCCATTAGTTTGCGCATCAGATAGAGTCTTCTTTTCTCTCCTCCGGATAGACTTTCGACTTTGGTCCATTGTTTTTCCGGTGTAAACAAAAAACGTTCCAATAACTGAGCCGCTGAAATGCGCTGTTCTTTTTCTACGGTCATATATTCCCGGCCTTCACGCGCATATTCCAAAACTCTTAAGTCAGTATCCAATCCTTGGTTTTCCTGGTCCAAATAAGCTGTTTTCAGAGTTTTTCCCCATTTGATTTCGCCCTCTGTCGGCTTAAGCTTCCCTGCCATCAGATGAAGCAAAGTGCTCTTTCCGGTTCCGTTGGGTCCCACCAAGCCAATTATTTCACCTGGTTTTAATAATATATCAGCATTTTTTATAATTGGAAGTTCATTTTCATAAGCAAAAGAAACGTCCTTCATTTCAAGGACCTGCTTCCCTAATCGCTTTTGCAGTAAGGGTATATCAATCCGGCGTTCTTCCTGATGGACATTTTTCTCTTTTAAGGTTTCAAATCTTTGTATTCGAGCTTTTTGTTTCGTGCTTCTGGCTCTGGCTCCTCTTTGTATCCACGCCAGCTCTTTTTTAAAGAGCGTATGCATCCGGTCTTTTTCCTTTTGCTGATGATGTACCATTTCCTGTTTGCTTTCCAGATATTGTTGGTAAGATCCAGGAAATATTGTTAGTCTTCCATGATCAAGTTCGCCAATAGAACGAATCGTTCTATCCAAAAAGTAACGATCATGGGTTACCATAACGACAGCACCTTTTCGTTGCAATAACCATTCTTCCAGCCATAAAATCATTGATAAATCCAAGTGGTTTGTGGGCTCATCCAATATAAGCAGATCGGAAGGCTGTGCCAACGCCCTTGCAAGAGAAATTCTTCTTCTTTGACCTCCTGAAAGCTGGTCAACAGACTGATAGAAATCCTGCATACCCAGTTTTGTCAAAATGGTTTTTGCATGTGTCTCCAAATTCCAAAGATCTTTATCCTCTATCTGCTGATGCAAATTCTGCCACTCATTTAAGGATGGCTGATGATGAGAATTTTCTTCCATTCTTTTTAAAACTTTTTTATATTCAGATAGCAAACGCATATCGGGATCGTCACTTTTCATGACTGCATCCAGTACGGTTTGATCCAATTTTTCCTCTGTATTCTGGGAAACCATTTGAATTCTGCACTGCGGATGAAATGTCACTTGTCCAATATCTGGTTTTAACTCTCCTGCTAATATTTTCAGCAAAGTGGTTTTACCAGTGCCATTGGCACCGATGATTCCTATTTTCGTATCTGGCCCAATAAAAAGTGTGGCATTACTTAGAATTGGCTGTATGCCATATTGATGGGTTATGTTTTCCAAACTCACATAATTCATTGGTTTTCCTCAATTCTATTTGCAGTTGCTCTAAAGCGATTTCACCATTATTTTGCAGCTGTTTTAAGAGTAGATTTTTGCTTTTGATTAATCGTTCAATGCTTTGGCTGGAGTCCATCAAGCATACCTTAGCCGGCCCTTGAAATGAGATGGAGCGAGATTGTTTTTTCAACATTCGAATTGTTTGTCTGACCGTGCCTTCATTGCCATCATAAATGACAGTATCTTTAGGAAACTTTTTCTGCCATTGGTTTTTGATCAGTACATAATGTGTGCACCCCAACACCACACCATCAAACTGAAAAGATTTGTAAGGTTCCAGCAATTCTTCAATCTTTTTGTCCACTTCGGTTGATTCGGGACCATACTTTTCAATTTGATCTACCAGCCCATGGCATGGAAGTCTCACAATCTCATGCTGATCACCAATGGACTCCATTAAAGCTGCAAACTTGCTTTCTTTTAGGGTAAGGGCAGTTGCCGCTACTAAAATCCTGCTGGAAGCTCCTTTTTTCACCGCCGGTTTGACTGCTGGCTCCATACCAATAATCGGAAAAGCAAACGTCTCTCTCAACACTTCTACAGCCGCACTGGTTGCTGTATTACATGCAATTACAACTGCATCAACGGATAGATCTTTAAGATATTCCAGGCTATGCATGGTATGCTCCAGCACTCTACCGGGAGCCAATTCGCCATAGGGAGCATGCTTGGAATCGCTAAGAAAAACAAAGGATTCCCCTGGCATCGCTTCAATTAAATTTGCTAATACGCTGATGCCGCCATAGCCTGAATCAAAAACACCGATGGAGCCATGATTCACTTTTTCCATTTAGCTTCCAGCTCCTGCTGCATTGATGCCGTTCCTGGCTTTTCCAAGAGAGCAAACATATTGCGCTTATATGCCTCCACACCCGGTTGATCAAAGGGATTTACCCCCATCACATATCCACTGATGGCACAGGATTTTTGAAAGAAATATAACAGGTAGCCCACCCAGTAGGCATTCTTTTCCGGAATTGATAAAATTCCTACCGGTACACCTCCATCGATATGAGCCATCACTGTTCCTTCCAGCGCTTTTTGGTTGATCATGGCCACATCTTTATTTTTAAGATAGTCCAGCCCATCTTCATTTTCTCCTGTATCCGGTACATATATTTCGGAATTGCATTCTTCAAATTTCAACACAGTTTCAAAAATCATACGACGCCCATCCTGAACATATTGCCCCATAGAATGTAAATCTGTTGTATATTGTACAGATGCCGGAAAAATTCCTCTGCCATCTTTTCCTTCACTTTCACCAAACAACTGTTTCCACCATTCGCAAAGGTATTGAAAGGCAGGGTCAAAACTTGCAAGCACTTCAACTTCTTTGCCTTGTTGATAAAGTAGGCTTCTATAGGCAGCATACTGATATGCTGCATTTTTTGTCATATCCGAATCCTGCAAATCGACAACTGCTTTTTGTGCTCCCTTCAGGATTTCATCGATATCAATGCCGGAAGCTGCAACAGGTATCATGCCAACGGGTGTTAATACTGAGTACCTGCCTCCCACGTCATCCGGTATGACAAAAGATTCATATCCTTTTTCATCAGCCAGTTTTTTCAAAGCACCTTTTTGGGCATCAGTTGTCACAAAAATACGATTCCGACTTTCTTCCTGTCCGTACTTGGACTCCATCAATTTTCGAAGGATTCTAAAAGCAATGGCCGGTTCCGTTGTCGTTCCGGATTTCGAGATGACATTAATAGAAAAGTCCTTGTCTTTTAACCATTCCGACAGAGTATATAAGTAATCGCTGTCCATTTGGTGACCTGCAAAGATAACCTGTATATCCTCTTTTTCTTTCCGGTTATCCGGAAAAAGACGGTTCAACTGCAACAGGTCTAACACTGCCCTCGCTCCCAGATAAGACCCTCCTATGCCAACGACAACAAGAACTTCCGATTGTTTTTTAATGGTCTCGGCAGCTTTTTTAATTTGACTCCACTCTTCTTGATTGATTCGATTCGGTAAATCGAGCCAACCCAAAAAATCATTTCCCGGTCCTTTTTTCTCGTGTAACATTTTATGTGCCAAGTCAATATGTGGCTGCAGCTGATGAAGTGAATGAAGCGGTATCATGTGCGCCGATTTGCTAAAATCAAAATTTATGGTTTTCATCGTATCCTCCTATTCTCCTAAACGGTTCTTCAATACTCCCAGCCCTTCAACTTTACAAATCACCTGATCACCCTTGCTTAAATATTTTGGTGGATCAAAGGCCATCCCAACACCGGATGGTGTCCCGGTGGCAATCATATCTCCCGGCTCCAGGGTAAATCCTTTTGAAAAATCACTGATGACATAAGGAAGATCGAAAATATAGTTCTTTGTGTTTGATGCTTGCCTGATTTCGTCATTTACTTGACAGCTTAAATCCAATTGAAGTGGTTGTTCAACCATTTCCCGATGAACAATAAAAGGACCCATTGCCGTAAATGTATCCAGGCTTTTCCCTCGAAGCCACTGTGTATGAGCAGCTTGTAGGTCACGGGCACTAAAATCATTCATAATCGTATAACCAAAAATATATTCATAGGCTTTTTCCGCCGGAATGTTTTTACCTCTCTTTCCAATAACCGCAACCACTTCCACTTCATAATCAATCGTATCTGTCACCTGTTCCTGAAGATCAATGACCGCATCCGGACCTACAATCTCTGTCGCCATTTTACCGAAATAAATCGGAGCTTCTGGACTGGGATTGTTTTTTGCAAAGGATTTTTTCAATTCATCTGCATGATCCTGATAATTCAATCCAAGGCAAATAATGTTTCGAAACGGCCGTGGAATCGGTGCCAATAACTGAACCTTTTCAAGTGGTTGTGGCTCCTGGTTAGGTTGCTCTAAAAATTGCTTAATTATTTCCAAGGCCTTATCATCCTGAGATCGAATAAAATCCAAAACAGTTTTGTGCGCCTCTTCACCAAATATCTGCTCAAAAAAGAAAATACCTTGATCATTTTTTGACAATACACCCGGTTTTTCGTTCCCCTCATAAGATGCTGTAACAAATTTCATTTTTCTGCTCCTTCCATGTGGTTTATTGGTTTATGATTATCAATTTACTTCTTTTATCCGAACGTTAACAGATACCGAGGATCAGCCGCACAGCTTTGCCATGACCACTATTAGCCCCAAGGTTACTGAAGCGGTCATCACTCCATTCAAAAATTAATCACATCTCTTCGCATGTACACATTTAGCACCAGACCTATTGCCATAAAATTTGTTAACATGAAGGTACCACCGTGGCTAATAAAAGGCAAGGGCTTACCGGTCACCGGCATTAACCCGATTGCCATACCAACGTTAATAAAGATGTGAAAAGCAAACATGAAAACAACTCCTACCACCAAAAACATTCCGAAGTCATCCTTAGCATTCATCGCAATGTAAACAAACTTGACCAGCATAGCAACAAACAAAAAAAGCAGGATCGATACACCTATAAAACCCAATTCTTCAGCAATGACAGAAAACACAAAATCCGTATGTCTTTCAGGTAAAAATCCATACTGACTTTGAGTCCCGCTGTAAAGCCCCTGTCCTCTCAGCATCCCTGCTCCCACCGCTCTTTTTGATTGGATAATCTGATATCCGGCACCCATTGGATCCATTTCCGGGTTCAAGAATATCAGAATTCGAGTACGCTGATAATCTTCCAGTAGGTTCCAAAATATTGGCATGCTTAAAAGACCCATAACAGCACCAATGAAAATGTATTTATACCGAATCCCTGCCATAAAAAGTACGCCAAAAATAATGGCACTTAAAACCAATGTGGTACCTAAATCCGGTTGCATCATAATCAAGGAGAGAGGCAAAAGCATGAATCCCAGTATTTTTAACAGTGTGAAGGGTTGATTAATGCACTCCTGCTGATCGTCCACAATCTTTGCCAAGCATATAATGAGTCCAATTTTAACAAAATCTGCCGGTTGAAATCCGATTCCTCCGATTCGGATCCATCTACTGGCTCCCCAGTCTTCCTGCCCTACTCCCACTATAAGGACTATCAATAATAATGCGTTGCTGATTAAATAAATTGGGAAAGCCAGTCTTTTTAATGTTTTATAATTAATTAAGATCATTCCAACCATGGCGACCAAACCTGTCAGAATAGAAGTTATTTGGCTTCTGACAAAGTGAGCAGGACCCAACCGGTGGTTAAGTGTTGAACTGGAAATAATCACCACTCCATAAACACAAATCATCAGAACGATGAGGAGGAGACTAAAATCTATTTTTTTAAAAAGCTTAAAATCATTTCTCAACTTTTTCACCTCATGTATTTAAGCCCATGCCAGTCAGCATCGACCTTTTCTCCACTCAGTTTATACCAGTTTATCTCTGTTTGCAACAACCATGCATTGAACTGCAAATGGAAAAAGCAGCGAAGTATTCGCCGCTCTCCAATTATTTCAATACCTGTTGTTTATCATAAACAGGGTTTGAAATTAAAGATCAATTTGTTTCACTGAGTTTGTCCATTTCCCACATCGATCTCCCCATCGGGCTACTACTTGATTATTCACATGAACCTCGATCACTTCGCAATGGTTTGGGCAGTCGTCACACTCAAAGGTTTTGGGAGCAAACTCCAAATTTGCTGCAACAAAGCCCCTAAACTTTGTATTTGTGCCTGTTGCTAAAATTTCTTCCCTTGCTAAAATCGCCGAGCCAATTGCTCCCATAATACTAAAATGCTCCGGTATCACTACTTCATAATTGATCTCTTTCTCAAAAGCTGCTTTTATCCCTTCATTAGCTGCTACTCCGCCCTGAAAGACATATGGCGGCTCCAGCTTTTTACCCCTGCCAAGGTTATTAATATAGTTTCGCACCAATGCTTCACACAAACCCTTAATAATTTCAGCTTTAGAGAAACCAAACTGCTGTTTTGCAATCATATCTGACTCTGCGAAAACAGTACACCTTCCGGCAATCCGCACATCACGGTCTGCCGAAAGTGCTTTTCCGCCAAACTGATCGATTGGAATGCCCAGTCTTTCTGCCTGATGATCCAAAAACGAACCAGTACCGGCAGCGCAGACCGTATTCATTGCAAAATCAACAACCATTTGATCTTCCACAACAATAATCTTTGAATCCTGTCCGCCAATTTCAAAAATGGTACGCACGTCTGGCACAAAATGAACGGTGGCTGTTGCATGAGCTGTTATTTCATTTTTGATGACATCTGCGCCGATCATGACACCTATCATCTGCCGTCCACTGCCAGTGATGCCAACGCCTCTGATTTTGGCATTCTCAGAAAACTCTTTTTCTAACTGTTTCAACCCTTTCTTAACGGTCTCCAAAGGCTGACCATTCGTTCTCATATACTGACTTGAAATAACATTAGTATTGTTATCAATGACTACAATATTGGTACTGACAGATCCTACATCCACACCCATAAATAATTCCTGCAAACCATTCATCCTCCTGTATCATAATTAGCTGTTTTCTCTCTTGTTTAGCTGGACGAGCAACAATGCTCCCGTTTATTTCGGCTCAACTTCGTTTTTCCATTGAGCCTTTGCTTTCGCTTTCCCCGCACCAAATCCACAAAAGCCTCTATTCTGGTTTGATTGTTAGCAATACCTGTCTGTTCATCCAAAGAGATCGTCAGCACCGGTATATTATAATCCTCACTGATTTTAGGGATAATGCTTTGTGAAACAAGTTCCGGAAGACAGCCAAAAGGCATTAAATGGACAACTCCATCAAATTTCCGCTGACCATAGTCAACAATTTGACCAACACTCTGCTTAGCGTGCCCACCGATCAAAATAGGAATGTATGGTTCTCCTTTTTTCAATACCGCATTTTCATGAGTCCAGTTCATCCATTTCGGAAGCATGTTGTAGGTTACCCATTGAGACAGGTATTGAGATCTTTCTACCTCAGCGCCTAAACTGTTCAGCACCTGTTCCATTTTCATATTGATGGAGTCTTCCATCACAACATATATTTCTCCTACAATCCCAATTCTGATTTGTTCTTCTTCCTCAATATGATGAATGGGTACGGAATTCAGTTTTTCTTTTCCTAGCTTAAATGCCTTTTTCATGGATGCAAAAGAAAAAGCCTGATCAAAATCATACTGAATTTTCTCCCAGATCCTGGATGTTTCTCCGCGATTTTTCTCATAAGCTCGAATACACTGAACTTTTTTTTCTAAATTATCCAGCTTGCCAATCATATCATAAATCAGCAGCAATGACTTCATCACCTGTATCCATGGAGTTCTGTCCCTCAGTTTTTTAATGTTTCTAAAAAAAGTTTTGGGATCCCTAAACATAGAGTCAAATACGATAAAATCGACATCATATCCCTCTGACTCAAGAATTCTCTGGTGCACACGCTCATAAAAACCGGCTCTGCATGGGCCATTCCCTCCAGATGTAACAATCACTTCTGCACCCTTTTGGATCGCTTCAAAGTAGCTGCCCATAATAACTTTTAACGGAAAACAGGCAAATTCGGGACTGTATTTCACACCCAGATTAATCGTGGTCCTGGTGGGCTTTGGTGGTAAGATCACGTCGTGTCCCAGCATTTCAAGGAGTTTTTTGTAAACAACAGTAGTCCCCATATACGGAAAGGTCACTTTCATGCCAGTGCCCCCCTTTTTACCTTTCTCTTCTTTCTTTTGAGCATATCAACAAAAGCTTCCACCCTGGTTTGAAGGTGGTTTTCTCCAGAGTGCTCATCAATCCGCAGTGTCATAAAAGGTTTTTCATGTTTCGTTGAATCCAGTTCAAGGAGTTTTCCAAGCATTGAATCCGGGCCGCAACCAAAAGCAGTTACATGAATGATTCCATCAATTTCAGAATCATGATAAAAATGATTTCCAGCTGCGAACAGTTTATCACTAAAAGTCCAGAATAGAGTTTTGGGTATACTACTTAATTGTTCTTTCAATACATCGTCATCGATCATTTCAAACGTTCTAACTTTAACACCCATTTCTTTCAGTCGGTTGAGAATATCCAGGCTAATGACAGAATCATAAATATTATAAACATAACCTAAGACGCCTATGGTTACTTCAGGGGTTTCGAACCTTTCTTTCACTTCGCTTTTTCGTTGCTTCAACGTTTTATGTCCATCATTCATTGATAAGGCCGCAGCTTCTGAAATGTCGTAACCGCGGAGACTGTATTCCCGAAATGATTTCCAGACCGATTCAGCATTTTTCAATGCTTTTCGGTTGTCTCGACGTGATATGCCAAATTTTTCCTCAAAAACCTGGTACTGCTTAATCGATGTTGCTAAATCATCTGTTGTACTCTCAATGTATGGCGAAATCATGATAGGCTCCATTTCCGGAAAAGAATGTCGAATAATATCCGGCAAACCCATGAATTTGGGACAAAAAAACTGTCCTTTTTGGATTGAGACAAAGCGGGGAACAAAGATATAGTCAGCTCCCTTATCAACCAGTTCCAAAACATGCCCCAGGTAAACTTTTATAGGCACACACATCTCTGGAACAGAGTACTTAACCCCTTGATCCATAATCCGCTTGTTGGTTGGACTACTAATAATCGTTTCAATCTCCAAAGAGTCGAAATATGTTTTCCAAAATGGATAGTAATAGTGATAAAGCAACGCTTGTGGGATGCCTATTTTCATTTCTACTCCTCCGATTCATAGATGCTTTTCCAGTAAATCAGTATAGAACTACTAAAATTCTCACCAACGTCATTATACTCTTTTTTAAAAAAACTTCCAAGCACTATCTTTATACCCATACATAGGTGCTTTACCCCATGTGAGTATAGTAAGAATTCTTATTTTTCCAAGTATGCAAGGGTCTTTTCCAATAGAGTTAAAACATCTTGCCAGGAAAAGGTTGCCATAAACTGACTGGATTTTTTCTTAATGATCTGCCGGATCATACGATGATCCTTTTTTATATCCTTGATCAGTTGTTGTTCCTGTTTCAGTTTTTCTTTCAATAATTTTTTTCTAATCCAGCGTCCTTTGGTCCCTTTTAATTTCATCAAGTGCTGCGTAGTCTGGAATGCAACGAAGCTTGAAGAAAGAACTGCAATAATTTCTATTGCCGAATTCTCACTCTTCTTTTTCCACGTTGATTTTCGAATAATTCCAGCGGTTATGATCCCTACTGTGAGTCCTGCCATATATCTGATTAATGTATCAGAAGTAGACTCTTTCTCCATTCCTGGTACGTACAGATCTTCTTTCTCGTAAGTATCAACAACAAATTGCAAATGCTGCGGTTGAATTCCCAGTTTGCTAACCACTTCATCAAAATAATACTTTTCGTCCTTGTCCTCATAAAAATCGGCTTTCATAATTCGATAGAGATCTTCTAACAAAGAAAATCGTAGTAAATTTCGTTCCTGATCGTCTTTTACAGTCATAATGATTTCAATCAGCTCACTGGCTGATTGATCCGGATCCATCATATATTCAAATATAACCTGCCGATCTTTTTCTTTCATTTCGATTTTTCTCAAAGCTCTATAGAATTCTTGCATTGCAACTGCTTCCGGTCTGTGTTGTGCCAAAATCATAAGTCCTAAAAGTTTGCCGTATGTTAATCGAATTTCTGCCGGCATTCTTTTGGGTTCGCGTACCATTGTTCTTTCCATTCTTCATTCACCTCAATGTGTTTTCCTGATTTTACTTAATTGTACATCAGTGAAATTAAAAAGTACACCTCAGATATAACAATAGACCTGCTTAACTTCCTTTTTGCAGACTCCAAAAAAGGACAGCGGTTAACCTGCTTATCCGCTGTCCCTAATATCCATAACGCCGATGGCATTATTCTTCCATTTTGATAATTTCTTTCTTTGCATTCTCTGATAAACAGGATTTTTTCTAAATCACGCAATATGATAACCTTTTCTTCCACATTGCCAATACCAATGATATAGTCACAATCGATTCCGGTGATTAGGTCCTGCGGATTTTCAACTGGCTATAACTGTTTGTGTTTATCCTTTTATAACAGCCTTTCCTGTTAGCGTCTGGAGCGGTTTTAACAAGTCTTGCTGCTGTCTTAGTACAAACTCAATATCTTTATACGCTTCCGGTGCCTCTTCACCCACATCATGCAACTTATTTTTTCCCAAAAGTACATGACTTTCTTGCAGCGCTCGGATTACCGTATGTTGATCAAATTGTTTTTTCGCCTGCTTTCGACTCATTGTTCTGCCTGCTCCGTGAGAACAGGAGAAAAATGATTCAGAATTCCCTAATCCGATGACAATATAAGACTTTCTTCCCATCGCTCCCGGAATAATTCCTATTTCATCCTTTCCTGCCCTGATAGCACCTTTTCGATGGACCCAAAGCATTTCTCCTTCATGTTTTTCAAGATTAACATCATTATGGTGAACATCTAAAACAGAAGTTTCAATCCGGATGCCTGCCTGATTTTCAAAAACACGCCAGACACTTTCCATCATCATTTTTCGGCTCTCTTGGGCAAAAGAACGCGCAAAGTTCATCCAGTTCAAATAAGAACGCCCATCGTCGCAATCAATAGGTATAAAATCCAATGCATGCTTTTCAGGGACAGTACTGTTCCATTCCTTCCTTTTGTTACAGGCAATTTTATTAAAGTAACCCGCAATTTTATATCCAACGTTTCTCGACCCGGAATGCACCATTATACAAAGGTTTCCTTTATCATTTTCCTGGAATTCGATAAAGTGATTTCCGCCACCCAGAGTTCCAATTTGATAGGAAGCTGCATCCAGTTCCTGCCAAATCTGAGAATGACGTTTTTCTTCCGGATACATCTTTTTGTATTGTTTGATACATTCAGCATTTTGTGAGCTTTTATGATGATTAAACCCCTGAGGGATCCGCCGCATTGCTTCTTTAACCAGTTTTACCAGAAGCTTTTCCGAAATTTCTTTCATACCGATGTTTGTTTCACTAAAAGCTACTCCGCAGCCAATATCTACACCAACTGCATTAGGAACCACAACTTCCTGCGTAGCCATCACACCTCCGATGGGCATCCCAAAGCCTTGATGCGTATCAGCCATTAAAGCAATCCGTTTCACTGCATATGGATAGCGGGATAGGTTCTTAGCTTGCTGCAGACAACCTTCTTCCAACCAGTCTAAGTCAGGAAGCCAAACCTTAATAGGCAATACTTCCTGTTTATCAGAATTATTATCAGGGGTGATTGTAAACATATTTTCGACACGGCCTTTCTCCATTTTCGTTTAAATTCATTTTGCTTCTTTCTTATATCACCATCTGTCCTTACGCCTGTCTCGGTCGTATGCTGATTTTCAAACTATCAGACAAACATCCTTCATTTAATTGTAGCAGATGAGGTTTATCAAGCATGACTCAGACAATTTTTCTTCAATGATTATTTCGACTTTTTAATCACGATAGCTTTTAGATTTTTTGATCCCATTACAGCACCAGTACCACTTCTTCCGCTGGCTCTATTTGTCATTGAAATAATACAAGAGTATTTTACCATATTCTCTCCAGCAGGACCAATTAGAGCAATTTCTAACGCATCTTCTTTCACTTCTTTTTTAATGATTCGCGCTGCTTCATCGGACACTCTCCCCCATATCGCTTGCGCACCTCTGATCGAATAATTTTCTCCTTCCATGTATAAATAAACAGGATTTTTTGCTTTCCCTCTGAAAATGATGGCATAAATATCTCTTATCCTCAAAAGGTTCGGTAAAGCGCTCATCACTTTGCTGTCACCAATGGAGTTATTCAAAGGACTCTTCGTTGTAATTACCAGATAATCTCCAGGTTTCTTTGAACCAACACTTTCCATATAGGTAAATATAAGGATATTGGCTGGTGCCAGCGGGTTCACGTCCTGGTCCACTTCCTGAAGCAATAAATATAAACCAAATGCTGTCCCATCCGGATAAAGGTTTGTTATTTCCTGCGGCAATATCCGTTCTTCAATGGTTTCATTGCTTAAATCGATATCTAATATTTTGACATCCGAATTGAACTTCATCCTGTTACTCCTCTCAATGTTCGAAAATCTTACTATATCTCATAGACCACTGTCGGTATTTTGTTTGTTCTTTATTATATCTGAATACTTGATCCGAATCACTAGTTTTATTTTATTTTTAGCTATCATGGTGTAGAATGGATTAAGCATCTTAAAAAATGCCATTAGATTATTGAAAGGTATGATCTTCATGAAAGAACTAAAATCAAAGCTCATGAGCATCGGGGCCATTGGCGGAGCAGCGTTATCCGCATTTTGCTGAGTCATGCCGATACTATTTGTGTCGCTCGGTCTGGGCGGCCTCAGTCTTTCTTACGCTTCTGCGCTGGCTCCCTATCAAACTTTTTTCCAAGTTTTCGCCATCGGAATGCTTGTCTGGGCTCATTATCGCATGGAGCATCAATCGTTGAAAAAAAGCACGCAAGTCTTCGTATGGGGGGCAACAATCCTGGTTATTGCCATCACTCTGCTTCCATTTATCCTTCGGTTGTTTTTGATGTAGCTTTTACTTGTTTATCCGATGACTACCACCGCTAAGACCCCCTCTTCTAAAAGAGGGAGATAAGCGGTGTATACTACGTACCCGAGGTGAAGAAACTAAGTACTGCCACTAAACGATACATTTGGGCCATCTGCTTATGGATAACGCATTCTAACCTTCAGATGGAGTTAAAACTCCACCTGAAGATAAGAATCCTGTTTATCTAAGAGTAAATCTAAGGCACAAGATAAAGCATCATTGTTATTCGTGCAGACTACCATGTCTGCATTTTTTTTTAGCGACTCCGTGGCATTTTTCACTGCTATTCCCATCCCTGCATACTCAATCATACTGAGATCATTGTCATGATCTCCTATAGCAACAATGGTTTCAGGTGATATTCTAAGGTTATTAGCCAGTATCTTCAGCGCATTTCCTTTCGTAGCATGCTTGTCTAAAATCTCCATGTTATCGTTTCCTGATCGTGTAACAAATATATCCGGCAGTTCTTTGAGCTGCTTTTTTTTTGCTTCAAGTAAATGATAGTCGGAAGAAATGACGATTAGATTTGTCATGCGATATCCCTGCTCAATAAACGTTTCAAAATTAACCAATTGATAGGTCGAAGTAAAACAAGCCGCCTGTAAAGCGCGCCCCAATGACCTCAAATGGCTCTTTTGACTTTTCCTCTCGAATCGATATAAATTCCCAAATCGGCTCCATCGACTTTTGACATACGTATATTTCTCATCAGAGCCATGAAAATACAGAGATGGCTTTCTAACAAGTATTTTCAATACTTCTCCTAATGAGTTTTCATCGATGTAATGAGTTTTCATAATTTCTTTATGTGGATTTCGAATGACTGCTCCATTATTCGTAATTAACCAACATTTGATTCCTATTTGCTCCAAATACGGTTCAACGGTGTGAAATGGTCTGCCGGTGCATAAAGCAATCTCCATTCCCTGCTGGTATGCCTTTTGCAATGCGATAATATTTTTTTCTGAAAGGTTTTTTCCGTCATCCAATAGTGTTCCATCCATATCCGTAGCCAAAAGTTTATATTTCAATGTGATGCACTCCTTATATTCAAATAAAGTTGTTTAATGTTGTGTTTTTTGCGTATATATATAGTATTATTTCAGAAAGACAATCTAAAACGTGATAGGAGGAAATTTAATGCTTTCAGAAAAACTTTTAAATGAAATGAACGATCAGGTTAAGTACGAGATGTTCTCAGCCAATTATTATCTTGCAATGTCCGCCTATTTTATGGATTTGGATCTACCTGGCTTTGCAACGTTCTTTCGAGTCCAGGCACAGGAAGAGCAAATGCATGCCATGAAGTTTTTTGATTTTATCGACGAGGTTAACGGACGGGCTCGTATTCAAGCCATGGATGAGCCAAAAGGTGACTTTGAATCTATAGAATCTGTTATTGAGGCCGCTCTCGAACATGAACAATTTGTCACCGAAAGGATTCATTTACTAATGGAGATCGCCGTCGAAGAGAAGAATTATCCGGCTGTTTCCTTTCTTAACTGGTTCGTCGATGAGCAGGTAGAAGAAGAGGCAACCTTTCAGCAATTGATGGCCAAAATCAAACGTGTTGGCGCTAAAGGGCACATCCTTTACCTGCTTGACAAGGAAATGGGTGCACGACAGCCCGAATAAGTCTCTCAATTTGAATATTGATCTTTTCATTTTAAGATACCGCAGGTTTGACCTGCGGTATCTTTATTGACCAGCTGATTTTTATCGCTTCGACTTAATTTTTTAATGGAGTGTTCTCGTCTTAGTGCTTCATTTTTGTCCGTCATTTTTTCGCAATAAACCAGTCGGATCGGAAGCCTGCCGCGTGTATAGCGGGAACCCTGTCCTCTGGCATGTGTTTTCACTCTCTTCTCCAGTGAATTAGTCCATCCAGTATAATAAGAATTATCGCTGCACTTTAACATGTAAACCCAGACCATATCTTTCTCCTAACATTCGTTCTCATCGTTATTTGTCACTAGTATAACAGAGTCGTTTTCAACGTTCAATCCATCTGCCTTTCAATGTAGAGATAAAATCCATTGACTAATTCAAAAAATTTGAATTATAATGCTTATATCACAAGAGTGGGGAGTGTAGTGTATATGAAGCTAAAAGTAGCAAAGTTTGGTGGCAGTTCGTTATGCGATGCCAGCCAGTTTCAAAAGGTAAAAAAAATAGTTGATCGGGATCCGCAGCGTAAATTTATTGTTCCTTCTGCGCCAGGGAAAAGGCATCGGGAAGATATTAAGATTACTGATTTGTTGTATCTTTGCCATGCTCAGGTTTCACATCGTGTCCCTTTTTCAGAAATATTCAAGGTAATATCCGATCGGTACCATCAAATCGCAAAAGAACTATCAATACCAATTGATCTTAGCAAAATACTTCTGGATGTTGAGGACCAAATCGCCTCAGGTGCCTCTTTGGATTATGTTGCAAGCAGAGGAGAATACCTTAATGCGCTTTTACTGGCTGCTTATTTAGATTGCCAATTCCTCGATGCTGCTGATGTCATTAAGTTTCATGAGGATGAAACCATTGATCTGACAAAGACACAAAAAGAAATTGAGTCTTATGTTCAGAATGAGCACAGATATGTTATTCCCGGTTTTTATGGCAGTCTTCCAGATGGCTCCATAAAAATATTCCCAAGAGGTGGTTCCGATATTTCCGGTGCTATTATTGCAAAAACGGTCAATGCCTCGATTTACGAAAATTGGACGGATGTATCCGGTTTCCTGGTAACCGATCCTGGCATCGTTCCAGGCTGCCGGCCAATCAAAACCATCACATACCGAGAGCTTCGAGAGTTGTCTTATATGGGAGCAAAAGTATTGCATGAAGAAACGATATTTCCGGTTTTGGAAGCTGGCATTCCTATTAATGTTAAAAATACTAATGAACCGGAGAATCCGGGTACGATGATTGTCAGTTATCGGGATCCTATTGATCCACCAGGATCCATTACTGGAATAGCCGGTCGGAAAGATTTCACCGTATTAGCCATCGAAAAAAACCTAATGAAAAGTGATATTAGTTTTGTCAGAAAACTTCTTTCCATTTTGGAGAATCATCAGGTTCGGTTTGAACACATTCCGTCCGGCATTGACAGTTTATCTTTGGTCATTAAAAGCTCTGAACTATCGGGTAAGTTGGATAAACTGATCGAGGATATCCACGTCCACTGCAAACCTGATTTACTTGAAATTCACCCTAACATGGCATTGGTTGCAACCGTTGGTCATGGAATGGCCTACACTCCAGGTATTTCTTCAAAACTTTTTACTGCATTATATGAATCCGGCGTCAATGTACGCATGATTGATCAGGGATCTAGCGAGATTAACATTATTGTCGGAGTGGAGAACAAAGATTTTGAAAAAGCCGTCGCTTCCATTTATCAAGCTTTTATTGGGTGAAACCCTTTTTCCCAAAGTAAGGAGCGCCTAAACACTATTGTGCAAAGGAGAACCTTGCCAGATTTTGCGCTTGAAGATATTCTCCCTTGGTATGCTTATGAGCAAAAGTAGTTCCTCCTTTAAATTTCATCTCCTGATACACGAAGAACCCGCAAAATGCGGGTTCTTCATCGCTAGTAGCCAACTTGTGATTCCAGCTTTAATATCTTTTCCAAGTCTTGCGTGAATTTTTCTTTATGGTCCCACATCATGAAATGGCTGCTATTTGGATAATGATACAAAAGTTCGTCTTTTATGCTTTTAATACCAGCTTTTTCTCTCAAGTTTATCATTTCTTCCCTGTCTCTTCCTGCAATAGATGAGTAAAAATAATGAATCGGCACACGCAAAGAATTAAGCTTTTGGGTATAATCCATTTCCAGCAACTCTTTCATATAGTAGTAATAGGCTCTCTCATTCGTTAATAATGCTTCCTTTACAACAGCATCTCTTAAGACGTCATCTTCCACCAGTTGTTTATAGTGAGCCTGTAAAACAGCTGTTCGGTTTCGTTCTAACTGTTCCAGGTCAAGCTGCCTGATTAGTTTAAAGGACTTCCTTCTGGGAAGCATATCAATGAGTATTAGCCGAACCACCTTATCATGATTGTGAAAGGCCAGTTCTGTTGCAATCATTCCTCCAAGACCATGACCGACTAAAACAGCATTTTTAATCTTCATTTCTTCCAATCGTTGATTTAAAGCTTCTGCAGTTTTTTCAATGCTGATATGGTCTGGCACTTCAGAGCAGTTTCCGTGTCCATAGTAATC